>CP015195.1:1322540-1653175 GCA_012221805.1 Pasteurellaceae bacterium RH1A | reverse complement strand
GTTAAGGAAAGCCCCATGCCCTCTATCCTCCTCCGCCGCTTAAGCCAGCTCCTGCTTGTGATCTGGTCGGTGGGAACCCTAACCTTTATTCTAACCCGCCAACTCTCGGGCGATATGGCCTACCGCATTGCGGCCAGCCGTTACGGTTATGATATGTTGGACTCTGCCGCAGCCGATGCCGTGCGGGCTGAATTAGCCCTGGATCAACCCTGGTGGCAGAGCTACTTTTCTTGGCTCTTGGATTTGGCCCAATTTAACCTAGGCAAGTCATTAGTCACAGGCGATTCGGTCTGGAGCGAAATCCAGCACCAATTCGGCCATACCCTGAGCCTGGCCATCGTTGCCTTGATTTTAGCTCTCTTAATCGGCCCGGCCTTGGGTGTACTCTCCGCCCGCAAGCCTAATGGCTTTTTTGACCGCCTAATGTTGGTTTTCAGCACGCTTTTTCGCTCCCTACCGGCCTTTATTATTGCCATCGGCCTGATTAGCCTCTTTGCCGTCAATCTGCAATGGTTGCCGGCTGGCGGTTACGGTTCTTGGCAGCATTTCGTCCTGCCAGCCCTCACCCTGGCCTTGGGGCTGAGTGCGGTGTCAGTGCGGGTAACACGACAGGCCATGGTGCAGGTCAAGCAGTCTGACTACTACCAATTCGCTCGTCTCAAGGGCTTGAGTGGCTGGCAGACCTTTGTTCGCCACGGCATTCGCAATATCGCCATTCCAGTCATTGCCTACCATGCGGTGCAGTTGGTTTATTTGATTGAAGGGGTCGTAATTGTCGAAAGCCTCTTTGCCTGGCCGGGCAGTGGCCATGCCCTCGTACACGCCATTGTCGCCCGTGATGTGCCCATGATTCAGGGCACGGCCTTGGTGATGGGCGGTTTGTTCGTTCTGCTTAATATGTGTGCGGATTTGCTTAGCCAGTGGATCGACCCACGGATTGGAGAAAAACAATGAGATTAACCCTTGCACAAAAAATCGGGGCAGCCATCCTCGCCCTACTTTTGGGCCTTGCCTGCCTACAGCCCTATTTTTACCCCATGGATATGAGCTTCCAGGATCTGACTAATCTCTTGGCAGAACCCAGCAGTGAAAGCTGGCTGGGCACCGATCATCTAGGCCGGGATATGCTGGCTCGCCTAGCCTCGGCCATTCGTCTCTCCTTTGGCTTGTCGCTTTTTAGTGTGGCTTGTGCCTTGGTGGCTGGGCTTTTACTGGGCATTTTGGCTGGGTTTTTTGGCGGTTGGTTGGACCGAGCCTTGAGCTTCCTCTGCGATCTGATTATGGCTCTGCCGGGCTTGTTGCTCATTTTGCTCTTTGCCTCCCTTGCTCCAGGGGCTTTTTGGACGCTTTATTTGGGGATTTCACTCGTTATGTGGGTGGAATTTTTCCGGGTGGTGCGAGCCATTAGTAGCACACTGGCTTCTAGTAGCGAAATCCAATCCTCTCGTTTGATGGGGATGCCGCTCTGGTACTGCTTTAAACGCCACCTTTTCCCACGGCTCTTGCCTATGGTGGCTACCTTATCAGCCTTCTCCTTGGGCAATGCGATTTTAGCCCTGGCTACACTCGGCTTTGTCAGCGTGGGGCTTCGTCCGCCAACGGCCGAACTGGGGTTGATGATGACCGAACTCTTCCCTTATTATTACGAAGCCCCTTGGATCTTCGCCCAGCCGGTGCTGGCGGTCTTTTTACTGGTCTTAAGTCTGCAACTGCTATCAGGGAGGGTCAAATAATGGCCTTGTTAAACATTAACCAAGTCAGCGTACAAACGACCGAAGGCTTGACCTTAGTTGAGCCCATTAGCCTGAGCCTAGAGGCCGGGCAAAATATTACCATTTTAGGCGAAACTGGCTCAGGCAAGAGCCTGCTGATTCAGGCCATTATGGGCGCTCTCCCCGAAGGCTTGACTGCAAGCGGTGAAATTGAGATGGAATCTTGCAAAATGTCGGACAAATTTGACCGCTTGTGGGGCAAGACCTTGGTCATGCTGCCACAGGAGCCCCGCCGCTCGCTTGACCCCATTATGGCCATCAATAAACAGGTTTGGGAAAGCTACCACTTTGTCGCAGGGTTAGACAGCCAAACCGCCCACAATCAGGCGGCTGATTATCTGCAATCCCTAGACCTAAAAGAGGCCCAAAACCGCTACCCCCACCAGCTTTCGGGCGGTATGGCACAGCGTGCCTCCTTTGCTATTGCCACGGCTTCGGGCGGCAAAATTCTGCTGGCCGATGAACCGACCAAGGGGCTAGATCCCCTTAGCAAGCAGAGTGTGATTGACCTGCTCAAGGCAGCCTACCAGCAGGGTGGTGGTTTGCTGACCATTACCCACGATATTGAGGTGGCAGAGGCCTTGGGTGGGGAAATTATGGTGATGAAGAAAGGGAAACTACTGGAGCAGGGCAGAGCGGAGGAGATTTTGAATCAGCCGCAAGATCCCTATACTCAGGCCTTGATTGGAGCGGATCCGAAATATTGGGAAAGCCTTTCCGCCTCACTTGAAGGGAGCGATAAGCGGCTACTTTCTGTTAAAAATCTTACTGTTGCTCGTGGCAAACGCACTCTCTTCAAGAATCTCTCCTTCGATCTCAATAAGGGCCAAATTCTAGGTATTGTCGGCCCAAGTGGGATTGGCAAAAGCACGCTTGCCGATGTGCTTTGTAGCTTGCTCAAACCAACATCAGGCCAGGTGGTCTGGCATTCTACCTGCCACAAGAAGCACCAGGTGCTTAAGCTCTACCAAGATCCGCCCGAGGCCTTTGCCCCCAATGTGAGTTTACAAACCCTGCTGGATGATGTGATCAACTACCACAAGTTAGATCGCAGCCTCATCCCTGCCTTGCTGGAACAATTAGGCCTCAATCCAGAGCTGCTTAATCGCACAGCAGATACAGTGTCAGGTGGCGAGCTACAAAGGGTGGCTATTCTACGCGCCCTCTTGCTGGAGCCAGTCTTGCTCTTTGCCGATGAAGTTACATCAAGGCTGGACCCTATCACTCAGCAAGAGGTCATTAGCCTCTTGGTCAATCAGTGCCGAGCCCGAAACTGTGCCCTGATGATTGTCAGCCACGATCAGCATTTGATTGAAAAGAGTTGTGATAAGGTAGTGAACTTAGAAGATTTTATCTCGGCTTAAGGGCAGAAAAATAGCGGGGCAGGTTTGCAAGTTTTTTGCTTTCCTGCCCCGCTTATTTTGGTAGAGCCTCTTAAATCTCGTAGTAGAGGGCCTGATATTGCCCTGCCACCTTGCCCCAGCCAAAATCTTGAGCCAGAGCATTTTGGCGAACGCTTGCCCAAAGGTTTGGTTTGGCCCAGAGCTGGCTGGCTCGGGTGACGGCCTCAAGGAAGCCTTCGGCATTCGGATCGTTAAAGACAAAGCCGGTGGCGGTGTGGTTTTCGATGTTTTCCTTGGAGCTATCGACTACCGTATCGGCTAGGCCACCTGTGCGGCGAACCAGTGGTAGTGTGCCGTATTTCAAACCATATAATTGCGTTAAACCACACGGTTCAAAGCGGCTTGGGACTAAGATCACATCACCCCCTGCAATAATCTGGTGGGACAGGGCTTCGTCATAGCCTATTTTGACCCCGATCTGCTCTGGGTAACGGGCCTGAGCTTCCCGCAAGAAGTGTTCCAAGTCAGGCGAGCCAGAGCCTAGCACCACTAATTGCACATCCAGTGCCATAACACGGTCGATATAGTAGAGCAGGAAGTCCGCCCCTTTTTGTTCGGTCAAGCGGGTGACCATCACCATAAGCATCTTGCTTGGATCTTGCGGCAGGCCGAAATATTCTTGCAGTTTGGCCTTGTTGATGGCCTTGCCTTGCAGGTCTTGGGCTGTGAAGTTGGCTACGATACTGCTATCTGAGGCCGGGTTCCATACCATTTCATCCACCCCATTTAGAATGCCCCGTAACCGTCCTTCATATTGACGAGTTAGCAACAGGCCGTGCATACCGCCGCCGGCAATTGGTTCGCAGATCTCACGGGCATAGGTTGGGCTGACGGTAGTGATCCGATCGGCAAAATAAAGCCCGGCCTTGAGGTAGGACATCTCGCCGTAAAATTCCAGGCCATTGGTGGAGAAATGGTGCCAAGGCAGGCCAAGTTCGGCTAAATGATGGGCTTGGAAGCGGCCAGCATAGGCGATGTTGTGAATGGTAAAGACGCTTTTCACTGGGCTTTGCCAGTGTTTGAGGTAGGCACAGGCTAGACCTGCCTGCCAGTCGTGGGCGTGGAGCACGTCTGCACGGCCCCACCACCAGTCTAGGCCTGAGGCAATTTGGGCGCCGATCAGGCTTAGGAGGGCAAAGCGTTTGTAGTTGTCCTGGTAGTCTTGGTAGTTGGCATCGTGATAAGGGTTGCCGTGGCGGGCGAAAAGATGAGGTGCGTCAATTAAGTAAACGCCCAAGCCGTTGAAGTAGGAAAAACGCAGGGTAACCACGCCTGCAAAGGTGCCGACTGTGGTGACCTCCACGGTTTCGCCAATCTTTTCGGCCACTTGTGGGTAGTAGGGAATAAGGACACGAACATCATCACCTGCCGCCTGCTGGGCATAGGGTAGGGCACCCATAACATCAGCCAGGCCGCCTGTCTTAATCAGCGGATACATTTCCGAGCAAATATGGAGGATTTTCATTTGGTGTTTTCCTGTATAAGGTAATAAAAGTGAAGAATTGATTTTCCGCTCGATCAGTTCCCCTCTTTGAAAAAGAGGGGTTAGGGGAGATTTTTACGGAAGTGAAAACAGAGAACAATCTTAAATTTGCAAAAATGAGTAAATTTTGCCCCGCTTGTAGGTAGCTAAATCCCCCTAGCCCCCCTTTTTCAAAGGGGGGAATTGTTAGAGGGGTATATTCTACCTTACTTCAACTTCTCCAACATCTTCCGAGAAACCAAAACAATCCCGCCCTTGCTGATGCGGAAGCGTTTGGCATCTTCTTCTGGGTTTACCCCAATTTGTAAACCGTCTGGAATAACACAATGGCGGTCGATCACAGCTCGTCTAATGATGCAGTTTTTGCCCACGTGAACCTGTGGCAGAACGACACTATGCTCAATCACTGACTCGCCCTCAACATGCACACGGTTAAAGAGAACTGAGTTGCTGATTTCGGCATCGGTAATTACGCAGCCGCCTGAAATCAGTGAGTTTTCCAGGGTTCTGTCACGGGATTTATTGTAGAAGAAGCGGGCCGGTGCCGTTTGTTGTGGGCGACCGTGGATTGGCCAAGATTCATCGTAGAGATCCAGTTCTGGTTTCTCGCTGACCAAGTCCATATGGGCAGACCAGTAGCTGTCAATGGTGCCCACATCACGCCAGTAGATGGAGCCTGTAGCATTGCGGCCCTTGCAAGAGCGCTCAAATGGGTGGGCATAGAGTACGCCTTGTTCCACGGCTTTTGGAATGATGTCCTTGCCGAAGTCGTGGGAGGTGTCTGGGTTAGAAACCTCGGTTTCTAGCATTTGATAGAGATAGTCTGCGTTGAAAACGTAGATCCCCATGGAGGCTAGGGAAGAATTCGGACGGTCTGGCATGGCTGGTGGGTCAGACGGTTTTTCCACAAAGGCCTTGACCTGTAATTTATCATTCACGGCCATTACCCCAAATTCAGTGGCTTCGTGGCGAGGCACTTCAATACAGCCTACTGTACATTTTGCCCCGCTGTCCACGTGATCCTTGAGCATTTGGGTGTAGTCCATCTTGTAGATATGGTCGCCAGCCAAAATGACCACATATTTCGGGCGATAGTGGTTTTTCATGATTTCCATGTTTTGATAAACCGCATCGGCTGTGCCACGGTACCAAGTCGTATCATCAATTTGTTGGCGGGCTGGCAACATATCAATATATTGGTTGCGCTCATAAGGCAGGAAAGACCAACCCCGTTGCAAGTGACGCAGGAGCGAGTGGGCTGCATACTGGGTAATCACGCCCACCTTGAGCAGGTTGGAGTTGATACAGTTGGACAAGGCAAAGTCGATAATCCGGCGGCTACCACCGAAGTAAACCGCAGGCTTGGCTCGTTTGTCAGTTAGCTCATAAAGGCGAGAACCACGGCCGCCTGCAAGAATGAGGACAAGGGTTTCGTTGGTAATGTCACGGATAGAGGTTAGGTTTGAAATTTCCTGTGTAAGCATAGGGGATTCTCCAAAGTTAAAAGTTTATGAAATCTTTTGAAGAACGCATACGCCCATTTGGGTGAGCGTAACAGCAGGCGTATCTGTCATCAGCGTGTGTTCTTGGCCTAAAAGCAGCTGCCATTTGCCTTGAGGTAATAAGAAGTCTTGTTGGCCTTGTTTGCCGTTGATAAGGACTAAGTATAGATCCTCCATCAAAATTTGTAGTGCTTTTGTGCTGTGGTCGTGCCAGTTTTCCTGAACCATCGGCTGGCCTTGTGGGCTAAACCACTGCACCTCTTTTTCGCTCCACCACTGGTTGTTGTGAAGCAGTTTAATTTGTTTGCGAAGCTGGATAAGCCCTGCCACATAATCGATCAGATCTTGGTCGGCCTTTTGCCAGTCTAGCCAGGTTATTTCATTGTCTTGGCAGTAGGCATTATTGTTGCCCTGCTGGCTGTGGCCCAATTCATCACCGGCCAAGAGCATGGGGGTGCCACCTGAAAGGAGGAGGGTGGCCAGCAGGGCCTGTTTTGCAGATTTTCGTAAATCTTGCACCGCTTGTGAGTCGCTTGGGCCTTCAATGCCAAAATTATTGCTGATGTTATTGCCGTGACCGTCTCGGTTATTTTCGCCATTGGCCCAGTTATGTTTTTGCTTGTAGCTGACCAGATCTTGCAGGGTAAAGCCATCGTGGGCCGTTAAAAAGTTGATGTTATTGGCCGGCAGGCGGTGGCTGCCGAAAATATCATCACTGCCGGCAAAACGGCGGGCAAAGCTGGCCAAATCGCCCGATTCTTGCAAGAAGAAGCGACGCATATCGTCCCGATAGCGGTCGTTCCATTCGGCAAAAGGCTTAGGGAAGGAGCCTAGTTGATAGCCGCCCCAGCCAATATCCCAGGGCTCGGCAATCAATTTAATGTGGGCCAGCTTGGAATTGCTTTGAATGGCGGTAAAAAAGGAGGCCTTTTCCGAAAAACTTGGGGTTCTGCCCAAGACGGCTGCTAGGTCAAAACGGAAGCCGTCAATATGGCATTTTTCCACCCAGTAGCAGAGGCAGTCAATCACCCAACGCAGGGTGGCAGGGTTAAAGATGTTGAGAGTGTTGCCACAGCCCGACCAGTTTACATAGCCACTTTTTTCATCCAGCCAATAATAGGCAGGATTGTCAATTCCCCGCTGGCAGAGGCTTGGCCCGTCCTTGCCGGCTTCAGCCGTGTGGTTAAAGACCACGTCCATAATCACTTCGATGTTATGGCTGTGTAGGGTTTTAACCATCTGTTTAAATTCATTGAGTGGCTCAGTTTTATCGCTGGCCAATTTGGGATCAACTGCAAAATGCCCCAGCACATTATAGCCCCAGTAGTTACACAGGCCTGCCCGTTGCAGGTGGGTTTCATCAATATGAAAGGTCACAGGAAGCAGTTCTACTGCCGTAATGCCCAGCCGTTTAAAATGCCCAATAGAAGCAGGGTGGGCCAGGCCGGCAAAGGTGCCACGGATAGCTTCAGGCAGGGCAGGGTTGAGCTGGCTAAAGCCCTTGACGTGGGCCTCGTAAATGACCGTATCCGCCCAAGGCGTAAAAGGATTGGTATCGCCCTGCCAGTCAAATTCGTTATCGATCACCACCGATTTTGGTGCCCGATCAGCATTATCCCGCTGATCGTCCCAGCTAAACCAAGCACAGGCCTCATCAGAGCTTAAATCGACAGAGCCTACAATCTTACGGGCATAAGGGTCTAGCAGGAGTTTTTGTGGATTAAAGAGCTTGCCGACTGCCTCATCCACCAGCCCATAAACCCGAAAGCCATACAGGGTTTCAGCCTTTAGGCCTTCTACAAATAAATGCCAAATATCATCGGTCAAGACCATAGGCAGGCGGATTTCCTTGCCCTCAAGAAAGAGGCAAAGCTCCACTGCCGTGGCATTTGCAGAAAAGATGGCAAAATTCACCCCTTGTTTTTTGTTGTAGGTGGTAAGTTTGCTGCCTAATGGAAAAGGGCGTCCTGATTGATACTGCATAGGGATCCTTGGGTTTTGTATATATGGATTAGCTGGATAAACTTGTCCTTGCCTCGATCCGATCCCCCTCTTTAGCAAAGAGGGGTTAGGGGAGATTTGGCAGAAGCAATATCAGAGAGAGGGATATTTCAGAGGAGGAAAATTCGTTGGTCTAATCAGCCCCTCTCTCCGCTTTCACGGCTGTCAAATCTCCCCTGCCCCTCTTTTCTAAAGAGGGGAGCTTTTCGAGCGTGTGATTTATTCCTTGGTCTCTTTAACCTTTGTCACTTTCGGCTTTCTCACTGTCGCTTTTTTCTCTGCCGTTTCTGCCTTAGCGGTCGCTTTTTTAGCAACTGTCTTTTTCGGCTTAGCTTCCGCTGTTTCAGCCGTTTTCTTAACCGCCGCCTTTCTCATGGTTTTCTTCTTGGCAACGCCTTGTTTAACCAAGTAAATGGTCGCCAAAGGCGGAATGGTCAAACTAATGGAATGGGCCTTACCGTGGGATTCAATCTCTTCACTTTGAAGATCGTTAAAGTTGCCCACATTGCTGCCCATATATTGGGCGGCATCGGAGTTGAGGACTTCCTTATAGGTGGCTTGTTCATTGACCCCAAAGCGGTAATCGTGGCGTGGGATTGGGGTGAAGTTATTGACCACAATCACGCTGGAGCCGTCTTTGGCCTTGCGTTCAAAGGCGAAGATAGATTGTTCGGCATCGTCCACCACCAGCCATTCAAAGCCCTCTGGGTTGTAGTCTTGCTCGTAAAGGGCCGGGTGGCTGCGGTAGAAGTGGTTGAGATCCCGCACCCAGTTGAGCATGCCCTTGTGCCAGCCGCCGTTTTCCTCGCCCAGCAAGAACCAGTCTAGGCTGTCTTGGAAGTTCCATTCCCGCCCTTGGGCGAATTCGCAACCCATAAAGAGGAGTTTCTTGCCCGGATAGCCCCACATATAGCCGTAGTAGGCCCGCAGGTTGGCGAATTTTTGCCAGCAGTCGCCTGGCATTTTTTCCAACATGGAGCCCTTGCCGTGCACCACTTCATCGTGGGAAATTGGCAGGAGGAATTTCTCGCTGTACTGATAAACCATGCCGAAGGTCAGCAAATTGTGGTGGTATTTGCGGTGGATTGGGTCGGTTTTCATATAGCGTAGGGTGTCGTTCATCCAGCCCATGTTCCACTTATAGTCAAAGCCCAAGCCGTTTTCAGTGTCAGTTACACCTGCAAAGGAGGTTGATTCTTCGGCAATAGAAGCCCCGCTGGATTCCTTATGCAACATAGTGTTGGTGCGGCTGAGGAAGTCGATAGCTTCCAAGTTTTCTCGGCCACCGTAGCGGTTGGGGATCCACTCGCCGTCTTTGCGAGAGTAGTCACGGTAGATCATGGAAGCCACTGCATCCACCCGCAAAGCGTCAATGCCGAAGCGTTCAATCCAGTAAAGGGCATTGCCAGAGAGGAAGTTATGCACCTCGTGTCTGCCGTAGTTAAAAATGAGCGTATTCCAGTCTTGGTGGAAGCCTTCTTTGGGGTCGGAATGCTCATAAAGGTGAGTGCCGTCAAAGTAGCTCAAGCCGTGGGCATCGGTTGGGAAGTGGCCCACCACCCAGTCTAAAATTACGTTAATACCTGCCTTGTGGGCCTTGCTGATCAAGGAACGCAGGCCATCAGGCGAGCCAAAGCGGCTGGTTGGAGAATAAAGCCCTGTTGGCTGGTAGCCCCAAGAGCCATCGAAAGGAAATTCTGACACAGGCAAAAGTTCGATATGGGTAAAGCCCATTTCCTTAACATAAGGAATCAATTCATCAGCCATTTCATCATAGTTAAGCCATTGATTATCTTCAGGTTTACGCCGCCAAGAGCCGAGATGGACTTCATAAATGGAAACGGGTTGGTCAAAGGCATTGGCTAACTTGCGGGCCTCAGAGCCTTCTACAATGCTCGGCAGGCCTGAGACGATGGAGGCCGTATCTGGGCGGAGCTGGGAGAAGAAGGCGTAAGGGTCGGATTTGAGGCGGAGCTGGCCGTTGCGATCCAAAAGTTCATATTTATAGAGGGCACCTTTTGGCACATTAGGAATAAAAATATCCCAAACCCCGCTGTCTGGGTGGAAACGCATGGCATGGCGGCGACCGTCCCACTGGTTGAAATCCCCCACCACTGATACCCGCTGGGCATTAGGCGCCCAGAGGCTAAAATGCACACCGCCCACCTCATCTTGGGTGACCAAATGGGCCCCTAATTTCTCATAAGGGCGAAGCTGTGTACCTTCAGCCAAGAGCCAGTTGTCTAAGTCTGAAAAATGCGATTTAAAGCGATAAGGATCTTCCACATCCAGCACCGAGCCATCGGCATAGGTCACCAACAAGCGGTAGGCAAAAGGGTTTTTTCTGCGAACAAATTCCGCCTGGAAGAAGCCCCGCTCATCAACCTGCTGCATAGTGGCCAGTTTCTTGCCCTTGATATCAATCACCTTTACTTCAAGGGCATCAGGCTGGAAGGTGCGGATCACCAGGCCCTTGTCTTGGCCAGGGTGGAGACCTAAAAAGCCAAATGGGTCGGCACAGCGGCCAGTGGAGATTTGCTGAATGAATGAAGAGGCGTGCTGGGCGGAGGATGCTTGCATAGTGGAACTCCTTGTCAATAAAAGGAAGAAGATAATTGCAGGGCAATCTAACAGACAAAACTTTACAATTCAAGGAGATTTTTTTTCTTTTGTGAGGTAGATCAAAGGTTTTTTGTAGGCTGCTGCTTAGGCCTAGAGCTTGTGTAAATTTCAAACTTTTTTTACACAACTGCACCGTTTTAGCAAAAAAAGGAGTACAATTCACTCGTTTTATTTTTTGACCTCTCAAGGAGTATCAATGCTTAATTTATCAGCAAAAAACATCCAGCTAAATGGTTCAGCTTCCAACAAGGAAGAGGCCATTAAATTGGTGGCTGCTGGCCTGGTGGCTAACGGTAACGTAGCAGCTGGCTACGAGGCCGGCATGCTGGCCCGTGAAACCCAAACCTCCACCTTTTTAGGCAATGGGATTGCCATTCCCCACGGCACCTTAGACACCCGTGATCTGGTGCAGGAAACCGGCGTGCAGATCTACCAGTTCCCACAAGGGGTAGAGTGGGGCGAGGGCAACACCGCCTATGTGGTGATTGGGATTGCGGCCAAGTCTGACGAACACCTAACCCTGCTCCGCCAATTAACCACGGTCTTAAGTGATGAAGAAGCGGCTGATAAGCTGGCCAAGACCCAGGATGTGGAAGAATTTGCTGCCATCTTAAGTGGCAAGAAGGCCCTGTCTGTGGTGGCTAAAGACTTGGTTAGCCTAGATGTGGACAGCTCCAGTCTCATTACCCTAACCGCCATTAACGCTGGCAAATTACAAGAAGCCGGCTATGTCAATCAGGCCTTTATCAGCCAAGCCTTGGCCGGTTCAGCTTTGAACTTGGGCGACAAGGTTTTTGTGAATGATGCTGCCTCTGGCAACCTGGCCAATGGCCTAGCCCTGGCCCGTTCCAAAGATGGTCAAACCCTGATTACGGTTGCAGCCGTGGACGACAGCCTACAAGCCCATCTAGGCCGCCTGCTTGATACCCAAACCCGCCAAGCCCTGGCCGCGGCTTCTGCTGAACAGGTTCTAGCCCTCCTTTGTGGTGAGGCTTGCAACTGCGGTTGTGAATCCAAACCTGCCCAAGTTGCAGAAAATCCTGAAAATCCAACCGCTTGTCAGGTTGTCGGCACCTTTACTGTGCGTAACGAACACGGCCTTCACGCACGTCCATGTGCGGTTTTAGTTCAAACCCTCAAGCCTTTTGCGGCCAAGGTCACGGTTGAAAACCTGGATCGTCCTGCTGCCCCAGCCAATGCCAAGAGCACCATGCGGGTTGTAGCCCTGGGTGCCACCCACAACCACCGCCTGCGTTTTGTCGCCGAGGGTGAGGATGCCAAAGAGGCCATGGAAGCCCTGGGCCAAGCCTTTGCAGCAGGACTCGGTGAAAGCGTGAGCAGCGAAGTGGCCGTGCCAGACAGCATTGAGGTCGTTGCCCAAGCGGCAGTAGCCCCGCAACAAGCGGCTGAAAAAGTGGAAAATTCTGCAAGTGCAGGTGAATTGGAAGCCACCTTTACCATCAAAAACGAACACGGCCTTCACGCCCGCCCAAGTGCAGTCTTGGTTAATGAGGTTAAGAAATATCAGGCCACCATTACGGTGCAGAACCTCGATCGTGATACCCAGCCAGTCAGTGCCAAGAGCCTGATGAAGATCGTCGCCCTTGGCGTACAAAAGGGCCACCGCCTGCGTTTTGTTGCCAGCGGTGAGGAAGCCCAAAAGGCCCTAGATGGCATTGGGGCAGCTATTGAAGCAGGTTTGGGAGAATAAGATGGCACAAACATTACGCATTGCCACCGTGACCCTCAACCCAGCCTTTGACCTGGTCGGCCGTCTCAGCCGAATTGAGGTGGGTGAGGTCAATACGGTGGAAACCCTAGGCCTCTATCCGGCCGGAAAGGGGATTAACGTGGCCAAGGTCTTGGCCGATTTAGGCACCAAACTCAGCGTGACCGGCTTCCTAGGCCAGGACAACCAGGGCGATTTCGTCCAGTCCTTCCAGGCCAATGGCTTTGACGACCGCTTCCAAAGAGTGGCCGGCAAGACCCGGATTAACGTCAAGATCACCGAAACCGAAGCTGATGTGACCGATCTCAACTTTATGGGCTTTGAAGTCAGTGCCCAAGACTGGGCGGATTTCACTGCTCAATCCCAAGGCTGGGCGGAAGATTTCGACTTAGTCGCAGTTTGTGGTTCCCTGCCTCGTGGTGTCAGCCCAGAAGCCTTTGCCGATTGGCTCAAATCCCTCCGTTCGCAAGGCCTCAAGGTGGTCTTAGACAGCAGCAATGCCGCCCTTACCTATGGCCTTAAAGCCAACCCTTGGCTGGTTAAACCTAACCGCCGTGAGCTAGAAGTCTGGGCTGGCCGTTCGCTAGACAGCCTTGAAGCCGTGATTGAAGCTGCTCAAGCACTCCGCCAAGAGGGGATCGACAATGTGATCATCTCTATGGGTGAGAAGGGTTCTATCTGGATCAATGATGAAGGCGTCCTCCAGGCCCAGCCACCACGTTGTGAAAATGTGGTTTCTACCGTAGGGGCAGGCGATTCCATGGTCGCAGGCCTTATCTACGGCTTCGCCCAAGGCTGGGACAAGGCCCAAACCCTTAAATTTGCAAGTGCTACTTCTGCTATGGCAGTGGGGCAGAGTAATGTGGGGGTGAGTGATAGAGTAGGGCTTGAAGCGATTTTTGAGAAGGTCGAAATTACAGCTCTGTAAATCATCCCCTCCCCTGCTTGCGGGGGAGGGCTAGGGTGGGGGGAGCTAGCTAAACCTAGCACGAGCCGTGCTAGGTTATTTAGTTGAGCCACTCTGTGGCTCCAAGCCGTGGAACGGCTTAGTTTGAGAAACCCCATACGGCTCGTATGGGGTGGTCAAAAATTGAAGATTAGGCCCCCACCCCAACCCTTCCCCGCAAGCGGGGGAGGGAGTATAGAACCAAATTTTAAAACTAACATAAGGACAACCAATGAATATCTCCTTTATTTACCCATCAACCCTCGGCAAGGCACGCCAGTTCCTCGTGAACCAAGTGCTAGAAACCGCTGCCAAGGCCCAAGGCCATACTGTAGCCCGCCCAGAAGTGGCGGACTTTGTGGTCTTATTCAATCAAAATGTACCGGCCCAGGCGGCAGGCAAGCAAGGTGCTGTCTTGGATCTAGACCAGGCCTTTAATGCGCCAGAAGCCAGCCTGCAACAAGCGGTAAAAAATTCGCAAGTTTTTGCAGCAGCAACCCAAGCAGCTGTTTCTGGCTCATCTGTAAAAAATATCGTAGCAGTAACCGCTTGCCCAACAGGCGTGGCCCATACCTTTATGTCGGCCGAAGCCATTGAGAACTATGCCAAGGCCCAGGGCTGGAATGTCAAAGTGGAAACCCGTGGCCAGGTTGGGGCAGGTAATCCGATTTCGGCTGAAGAAGTGGCAGCGGCCGATTTGGTCTTTGTGGCGGCCGATATTGATGTGCCTTTAGACAAGTTCAAGGGCAAGCCTATGTACCGCACCTCAACTGGTCTAGCTCTTAAGAAAACTGCCCAGGAATTCGACAAGGCCTTTAAGGAAGCCAAGATTTATAATGGCGAAGCCAGTGCAGCCAAGGCCGACAGTGCTGAATCTGCGGACGAGAAGAAGGGCGTTTATAAGCACCTGATGACCGGGGTATCCCATATGTTGCCTTTGGTGGTAGCCGGTGGTTTGCTGATTGCCATTTCCTTTATGTTCGGCATCAAGGCCTTTGAAGATCCAAACATCGCAGGCGGTCTGCCAAAAGCCCTCATGGACATCGGTGGTGGGGCAGCCTTCCATCTCATGATTGCGGTCTTTGCTGGTTATGTGGCCTTCTCCATTGCAGACCGTCCAGGTTTGGCGGTTGGTCTAACCGGCGGTATGTTGGCAACCAGTGCCGGGGCAGGTATCCTAGGCGGGATTATTGCAGGTTTCCTAGCTGGTTATGTGGTCAAGTTCCTCAACGATGCCATTAAACTGCCAGCCAGCTTTACCTCACTTAAGCCAATCCTCATTCTGCCTCTTTTAGGCACGGCTATTGTTGGTTTGGCTATGGTCTACCTTATCAACCCACCGGTTGCAGCCATTATGCAGGTTCTTTCCAGCTGGTTGCAGTCCATCAGCGGCACTAACGCTGTCTTACTGGGTGTCATCTTAGGTGGTATGATGTGTGTGGACATGGGCGGCCCGGTCAACAAGGCAGCCTATACCTTCTCTGTCGGTATGATTGCCTCTGATGCCACCCTACCAATGGCAGCAGCCATGGCCGGCGGTATGGTGCCACCAATCGGAATGGCCATTGCCACCTGGATTGCCCGCAACAAGTTCACGGTCAACCAACGCAACGGCGGCAACACAGCCTTTATCCTAGGCCTTTGCTTTATTTCTGAAGGGGCCTTACCATTCGTGGCGGCCGACCCTGTGCGGGTGATTGTCTCCAGCATTATCGGTGGCGCAACTGCCGGTGCCATTTCAGCTGGTTTAGGTATTACACTTAATGCCCCACACGGCGGCTTGTTCGTGATTCCGTTTGTTTCACAACCGCTTATGTACCTAGGTGCCATTGCAGTCGGTTCCTTGATTACCGGTGTGATTTATGCGGCTATTAAGCCTAAAGCAGCCTAAGTTGTTTGAATAAAGGAAAAGCCAATTTCATAAGGAGATTGGCTTTTTTCTTTGCAAAAAAATGCAGATTTTAAACCGCTTACATCCAACCCATAGAGCGTAAAATCACAATCCCCAGGCTGGAGGTAAACATGGCTCCTAGGGTGGTAACGCCAATCAAATTGGCTGCCGCCGTGGCATCTCCGCCAAAGCTCCGCACCATAGGATAACTAACTGCCGCCACTGGGGTGGAGGCCATTAAAAAGAGAATGCCCAGGGCAATGGTGTTGAGATCAAAGACGAACTTGCCCAAGATAACCATGAGCAAGGGCACAATCAAAAGCCGCCCTAGGCTGGCCCAGATAACCACAGAGGAGCTGGCATTGTCCTTGTCCAGTTTTTTCAGCATCTTGAAGTTTAAACTGGCCCCGGTGCAAATCAGGGCTAAGGGCAGAGCAACTTTGCCCAAATAATCACCTGTTTTCAGCAAAGGCGTTGGCAATTCAAGGCCGAGCTTTGAAACCAAAATCCCCAAGGAAATCGAAATAATCAGCGGGTTTTTGGCCAAGGATTTCAAGACATTGGCCCAGCTCATTTTTTTATCACTAAGAGATCGGCTAAGGGTCAGCACGCCCAGCACGTTGAAAAAGAGGGTAATGCAGGCGGTATAAACCGAAGCCGGTGCCGTGGCTGCTGTGCCGTAGGCGTTGATACATAGGGCCAGGCCCAAAATCCCCGTATTCCCCCGAAAAACCCCTTGCACAAAAATCCCCCGATACGCCCGTTGCTCAATATAACGGGCGGCCAGCCATTCGCTAATTACAAAGACCAAAATTGACCCCAAGATCCCTGCCAGTACCAAGGGAATTTGGCTGCCATAGTCAGCTGGATTATTTACGATACTCAAGAAGAGATAGGCTGGCAGAGCGATATTAAAAACCAGTTTGGAACCCGTTTCGCAGAAGCTGTCGTCCAGCATTTTTTTACGCCTAAGATAAATGCCCAAGAGAAGCATAAGAATGGTGGGAAGGGTAACATTGGCACTAAAGAGCAGGGAGTCTAAAAACATAGGGAAGCCTAATTTAAGGGGTAGGGTGGCTTGATTTTGGCAAAAACGGCCAATTTAGTAAATCCTTTTCTAGCATTTTTTCCCTTCCTCCTTATAATAGACAGGTTAACAATCGCAGACCCTTACGAGAACTGATAATGGAAAACGAAATTTTGCAAACTATTCCCCAACCCGCCCCGCTTGCCCGCCCTGACATTGTGCGGGGGAAATTCCGCTCCTTAACCCTGATTAACTGGAACGGCTTTTTTGCTCGTACCTTTGATTTAGACCAGCTGGTCACCACCCTTTCAGGCGGTAATGGGGCAGGGAAGTCCACCACCATGGCAGGTTTTGTCACCTCCCTCATTCCTGATTTAACCTTGCTTAACTTCCGTAATACCACCGAGGCAGGTTCAACCTCTAGCTCTCGGGACAAGGGCTTGTACGGTAAGTTAAAAGCCGGGATCTGTTATGCAGTGCTGGAAAGCGAAAACTCCCGTGGCCAGCGGATTATTGCCGGGGTTCGCCTGCAACAGATTGCAGGGCGGGATAAAAAGGTCGATATTCGCCCCTTCTCTTTGCAAAATATTGAAGCCAATCAAAGCATTATCAGCATTCTTACCGAACAGGTGGGCGAGCGTAACGCCCGTGTGCTGGCCTTGAGCGATCTCAAGGATCAGTTTGACGGCACAGAAGTGATCTTCAAGCAATACCATTCCATTACCGACTACCACAGCTTCTTGTTCGATTTGGGTGTGATCCCAAAACGCCTGCGTTCAGCCTCCGACCGTAGCAAGTTCTACAAACTGATTGAAGCCTCCCTTTACGGGGGGATTTCAGGGGCGATTACCCGCTCCCTGCGTGAATACCTCCTGCCAGAAAATACGGGCGTTCGCCAGGCCTTTCAAGATATGGAGTCGGCACTGCGTGAGAACCGTATGACCCTGGAGGCCATTAAGCTGACCCAGTCTGATCGGGATATGTTCAAAAAACTCATCACCGAATCAACCAATTATGTGTCCGCCGACTATATGCGGCACGCCAATGAACGTCGCGGCAATGTGCAGGCGGCTCTTGAGCAACGCCGAGCTTGGTATCAAGCAAAATCCCATCTGGAATTAGAACAGCAACGCTTAATCGAATTTAGCCGTGAAGCCCATGAATTGGGCGAGGCGGAAAGCGGTTTAGAAGCAGAGCTCAACAGTGCCAACGACCATCTCAATTTGGTCACAAATGCCCTACGCCATCAGGAAAAAATCGAACGCTACCAAGATGAAGTGGACGAACTGGCGGAAAAAATCGAAGAGCAGAATGTTGCCCTAGAAGAAATCCATGAGCAGGCGGAGTCTGCCCAAGAACGAGCCGACCAAGCCGAAGAAGTGGTAGAGGATTTACGTTCCCAGTTGGCCGATTACCAACAGGCACTGGATGCACAACAAACTCGAGCTTTGCAATATCAACAGGCGGTTAATGCTTTAGAGAAAGCCAAGCAGCTTTGCGGTTTGCCGAATTTAGATTTACACAATATTGAGGACTACCACAGCGAATTTGCCGCCCAAGCCGAAGAACTGACCGACCAAGTGTTTGAGTTGGAACAGCGTTTGTCGGTGTCTGAAATGGCCAAGACCCAGTTCGACAAGGCTTATGAGTTGGTTTGCAAAATTATCGGCGATACCGACCGCTTGCAGGCCTGGGACGAGGCAAAAGAGCTGATGGCCAACTATCCTCGCCAAAAGGCTCAAGCCCAACAAGCGGTAGCCCTTCGCCATAAACTCAACGAATTAGAACAGCGACTTGCCCAACAACAAAATGCCGAGCGTTTACTACGGGAATTTAACCAAAAAGCACAAACCGAACTGGCCACCGCAGAAGATTTAGAGGCCTATTTTGAAGAGCAACAGGCACGGTTAGAGGATTTAGAGGGCGAATTGGGCGAGTTTGTCGAAAGCCGCTCTGCCCAACGCCAGCAGCGGGAACAGCTCAACCAAGATTACCAGCGTTTGGCTCAAACCGCTCCAGCTTGGCATACCGCCCAATCTGCCTTGGTTCGCCTGCAAGAACAATGTGGTGAGAATTTCGAGGCAAGCCAGTCGGTGATGAGCTTTATGCAAAACACCCTCAACCGTGAGCGGGAAGCCACCCTCAAGCGGGACGAATTGGATCGCCACGAGCAGGCACTTGAAGGGCAAATTTCCCGCCTCAGTCAGCCAGACGGTTCGGAAGATCCACGCCTCAACCAGCTTGCCGAACGTTTTGGCGGCGTGCTCTTATCGGAACTTTATGAAGATGTGTCGATTGAAGATGCACCTTATTTCTCCGCCCTTTACGGCGAAGCCCGCCATGCCATTGTGGTGCGGGATCTGAATGCGGTTAAGGCCCAATTAGAACAGCTAGACGACTGTCCAGACGATCTTTACTTGATCGAAGGTGACCCGAACGCCTTTGATGACGCCGTTTTTGAGGCTGATGAATTGGGTGAAGGCGTGGTGGTACAGATTTCCAACCGCCAGTGGCGTTATTCCAAGTTCCCACAAGTGCCTCTCTTTGGCCGTGCCGCCCGTGAAAAGCGTTTGGAAGAGCTGAAAGCCGAACTAGAAGAAACCAGCCAAAAACACGCCGAAGCTGCCTTTGAAGTGCAAAAATGCCAGCGTTTACATCAGCACTTGAGCCAGTTTATCGGCACGCACTTAAGCCTGGCCTTCCAGCCAAATCCTGAAGAGGCTATGCAAGAAATTCAGGCTCAACGAGCGGAAATTGAGCGAGAACTCAACCAGGCCAGCCAGACCGAGCAACACCTGCGGAGCCAGTTAGACAAGGCAAAAGCCCTGATTCAAATGCTCAACAAGGTTCTGCCACAGCTCAATCTTCTAAGCGATGAAACCCTGAGCGAGCGAGTGGAATACGCCCGTGCCGATTTAGAGGAAGCCCAAGAGGACGAGATCTTTATCCGCCAATTTGGTTTCTATCTAGCCCAACTTGAGCCGATTGCAGTTGCCCTGCAAAGCGATCCTGCCCAGTTTGAACAGCTGGAAGCCGACTACAAGCGGGTCAAAAATGAGCAAAAACTTGCAAATCAGAAGGTCTTTAGCCTGGCTGATGTAATTGGCCGCCGCCTGCATTTCTCCTACCAAGAAACCGTAGGGGCAGAGGGCTCAAGCCTGACCGACCAGCTCCGCCAACGCCTAGAAGCCGCCCAACGTGAGCGGGAACAGGCGCGTAACCAGCTACGCACTGCCCAAGCCCAGCTTTCCCAATACGAAAGCGTTTTAACCGGCCTCAAGGCTTCTTTCGACAGCAAACAGCAAACCCTGCAAGAGTTCCTGCGTGAAATTGATGAGTTGGGTGTGCGAGGCGATGTCGAAGTGGAAGTGATTGCCCGAGCCAAACGGGACGACCTACAACAACGCCTGAGCCAGCAACGTTCTCGCCGCAATTACATTGAAAAACAATTAGCGGTGATTGAGGCCGAAATGGACAACCTGACCAAGGCCCAACGCAAGGCAGAGCGGGACTACCACACCCAGCGTGAGTTGGTGGTACAGGCAAAAGTCAGCTGGTGTATGGTGCTTAAACTTTCTCGCAATAGCGATGTGGAAAAACGCCTCAACCGCCGTGAACTGGCCTACCAAACTGCCGAAGAGCTGCGTTCTATTTCCGATAAGGCTTTAGGGGCATTACGTACAGCGGTAGCCGACAACGAATACCTGCGTGACAGCCTGAGAGCTTCCGAAGACAGCCGCAAGCCTGAAAACAAGGTGGCCTTCTTTATTGCGGTTTATCAGCACCTGCGTGAGCGGATTCGCCAAGATATTATCAAAACGGACGACCCAATTGATGCCATCGAACAGATGGAAATTGAGCTTTCCCGCCTCACCAGCGAGCTGACCAGCCGTGAGAAAAAACTGGCGATTAGCAGCGAAAGTGTCGCCAATATCTTACGCAAAACCATTCAGCGGGAGCAAAACCGCATTCTGCAACTCAACCAAGGCTTGCAGAATATCAGCTTCGGCCAGGTCAAGGGCGTGCGTTTGGTGGTCAATATTCGTGACACCCACGCTATCTTGTTGAACGCACTTTCTAGCGAACGGGAGCAGCACAAGGATCTGTTTGAGAGCGAAAAACTGGGCTTCTCAGAAGCCTTGGCCATGCTCTACAAACGCGTTAATCCGCATATCGAGCTGGGCCAACGTACGCCACAAACCATTGGCGAAGAGTTGCTGGACTACCGCAATTACTTAGAGCTGGAAGTCGAAACCTACCGTGGGGCAGACGGCTGGATGCGGGCAGAAAGTAGTGCTCTTTCCACCGGTGAAGCCATCGGTACAGGTATGTCCATTCTCTTAATGGTGGTGCAGAGCTGGGAAGAAGAATCCCGCCGCCTGCGTGCCAAGGATATTTTGCCTTGCCGCCTGCTCTTCCTTGATGAAGCGGCTCGACTTGACGCAAATTCTATTAACACCTTGTTTGAACTTTGCGAGCGGTTGGATATGCAGCTACTTATTGCCGCCCCAGAAAACATCAGCCCAGAACGGGGCACAACCTATAAATTGGTGCGGAAGATCGCCAATAATCAGGAATATGTGCATGTGGTGGGGCTGAAGGGCTTTGGGAAGTAGGCTTTTGGATAGCGCCAGCGTCCTCGCTGGTGCTGATAACCCATTGATATATAAGGCACCAGCCTGGAGGCTGGCGCCATCTTCAAGTTTGGAAAGTAGGTAAGGAAGGATATGCTAAAAATCACCCCCATCCCCGCCCTAAGTGACAACTATATTTGGTTGCTTGAGAAAGACCAAGAAGCCCTGGTTATTGACCCAGGCCAGGCCCAGCCTGTGCGGGATTTTCTTGCAAAAAAGGGTTTGAAATTAACCGCTTGTTTGCTAACCCACAATCACGATGATCACACCGCGGGCGTGCAAACCCTCTTGGAAGAGTATCCCCATCTGCCCGTTTTCGGCCCTGCAGAAACGGCGGCCTTTGCCAATCAGATAGTTGAGCCTCAAGAGTGCTTTGAACGATGGGGGCTGACCTTTGAAGTCTTGGCCAGCGGTGGCCATACGGCAGGGCATATCAGCTACTTGTTGGATAAGACCTACCTTTTCTGCGGCGATGCCCTTTTTTCAGGCGGTTGCGGCAGGGTCTTTACTGGGGATTATAAGGCGCAATTTGAGGCCTTAGAGCGCTTTAAGCAGCTGCCTGACTGGGTACAGGTTTTTCCTGCCCATGAATATACCCAAAGCAATTTGAAATTCGCCCAAGCTGTCCTGCCGCCTAGCTGTACCCTGGCAGAATATCAGGAGCAGGTAGATATTTGGCGGGCCCAAGGCCGCCCTAGCCTGCCAACCACTATTGGCCTGGAAAAGCAGATTAATCCGTTTCTACGGGCAGAAAATTTGGCGGATTTTATTCGGTTACGGCAGCAAAAGGATAATTTTTAGGCTTTAAAAAGGGCAGCAAAAAATAGAAAAATCCCCGCCTTTAGCCTATAATAACCCTATTTAATTTATAAAACCTTTCAATTTAATAAGTTGGTTATACTTGACTAAATTAGTTGGGTATATCAAAATTCATCTCGTTTTAGTTTTGAGCTAAATCATTTTTATGAGGCTTCTCAATGAAATTAACGTCAAGAGGCCGTTACGCAGTAACTGCCATTTTAGATATTGCCTTGCATGGTAAGTCTGAGCCAGTCAGCCTTGCGGATATTTCCGATCGCCAAGCCATTTCGCTGTCTTATTTAGAACAACTCTTCGCCCAATTGCGGCGGGAGGGAATTGTCAGCAGCGTGCGTGGGCCGGGCGGTGGCTACCAGCTGGGCAAGACGCCTGAAGAAATCAGTGTGGGAATGATTATTGAGGCGGTCAATGAAAGCATTGATGTGACCAAATGCAAGGGCAGTGGGAATTGTAGCAAAGACGCACAATGCTTAACCCATACCCTGTGGGAGCGTTTGGAAATGCAAATTGAGCAGTTTTTGCACACAATTTCGCTGGCAGACTTGGTTCAAGAACATAAAGATCACGATTGTGTCAAATCCCATTGCCACGATCATCAGCATTAACCCTTAGGAGTAACAATGAAATTACCAATTTATTTGGACTACGCCGCAACCACCCCGATGGATGAGCGTGTCGCACAAAAAATGATGCAATATATGACCAAAGACGGCATCTTCGGCAACCCAGCTTCTCGTTCCCACAAATTCGGCTGGGAAGCGGAAGAAGCGGTAGATGTGGCCCGTAACCACATTGCAGATTTAATCGGTGCGGATGCCCGTGAAATCGTTTTTACTTCTGGGGCAACCGAGTCTGACAACCTTGCCATTAAAGGTGCAGCTCACTTCTACCAAACCAAGGGCAAGCACATCATTACCTGCAAAACCGAACACAAGGCCGTGCTTGACACCTGCCGCCAATTAGAGCGTGAAGGCTTTGAAGTAACCTACTTAGAACCAGAAGATACCGGTTTGCTAGATCTTGAAAAATTCAAGGCTGCTATTCGCCCAGACACCATTTTAGTGTCTATTATGCACGTCAATAACGAAATCGGTGTGATTCAAGACATTGCGGCTATCGGTAAAATCTGCCGTGAGAAAAAAATCATTTTCCACGTCGATGCCACCCAATCCGTCGGTAAAGTGCCAGTAAACGTGGCTGAACTTAACGTGGACTTAATGTCTTTCTCTAGTCACAAACTTTACGGGCCGAAAGGGATCGGCGGTTTATACGTTTGCCGCCGTCCGCGTGTGCGTTTAGAAGCCATTATTCACGGCGGTGGCCACGAGCGTGGTATGCGTTCTGGTACTCTACCTGTTCACCAAATCGTGGGTATGGGCGAAGCCTATCGCATTGCTAAAGAAGAAATGGCAGACGAAATGGTGCGTTTAACCGCCCTACGTGACCGCTTGCTTGCAGGCTTTGCCGATATGGAAGAGGTTTACATCAACGGTTCAATGGAACACCGTGTGGGCAGCAACCTCAACATCAGTTTCAACTTTGTTGAGGGTGAGTCCATGATGATGTCCCTTAAAGACATCGCCGTTTCTTCAGGTTCAGCCTGTACTTCCGCCAGCCTTGAGCCGTCTTACGTTTTACGTGCCCTAGGCCGTGATGATGAATTGGCACATAGCTCCATTCGCTTCACTGTTGGCCGTTGGACAACCGAAGAAGAGATCGACTATACCATCGACATCGTGAAAAAAGCGGTGGTTAAACTGCGTGAACTTTCTCCACTTTGGGATATGTTCAAAGAAGGTATCGACCTTAGCACCATTGAGTGGGCAGAGCACTAATCTAAACTAAAAAAATCCCCTCCCCCGTTTACGGGGGAGGGCTAGGGAGGGGGATTGCCGATAGGCAACAAGCGATATAAAGACAAGTAGATTTGCAAAATCTTGTTATTTTTGAGCCGCTTGTATCTTGAGCTTCGCTCAATCCCCCACCCCAACCCTCCCCCGCAAGCGGGGGAGGGGGATAAACTTAAACCAAATTTTCCAACCAGAAGGAACACAAAATGGCATACAGCGATAAAGTAATTGATCACTACGAAAACCCACGTAACGTAGGCACCTTAGATAAGAAAGATGCCGCAGTAGGAACCGGCATGGTCGGCGCACCAGCTTGTGGTGACGTCATGCAACTGCAAATCAAGGTAAACGGCAGTGGCATTATTGAAGACGCCAAATTCAAAACCTACGGCTGTGGTTCAGCCATTGCTTCAAGCTCTTTAATCACTGAATGGGTTAAGGGCAAATCTTTAGATGAAGCAGCGGCCATTAAAAACAGCGACATCGCCGAAGAGCTTGAGCTACCACCTGTAAAAGTGCACTGCTCACTCTTGGCAGAAGATGCCATCAAGGCAGCGATTGCTGACTATAAAGCCAAACAAGGTGCTTAAAAATTAGGGCGAAGATGATTCGCCCTTTGGCATTTCTCAACGGTGGGTAAAGTCTTTTACCCATTTACATTTTAGCGACAAATAAGGACAAAAAATGGGCATTACCTTAACAGAAGCTGCCGCTTCTCGCGTCAAAACCTTTTTAGATAACCGTGGCAAGGGCATTGGATTACGTCTTGGGGTTAAAACCTCGGGTTGTTCGGGGCTTGCCTATGTGCTGGAATTTGTCGATGTGCTAAATGAAGAAGACCAAGTATTTGAGCAACATGGCGTAAAAATCATTGTTGATCCTAAAAGCCTGACCTACCTTGAAGGCACTGAACTCGATTTCGTCAAAGAAGGCCTTAATGAGGGCTTTAAATACAGCAACCCTAATGTGAAAGAATCCTGCGGTTGTGGCGAAAGTTTCCACGTTTAAGGGGCGGTATGAGCAATCCATTTGAATTATTTGACCTGCCTGTCGCCTTTGAAATCGATCAAGCGGTGCTTTCCGAGCGTTATCTTGCATTACAGAAATCGCTTCACCCAGATAACTTTGCCTCGCATTCGGCCCAAGATCAGCGAATTGCCATGCAAAAATCCACTGAAGTTAATGATGCTCAAAAGATCCTCAAAGACCCCATTTTGCGTGCAGAAACCATCATCGCTCTTAACACCGGCCTAACCCACGATCCCGAACAAAAAAGCAACCGTGATGTGGCTTTTTTAATGCAGCAACTGGAATGGCGAGAGGCCTTGAACGGCATTGAAAATAGCCAAGATGAAGCCGCTCTTGAGGATTTTACCCAGCAAATCAAGGCCGAGCAGAAGCAGATGATTGCAGAACTTACTCTTTCTCTCAATAACCAAGATTGGCAAGAAGCGGACGGCTTATGCGACAAACTCCGCTTTGTGAAAAAGCTGATGGTGGAGATTGAGCGGGTGGAAGATAAGATTTTTGAGGGTTAATATGCAAAGCATGTCTAGAGTTAGAATAGAAGGTCTCGATTATTTGAGAGGAATTTGTGCCTTCTTAATTATGATATATCATTATTTACTATTTAATAGTAATGATGTATCTGTATTTGGAGCAGATTTATTTATTACTAAAGTGGCAATTTATGGAGTGTCAATATTTTATATATTAAGTGGATTTACTTTATATTATGTGTATCAAAAATATAATTTTTCGAAATTAAAAGATATTAAGTTTTTTTAAAAAGAGAATTTTCAGGATATTGCCATTATTTTCAATATTGACGTTGTTTGTATTTATTGTAACTTATAGTGCTGAGTCCAGTTATTTAAGCTTGCTCTTGAATATATCAGGTTTGTTTTCTGTTTTTGCGTATGATAACTATATATTGACGGGTGGTTGGTCTATAGGGAATGAATTATTTTTTTATCTTTTCTTTCCTATCATGATGCTAAGTTTAAGCAAAAATAATAAATTGTTTTTTTTATTAATGGGAGTTTGTTTTCTTATATATTGTTACTTTGCTTTTGTTTTAATTCCTAATGCTAATAATGGTTGGTGGCGTGTCTATATAAATCCACTTAATCAGTTGTTTTTATTTGCCAGTGGAGTAATGTTAGGTTGTATTGTTAAGAACAGAACAGAACAGAACAGAACAGAACAGAACAGAACAGAACAGAATAGAATAGCTAATATTTTAATCTATATTTTTTTGATTTCAGTTTTTATCTTCCACCCTGTAAGCGGAAGTATTACGGAATTAGTAACAGGCATGACAAGACTAGTATATACAGCAATGTCTATATTATTTGTTTATGTTTTTCTTAGATACGATTTATTTTTACCAGATTTTTTAAAGAAAGGGCTAAAACTATTGGGGGAAATTAGCTATGGAGTATATCTTATTCATCCAGTGGTTTTTAATTTTGTAAAGAAAATAGCTGGATTGTTGTCTATACCTTATCCAGTTTATTTTGGAATTGCAATGCTTTTAACACTGTTAGTAAGTTATGTTTCTTATTTTTATTTTGAGAAATATTTTATTAAAGTAGGAAACAGATAAAATTTCTATATGTTGAGATAAAATCTGTATTGTCAATTATAGAAAGAGGATTAAATGCAAACAATCGAACAACTAACCCAAGCGGATCAATCTGCTTGGGCGGTGCTAAAAACCTGGTTTAAGCAAACCCGTAATCATTTTGAAATCTTATCAGCCGATAAAAAGGTGGCTGGCAAGGATCTCTTTAGCCTGCAAATCAGCGTCCGTTCACCCATGGGGGCGGTGATTTATGAAACAGGTGGCATCTTAATCAACCACGGTTGGTTACGGATTTTAGGCTCAGGCAGCCCCAAACTCAACCGTGGCTTGCTGGAGTGGAACTTCGGCAAAACCTTCCAAGAGTCAGGCGAACAGCCCTCTTATTTATTGGTAGCCGATGATGTCTTAGGTGGCTATTTCGGCCTTAATGCAGGTGGCTTAGGCCCAAATGTCGGCAAGATCTACTACTATTCGCCACAAAAGGAAGAATGGCAGGATCTCAATTTAAGCTATTCTGAATTTCTAGGCTGGGCCTTAAATGCTGACTTAATGGCCTTTTACCAAGGCTTTTATTGGCAAAATTGGCAGGCAGATGTCCAAAACCTAGACGGCAACCAAGTCTATCGCTTTGAGCCGGAATTAAGCCATGCGGCTAAAATGGATGATCGGTCAAAACAAGCGGTTGCCATCGAACGCCACTTTGAAGCCACCTTTAATGTTAAAGACAAGTACGGCGTGGCTTATTCGGTGAGTTAATATGTCTCAAGAGCGTGATAAACTGAAGCAGCTTCGCGATGATATAGAACAAGGCGAATTAAGCGGTTTTCGCCGATGGGATAATATTGAGCAAATGATGGAACAGATTTGTTTTCCTCTACAAGCGGAGCAAAAATCTGAAAATTTTGTAAATAAGGAGTGAATGATGTTGGCACAAATAGAATTAAATTCACAGCGTTCTCACCAATTCCATAAAATCATGGAAGAAACAGGACTGACCCAGCAAGATCTCTGGGAAACAATCTTTGATACTTATGTTGCTTTACAGGAAAAAAAATACGAACAATGGTTGGAGCAAAAAGTAGCCAAAGGATTGGAAGATAGTCGAGCGGGTAGAGTACATTCCTCAGAAACCGTCATGAGTAGGGCGAGAGCTGTTATTGAACGTGTTGAACAAGGTAAGGCTTCCTCTCAATGAAGATTGTTTGGACAGATGAAGCCTTAGCGGATATTGAATGGATTGTCGAGCAAGTAGCTGAATATGCAAGTCCCGAAAGTGCTTATCGCTATCTTGAAGAGTTTGAGAAGATTGTTGAGCTGGCAAGCCATTTCCCTAAAATGGGGAAATTAGGTCAAGTGAAAGGAACAAGGGAATTGTATCCAATCAAGGGGAAATACCGTATTGTTTATCACCAGCCTTCAGAGAATATTTTAGAAGTAATTACTGTGGTCATGGCAAGAAAGCTATACCCATAAAAAAGAGAAATAATATGGCACTATTACAAATCGCAGAACCTGGCCAAACCGCCGCACCTCACCAACATCGTTTAGCGGTGGGGATTGATTTGGGGACGACAAACTCCCTTGTGGCAGCAGTTCGCAGTGGGCAGGCGACTATTTTAGAGGACGAGCAAGACCGCAGCCTTGTGCCATCGGTGGTGCATTATGGGCAGGCGGAAAAAATCGTGGGTGTGGAGGCCTTTGAGCAGGCAAGCCGAGATCCGCAAAATACCGTCATTTCAGTTAAGCGTTTAATTGGCAGAAGCCTGGCTGATGTGCAGGCTCGCTACGATCTTCCTTATCAGTTTACCGCCTCTGAAAACGGCCTACCCTTGATTGAAACCCAGCAAGGCAAGAAAAGCCCTGTGGAAGTGTCGGCGGATATTTTAAGCCGTCTAAATCAAATTGCAGAGCAGCGTTTGGCCGGCGAATTATCTGGCGTGGTGATTACCGTCCCCGCCTATTTTGACGATGCCCAACGCCAAAGCACCAAGGATGCCGCTCGTCTGGCCGGGCTTAATGTCTTGCGTTTACTAAATGAGCCAACTGCCGCTGCCGTGGCTTATGGCTTAGACAGCGGACAAGAAGGCGTGATTGCGGTTTACGACTTGGGTGGTGGCACCTTTGATATTTCGATTTTGCGTTTGTCTAAAGGTGTGTTTGAAGTGCTCGCCACCGGTGGTGATACCGCTTTAGGTGGCGATGATTTTGACCATTTGCTTGGCAACTGGATTGTGGAACAATCAGGCAAACAGCCTCAAAATGCCAACCAGCAGCGTGAATTGCTAACCTTTGCCCGCAACCTAAAAGAAGCCCTTAGCCAAGCGGAAAATACTAACGTGGACTGGCAGGGCTGGCAGGGACAAATTAGCCGTTTGCAATTTAATGAGCTAATTCAACCGCTTGTCAAACGTTCACTGATCACCTGTCGCCGAGCCTTAAAGGACGCAGGTGTGGAAAGCGAAGAGGTGCGAGAAGTGGTGATGGTGGGAGGTTCAACCCGTGTGCCTTTTGTACGAGAGCAGGTAGGCAGCTTTTTCGGCCAAAACCCTTTAACTTCCATTGATCCTGACAAGGTGGTTGCCCTTGGTGCAGCCATTCAGGCGGATATCTTGGTTGGCAATAAGCCAGACAGCGAAATGCTTCTCTTGGATGTTGTACCACTTTCACTGGGGATTGAAACCATGGGCGGCTTGGTGGAGAAAATCATCCCTCGTAACACCACCATTCCTGTGGCCCGTGCCCAAGAATTTACCACCTTTAAGGACGGCCAAACGGCCATGACTGTTCACGTTGTACAAGGCGAACGTGAGTTGGTGGACGACTGCCGATCGCTGGGGCGTTTTACCTTGCGTGGCATTCCGCCTATGGTGGCTGGGGCTGCCCATATCCGTGTTACCTATCAGGTGGATGCAGATGGCCTACTTAGTGTTACCGCCATGGAAAAATCCACCAAGGTCCAGGCCTCTATTCAGATTAAGCCGTCTTATGGACTAACTGATGAAGAAGTAACCGCTATGATCCGCTCTTCTTTTGATAACGCCCAATCTGATGTGGCTGCTCGCCAGTTAGCAGAACAACGGGTAGAGGCCGGTCGAGTAATTGATAGCGTGATTTCTGCCCTACAAGCTGATGGTGCTGAACTCTTAACTGAAGCTGAATTTCGCCAGATTGAGCAGGCCTTGCAAAACCTGATGGAGTTGAAGCAGCAAGATGATCGCACGGCTATTATGCAAGGCATTAAAGATTTGGATAATGCTACCCAAGAATTTGCCGCCCGCCGCATGAATGCGACTATTCATAAGGCCTTGGCTGGTAAGTCGGTCAGTGAAGTCGAACAAGCCTAAAGATTTAACTATCAATTTAACAGCCTAAATAGGCTTGGTAGATTGATTGTTTTATGAAAAAATGATCTTATCAAACTTTCTTATTCACTTATGGGATATGTAGGGTGGGCATCCTTGCCCACCATTAAAAGCGTATTTAAAATGGTGGGCAAGGATGCCCACCCTACTAATAAGCTAAACCATAAGAAGGATAGGGAGTAAAAAACAATATTTTTATTACGAAGGAAGCAAAAATGCCAAAAGTTGTTGTATTACCACATGAAGAACTTTGCCCTGAGGGCTATGTGATCGAGGCCAAGACAGGCGATAATCTGGTTGATATCCTGCACGATCACGACATTGAAATTGAGCACTCCTGCCACAAATCTTGTGCCTGTACCACCTGCCACGTTGTTATTCGTGAGGGTTACGATTCCCTGAACGAAACTACCGAGCAAGAAGAAGATATGCTAGACAAGGCTTGGGGCTTAGAGATTGACAGCCGCTTGAGCTGCCAGTGCATTATCGGCTCAGAAGACATTGTAGTCGAAATTCCAAAATACAGCCTCAACCACGCCAAAGAGGATCACTAAAATGAAATGGACAGATGTACAAGAAATCGCCTGGGCACTCTATGATCGTGACCCAGATTTAGACCCAAAAACGGTACGTTTCACCGATATGCACAAATGGATCTGTGAAATGGAGGAGTTTGACGATAACCCAGAAGGCTCAAATGAATCTATTTTAGAAGCAATTTTGCTGAAATGGCTTGAAGAATATGAGTAAAAATAACCCGCTTGTTGCTGCAAGCGGGTTGTTTTTGGGCATATAGGACAAAATAGTTGGTCTTTTTGCACTTTATGCCTCTATAGGACAAAAAAGTTGGTAAAGATTATTTTAACAGATCCTTACCAACTCTTTTTGTTCAAAAAGTCCTGTATAAACAAGATCTTATGCTTTCTTGTTAAACCGCTGTGCGGACGTAATTTGTCTTTTAGTTCCTTAAATAAACCTTCAATCCTATTTGTTGTCTTTTCAATATTTAATTCAGGATATTTCTCATAAGTAAAAATATATTCATAATAACGCTTAATACTCGCAGCAGCACTTCTTACACTTCGATGTTTATAAGGGTATTTCCCTTTTTCATTTGGTTTATCTGACCGTTCACTTAAAAACTCCTGGTGTTTTCTCTTCCATTCATATATTTTTAAATAAAATTCATTTTTAGAGCTGGTTTTAAGCGTCTTAATAATACTTTTTAATTCTCTTCCTGCATGTGATTGATGTTTCTTTCTCAATGCCCTCATTACGATTGCTACAAGATGAAACTGACACATCTGTGTTGGTGTATTGAACAAATCTTTTAAGAGGCCTCTACGCCCATCACAGGTAACTGATTGAATAATATAATTTCTTTCCCTTAAACGGTTCATGGCCTTCTTGTAATAGATATCTTTTTCTGTTTTGACTATTTGGTGATAAACCACCTTTTTTGTAGAGCTATCAATAAACACCATTACACCAAAATCTCGGTGAAAGAATGTTGTATCAATAATTAAGTTCAAGTATGTATTTTGAGGTTTATTTAAGGAGGATTTAGGGTGCTTCTCTAAATATCTTCGAATAGTTCGAGAAGAGCAAGAATATTTTTCTGCTAACTGTACTTGTGTTTGTTTTCCAGATGAATAATCAAGCCAAATTTTTTCAGGATCTAATTTATTCTTAAAGGTAAATGTTTTATTACAGCTAAGACATTTGTAACGCTGTACATTATTTTGTTTGCCATACTTCTGGATCGGGGAATGTTGGCAGAAAGGACAGTTTTTTGTGCATATTTCAAAAAGAGGGCTTAAAGCCTTGTACTATAAGGCTTTAAGCCACTTTTTACCAACTATTTTGTCCTATATGCCTAAAAATAGCGAGTTTAACTCGCTATTTTTGTTTGTGGATTGGACTATCTTCTGCGGCGCTCTCGGCTCGGCTTGCTGCTGGATTTCAGGCGATAAGGCCTTGGCAAATCCAGTAAGGCCTCGCTGTTATATTGGCTAACTGGAATGGAGTGGCCAATATATTCCTCAATGGCTGGCAGGTTCATGGCATAGCGTTCGCAGGCAAAGCTGATAGAGTGACCACTTTCGCCGGCCCGGCCTGTCCGGCCAATACGGTGAACATAGTCCTCACGGTCATCTGGCAGATCGTAATTGAAAACGTGGGTGACTTGTGGAATATGCAGGCCACGGGCGGCTACATCGGTGGCGACCAGAATATCTAAATCGCCCTTGGTAAAGCTATCCAGCAGGGCTAGGCGTTTTTTCTGAGGAATGTCGCCGGTTAAGAGGCCGACACGGTGGCCATCGGCGGCCAAAAAGCCCCAAACGTCTTCACATTTCTGTTTGGTGTTGGCAAAGACAATACAACGTTCAGGCCATTCTTCTTCCAGAAGAGTTAAGAGCAGGGCCATCTTGTCCTTGTTAGAGGGGTAAAAGAGCTCTTCCTTAATCCGCTCGCCGGTGCGTTGCTCTGGTTCAATTTCAATATATTGGGCATCGTTCATATCTTCAAAGGCCAGCTCCCGCACACGGTGAGAAAGGGTGGCAGAGAAGAGCATGGTCAGGCGTTCGCTTGGTTTAGGGCATTTACGCATGAGGTAGCGGATGTCCTTGATAAAGCCCAGATCGAACATCCGATCGGCCTCATCCAGTACCACCACCTGCACCTTATTCAGATCAATAATAGCCTGCTTAACATAATCAATCACCCGGCCAGTCGTGCCGACCAAAATATCCACGCCCTGTTCAATGGCCTTGAGTTGCTTGTCGTAACCATCGCCGCCATAGGCCAAGGCAATCTTGAGGCCAGAATGTTTGACTAAGAGTTCCGCATCAGAGGCGATTTGTACCGCCAGTTCACGGGTTGGAGCCAGAATGAGGGCACGAGGCTGGTTGGATTTGGTGTCTAAATCTTGCTTGAGCAGGTGGTGGAAGGTGGCCACCAAAAAGGCCATGGTCTTGCCTGTCCCTGTTTGAGCCTGGCCTGCAATATCTTGGCCTGCCAGCGTGTAGGGCAGGGAAGAGGCCTGAATAGGGGTACAGAACTCAAAGCCCTTGCTATCAAGAGCGGCCAGGACATTTTCGTGGATGGGGAAATCAATAAAACGTTGTTCAGTGAGGTGTTTTGACATAGGGTTGCCTCTGTTTGCAAAAAATGGGCCAAACTGGCTCGCTTGCAGGACTAAAAATTAGGGGCAAGATACCACAAGACCTGGCTTGTCACAAGGTTTAGGGCCTATTCTCTGGCAAATTGGCGTTCTTCCAACATGGCTTGGCGTAAAATGTTATTCATCCGGGTTTGGTAGCCCTTGCCCTTGCTTTTTAACCAGGCCAGTACGTCAGCATCAATTTTGGCAGTCACCTGCTTTTTGATGGGGCGGTAGAATTGGGCTAGTTGCTCGGGCGTATTGGCTGGAATGTCTGAATAGTCAATATCATCATCAGACATGGCATCAATAGCCTGAAGCTCTTTAGGGTTAGGCGGTGGTAAGGTTTCTAAAGTGTAACTAACGATTGTCATATTCTTTCTTCTCTTTGGCATTGGCTTTACGGGCGGAAATAATCCGAATCACTTCGGTTCCTTGCTGGAAACGATATGTGTGAGCAACTAACAATATACGATGGCCTGCAACATTTCCAATGGCTTGCCAACGTTCTTCTCCGTGTTCAAAACGGTCTTGTTTAAGCAATATATTAGGATCTTTAAAGACATGAGTTGCTGTTTCAAAGCTAATCTGATGTTTTTTCAGATTGCTTAGCGCCTTATTTTTATCCCATTCAAATCTATATGAATACATATAAAATAATAATTACCTTTTAACTATTTTTCAATCAATAAAAGGATTTTAATGCGAAAAAGAGTAAGAACAAGCAGGAAAAGCGATTTTCTCGATCAGGATCGCAAAAGCAAAAATTCCTGCTTGACAGAGGCAAACAAGGCTTAAAAAAAACGAAAAACTAGCCTATAATCTCGCCATAATAACAAACCAAGAGGATCTCCCTATGCCAACACCCAATTTAAAACATCGCCACTTCCTTCGCCTAATGGATTTTACCCCTGCTGAAATCCAGTCTCTCTTAGATCTATCAGCCAAGTTAAAGGCAGATAAGAAAAACAAGACCGAACAGAAAACCATGCAGGGCAAGAATATCGCCCTGATTTTTGAGAAAACTTCCACCCGCACCCGCTGTGCCTTTGAGGTGGCGGCCTTTGATCAGGGGGCTAATGTGACCTATATCGGCCCAAGTGGATCGCAAATTGGCCATAAGGAATCCATGAAGGACACGGCCCGTGTGCTGGGTAGAATGTACGATGGCATTCAATATCGGGGCTTTGGCCAGGAGTTAGTGCAAACCCTGGCCGATCATGCTGGTGTGCCGGTTTGGAATGGCTTAACCGATGAATTCCACCCAACTCAAATTTTGGCTGATTTCCTGACCATGATGGAACATTGCGACAAGCCCCTCAACCAAATGAAACTGGCCTATTTGGGCGATGCCCGCAACAATATGGGCAATTCCTTTGTGGAAGGAGCAGCCCTGATGGGCTTGGACTTACGCCTAGTTGCGCCAAAACAGTTCTTCCCAGAAGAGGCCCTGCTGGATGAGGTTAAGGAACTTGCCCAGGAAACCGGTGCTAAAATTACCTGCACCGAAGATGTGGCTGAGGGAGTTAAGGATGTGGACTTTGTCTATACCGATGTGTGGGTCTCCATGGGCGAACCTGAATCAGCCTGGGATGAGCGGATTAAACTGATGAGGCCTTATCAGGTTAATGCTGATTTGATGAAGCTCACAGGCAACCCTCATGTGAAATTCCTCCACTGCCTCCCAGCCTTCCACGATGATGAAACGGTGGTGGGCAAGGAAATTGCCCAAAAATACGGGATGCAAGGGCTGGAAGTGACCGATGAGGTCTTTGAATCAGCAGCCTCCATCGTTTTTGATGAAGCCGAAAACCGCATGCACACCATCAAGGCCGTGATGGTGGCAACCTTAGGAGATGAGTTTAATTAAGTTAGGTTTAGAAATTATTCGCTTGTATGATGCCCTTAGCCAACCATTCCTTATCTGAAAGCCAGCTCTTGGCCCAAGCCCAGTTGCTGGCAGGTTTTAGCCTAGGTGAAATTGCCGGCCAGCTCAATATTCCTGTGCCGCCTGATCTGCGCCGAGACAAGGGCTGGGTCGGTATGCTGATTGAAACGGCCCTAGGTGCTAAGGCAGGTTCCAAGGCCGAGCAGGATTTTGCCCATTTGGGCATTGAGCTTAAAACCATTCCAGTCAATGGCCAAGGCCTGCCGCTTGAAACCACCTTTGTCAGCCTGGCCCCGCTCACCCATAATCACGGACTCGTTTGGGAGCAGTCCCACGTTCGGCATAAATTACAAAGGGTTTTGTGGATACCCGTGCAGGGGGAGCGAGCTATCCCGCTAGGCCAACGCCTGATCGGCCAGCCTATTTTATGGTCGCCCAGTGAAGAAGAGGAGCTTTTGTTAAAGGCCGATTGGGAGGAACTGATGGATCTCATCGTGCTGGGCAAACTTCACCAAATTAATGCCAGATTGGGAGAAGTCCTCCAGCTTCGCCCCAAGGGCAGGAATAGCCAGGCTAGAGCAGCAGCCATCAACGACAGGGGAGAGCAGGTTCAGTCCCTGCCCCTGGGTTTTTACTTACGCAAGCAATTTACCGCCAGAATTTTACAGGGTTTTGTGGCTTAATGGTCAGCTTTGCTAATCCCTCCAAATTTGGCTATAATCCTGCCACTTGCCATTGGGGCAGAAATCAAATTAAGAGGAAAACACTATGGGCTTTTTAGCTGGTAAACGTATTTTAGTCACAGGCCTTGCAAGCAACCGTTCTATTGCCTACGGCATTGCCAAATCCATGAAAGAGCAGGGGGCAGAGCTGGCCTTTACCTACTTAAATGATAAATTAAAATCGCGTGTTGAAGACTTCGCCAAGGAATTTGGTTCAGACATCGTGTTGCCATTAGACGTGGCCACCGATGAAAGCATCCAAACCTGCTTTGCAGACCTTAGCAAAACTTGGGATAAGTTTGATGGCTTTGTCCACGCCATTGCCTTTGCTCCAGGCGATCAGTTAGACGGCGACTACGTTAATGCCGCCACCCGTGAGGGCTACCGCATTGCCCACGACATCAGTGCCTACAGCTTTGTAGCCATGGCCCAGGCTGCTCGCCCCTTCTTAAATCCAAATGCGGCCCTCTTAACCCTGTCTTACTTAGGGGCAGAGCGTGCCATTCCAAACTACAACGTGATGTGCTTGGCCAAGGCCTCCCTTGAAGCGGCCACCCGTGTGATGGCAGCCGACCTGGGTAAAGACGGCATTCGTGTAAACGCCATTTCAGCCGGCCCAATCCGCACGCTTGCAGCTTCTGGTATTAAGAACTTCAAGAAAATGCTAGCTGCCTTTGAACAAACAGCTGCTCTTAAACGTACCGTAACCATTGAAGATGTGGGTAACTCAGCCGCCTTCTTATGCTCTGATTTAGCCTCAGGTATTACCGGTGAAATCGTCCATGTGGATGCAGGCTTTAGCATCACAGCCATGGGTGAGTTGGGCGAAGAGTAATCTTTGTGCAGGCCTTGCAAAAAATAAGGCTTTTTATACCGCTTATATCCTCCCATCCCTGCTCTAATTATAGGGCAGGGCATTTTTATTTATAGAGAATTAAAATTAATGTTTCAAAACAACCCCCTACTTGCCCAATTAAAACAGCAAATGCACGACAGCAAGGAATTTGTTGAAGGCACGGTCAAAGGCACGGACAAGGCCTACGGCTTCTTAGAATGCGAGAAAAAGAGCTACTTTATTCCCCTCAAGAAATGAAGAAGGTGATGCACGGCGATAAGATCAAGGCTGCTGTGATCAAGGATGGTGATAAGGAACAAGCCGAAGTGGACAGCCTCATTGAGCCTATGCTGACCCGCTTTATTGCACGGGTCAAATTCGGCCGTGAGGGCAAGTTGCAGGTGGTGGTTGATCACCCTAACATCAAGGCACCAATCGGAGCCAGCCAGCAGAAGAAGGTGGCGGAAAAACTGCAAGAGGGCGACTGGGTGGTGGCTGAACTCAAGACCCACCCTTTGCGTGATGATCGCTTTTTCTTCGCCCAAATCACCCAGTTTATCTGTAGCAAGGACGACAACTTCGCTCCTTGGTGGGTTACGCTGGCCCGCCACGAGCAGCCCCGTGAACCCGTGGCCAATGAGGCCAGCTATGAGTTGCACGATGAATTAGAACGTGAAGACCTAACCAGTCTTTACTTCACCACCATCGACAGCCCAAGCACCCAGGATATGGACGATGCCCTTTATATCGAGCCACTTGAGACCAAGGGCCAGCAAACAGGCTGGAAGCTGGTGGTAGCCATTGCCGACCCAACGGCCTATATTCCGCTGGATTCCAAGATTGAACAGGCCGCCCGCCAGCGTTGTTTCACCAACTACCTGCCAGGCTTTAATATCCCAATGCTGCCACGGGAATTATCAGACGACCTCTGTTCCCTTGTGCCAAATGCCAAACGCCCAGCCCTGGTGGCCTTTATCGAAACCGATTTAAGCGGGGAGATTGTAGGCGAGACTCGCTTCACCTCTGCCTGGGTCGAGTCCAAGGCGAAACTGGCCTACGATAATGTGTCCGACTACCTAGAGGGCAAGGAAAAGGCCTGGCAACCAGAGGAGGCGGAGACCAAGCAACAAATCGACTGGCTCCACCAATTCACCCTGGCCCGAATTGACTGGCGTAGCAAAAACGCCCTGGTCTTTAAGGAACAAGGCGATTACAGTTTTGAGCTAGCAGAAGATGGCGAAGTGACCGATATTCACGTGGAATACCGTCGCATTGCCAACCAGATGATTGAAGAATCGATGATCATTGCCAATATCTGTGCCGCCCAATTCTTGGACAAAAACGCCCAAACAGGGGTCTTTAACACCCATTCAGGCTTTGATCCTAAGAACCTAGAAGCTGTGCAAGCCTTCTTGCTGGATACCCTAGCGACCGATGAAAACCGAGCCGAATTGGCAGAGCGTTACAGCCTAGAGGCCTTACAAACCCTAGATGGCTACTGCCAAATGCAGCGGGACATTCGGGATTTCCCTGAAAACTTCTTGGAACTACGTTTACGCCGTTATTTGACCTTCGCCCTCTTTAGCAACACGGTGGCCCCGCACTTTGGCCTGGGCATTAGCCACTATGCCACCTGGACTTCACCGATTCGTAAGTATGGCGATATGGTCAATCATCGTCTGATTAAGGCCTGTTTGCGTCAGCAAGCTACACCGCCTGTAGAGGAAAGTATTTTGGCCCGCCTGCAAGAGGCTCGCAAGCAAAACCGTATGGTGGAAAGGGATATTGCCGACTGGCTCTATGCCCGCTATTTGGCCCCGAAAGTGGAGCAGAATGTGGAATTTGAGGGCGAAATTGCCGATGTTTCCCGTGGTGGCCTACGGGTGCGAGTGATTGAAAATGGTGCGTCCATCTTTGTGCCTTTCTCCACCCTCCACGACAACAAGGAGGAAATGGACTACCGCCCAGAGGAAATCGCCCTCTATATCAAGGGCGAAAAGGCTTACCAAATTGGCCAGGCTGTACGGGTAAAATTGACTGAAGTTCGCCTAGAAACTCGTTCTATTGTGGGGAACTTGGTTTAAATAAGCTAGGACACGCCCTAGGGGCTGTTGATAATTTAATTAAAGTTAGTTAAATCCCCCCCCTCCGCCTTCGGCACCTCCCCCCGCAAGCGGGTGGAGGGAAGTTTCCCATCAATATTTTGTGTAACTTTCGCTCCCTCCGCTTGCGGGGGAGCTGCCCGAAGGGCTGAGGGGGGAATTATCAATAGCCCCCTTGTTATTTTATGTTATTACAGCAAACCCAGCACCTTGCGCCCATTGGTACTGGCAATATTAACCATCTCATCCAAGTGGGTAAAGCGGCAGCCTGCCGAGAGTAGGCTCAACTCCTGCCACATATCGCCCTCGCAAAGCGGTACCATATAGTCGCAGATATTGTCCGTGCCAATGGCCACTGTAATGCCCTGGGGGATCATCTCATCGGCAGGCGTTAGGGCATTATGGAAGGGCATAAGATCTTCCTTGCGGTTACTGTCGATCCAGGCCATAGGGCAGGCGATCATCATCATATCGCAGGCCTTCATTTTCTGATAAAGCATCTGACGGTATTCTTTGGAATGGGCGCCAATGGAAATGCCGTGAATGCCGACCACTCGGCCCTGCATGCCGTGCTCCATGGCCTTATCGCAAAGCTGCTCGGTTTCTTTTTCGGTTGGGGTGTTGAACTGATCGACGTGAACATGCAACATCTTGCCCTGGGACTTGGCCGTCTCCATCAAAATATCCATGGCCTCCAGGCCCTTGCCGTAGTCCAATTCATCCCGATAGGGCAGGCCACCAATCATATCCACCATTTCCGAACCAATATCAAACCACTTGCGGGCGGTCGGTTCAATCACCCCCTTGAGGGTTTGGTTGGCGAACTTGAGGATGATGTCGCTCTTATAAACCTCTCGGGCCTTGTGGGCGGCAATAATGGCCCGATCTTCACAAATTTGGTCGATGTCCACAAAGGTGCCAAAGGCCGTCACCCCTTGGGAAATCATCAGCTCAATGGCCTGGCTAAAGCGGCGGTAGTAGTCGTCCACGCTGGATTGGCGCTTAACCTCATCCACCAAGTCCCACTTTTGTTGCAGGTTGGCATTTTGGTAGATAGTGATTTTTTCAGGCGTCATGGTAAAGGCCCGGTCGGCGTGGGCATGGGCATTGACCCAACCGCCTTTTTTAATCACTTCATCACGAATATGGCTTTTTAGGGTGCGAATTAACTGGCTCATGGTTTTCCTCTAAATTTGCAAATTTTTATCAAATCCTGCCCGCTTGTAGGCGAAAAAAAAGATCTCAAACGAGATCTTAATAAGGGGAAAATAAAAAAATAGCCAAGCCTCGGATAGCAAGGCTTGGCTGTGAAAATTTGGTGTCTTTAGCGTGTTTCATCTTATTTTCCCGTTGAACAAACGGGTGCCTAGTATAAAGGTTTTTGCCAGAAAAGCAAACGGTTGCGGAAATTTTCTTGTGGTTTGTTTACATTTTATTTACAATGTGGCGTTCTCAATGGGGTGCGCAAGCTGAGAAATACCCATAGAACCTGATCTGATTAGCATCAGCGTAGGGATTTGAGACAGTGCTTTTTCTGTTTTAAATCCTTCTAAATTATTGATGTAGGGTGGGCATCCCTGCCCACCGTTCAAAGGAATATGAAATGGTGGGCAGGGATGCCCTCCCTACAGCTCACCCATTTTTTACTTTAGAAGGAACACACCATGAAACGCTCTTTATTCGTGCTTTCAAGCCTTGCTCTTGCCACAAGTGCATTTGCCAGCCAACCCACCTTAACCGTTTACACCTACGACTCCTTCACCTCCAAATACGGCCCAGCCCCGCAACTTGAACCGCTTTTTGAAGCCCAATGCAAGTGCGATCTGAAATTTATGCCCTTTGAAGATGGGATTACCATGTTCAACCGCATTCGCCTAGAGGGCAAGAAAACCAAGGCGGACGTGATGTTGGGCCTGGATAATTTCGCCATGGGCGAGGCGGAAAAATCAGGATTATTTGTTGAGCATGGCCTAAGCAGCCAGGCCGAACTGCCAGAAGCCTGGATCAACCCGACCTTCTACCCCTACGACTACGGAGAATTTGCCTTTATTTACAATAAAACCAAGCTAACCAACCCACCAAAAAGCCTCAAAGAGCTGGTTGAACGCCAAGATCTGAAGGTCATCTACCAAGACCCCCGCACCAGCACGGTTGGCCGGGGCTTGCTCTATTGGGTCAATACAGTCTATGGCTCACAAGCGGCCCAGGCCTGGCAAAAACTTGCAAAACATACCGTTACCGTGGGCAAGGGCTGGTCGGAAACCTATGGGGCCTTTCTCAAGGGCGAATCGGATTTAGTGCTAAGCTACAGCACCTCACCGCTCTACCATCAGTGGCACGAACAAAGCCAGGACTATGTTGCCGCCAGCTTTGAAGAGGGCCATTTGGCACAAATTGAAGTGGCTGCCATCACCAAAACCAGCAAGCAGCCTGAATTGGCCCGTCAGTTCCTGACCTTCCTACAAAGCCCAGAAGCTCAAAAAATCATCTCCTTTAATAATGTGATGAAGCCTGTGGTGAGCAGCCAGGCCGATCCGCTCTTTAAAACCCTCCCGACTTATCCAGCGCTGAAATTCAGCCAGCCAAGTCCAGAAGTGATTAAGGAATGGTCAAATACCTGGCAGCAAGCGGTCAGTAAATAAAAAATTTTCACAAAAAATTAACATCTGCCTTTTGTCTAAAAGAGGCAGATTTTTGCCATAAGGATTAAATAAATTAGCATAAAATCTCGCAAAAGGGTTTTTATGAAAAATAAAATCTTTTTGTGAAAAGGGAAATGGCCAGTTAAACGTTTGCTTTTAATATAAAATGCTATTGACAGGGCTTTTTTAAGCGGTAATATAGCTCCCACATTAAAACATATGCAAACACACACAAGACAATGGTAACACGTATTTCTTCCCTCCTCCTGCTTCTGACCTTGCGTACCTCGGTGCGTGGTTAAGTGGTGAGGAAAAGAAATTGACTATCCATATTTGCCCGCACCTTGCGGGCTTTTTTATTTGAAGCCTCCACTCTCCAATTCCCTCCCCCGCTTGCGGGGAGGGCTAGGGTGGGGGATTTGCCGACAGGCAAAGTATGGTTTTGCAAAATTTTGAGATTTTTGCCCCGCTTGCTATGTAATGTTTTCTTGCAACTTCGTTGCAATCCCCCTCCCTAACCCTCCCCGCAAGCGGGGGAGGGAATAAGCTGAGAGGTCGAATTTATATTAAGAGAGGATCCCTATGAGCAACAACGTGATTATTTTTGATACCACCCTACGTGATGGCGAGCAGTCCCTAAAGGCCAGTTTGACCGTGAAAGAAAAACTGCAAATCGCCCTGGCCCTTGAACGCCTGGGGGTGGATGTGATGGAAGTCGGCTTTCCTGTTTCTTCGGCAGGCGATTTTGAGTCAGTTCGCACCATTGCCCAACATATCAAAAACAGCCGGGTTGCCGCCCTCTCCCGTGCGGTGGACAAGGACATTGATGCCGCCTATGAAGCCCTCAAGGTGGCCGAAGCCTTCCGTATCCACACCTTTATCGCCAGCTCCGCCCTCCATGTAGAAGCCAAGCTCAAACGTTCCTTTGATGATGTAGTCGCAATGGCTGTCGCTTCCGTTAAGCGAGCCAGAAACTATACTGATGATGTGGAGTTTTCCTGCGAAGATGCGGGCAGAACAGGTATTGATAACATCTGCCGTATTGTGGAAGCGGCTATTTCTGCGGGTGCGACTACAGTAAACATTCCTGACACCGTGGGCTACTGCCTGCCAAGTGAATACGGCAATATTATCAAAGAGGTGCGTAACCGTGTGCCAAACATTGATAAGGCGGTAATTTCTGTTCACTGCCACAACGATTTAGGTATGGCAACGGCCAATTCACTGACTGCGGTGCAAAACGGGGCTAGACAGATTGAATGTACCATCAACGGTATCGGTGAACGGGCGGGCAACACGGCCTTGGAAGAGGTTGTAATGGCCATTAAAACCCGCCAAGAACTTTTTGGCATTGACACCCGCATTAACACCCAGGAAATCCATCGTGTTAGCCAGATGGTCAGCCAGCTCTGCAATATGCCAATTCAGCCCAATAAGGCCATTGTTGGCTCCAACGCTTTTGCCCATTCTTCAGGTATCCATCAAGATGGTATGCTCAAACACAAAAATACCTACGAAATTATGTCGCCTGAAACCATTGGCTTGAAGAAAGAGAAACTCAATCTGACTGCCCGTTCAGGCCGCGCTGCCGTGAAAGGCCATATGGCCGATATGGGCTACACTGAGGCCGATTACGATTTAGACAAGCTCTATGAAGCCTTCTTAAAACTGGCCGACAAGAAAGGCCAGGTTTTTGACTATGACCTAGAAGCCCTAGCCTTTATTGATATGCAGCAGGGCGATGAAGACCGCCTAGTGCTAGATAAACTTTCCGCCAACGTAGCCAGCGAATTTCCAGCCACCGCCTTTGTGCAGGTGGAATTAGACGGCCAGAAACTGAGCAAGGTATCTGTCGGCGGCAACGGCCCAGTAGATGCCACCTACAATGCCTTGATGGACTTGACTGGTCTTGAGCTAACCATGTCCCACTACAACCTCACTGCTAAAGGCGAAGGTGCTGAGGCCCTAGGCCAGGTGGACATTGTGGTGGAACACGAGGGCCGTAAGTTCCACGGCGTGGGCCTAGCAACCGACATCGTGGAAAGCTCAGCCCGAGCCCTTATCCACGCCATCAATGCCATTTACCGCTCCCAGCGAGTGGCGGGTTTGAAGAAGAAGTAAGAGGATTTATGATGGCGCCAGCGTCTTCGCTGGTGCCTTTTTGTTCGAGAGGTCTGCGGCACCAGCCTGGAGGCTGGCGCCATCTAGGGTGCTTGAATTTTACAGGGAAGTTTTAAAGCAAAAATGATGGCGCCAGCGTCCTCGCTGGTGCCTTTTTGTTCGAGAGGTCTGCGGCACCAGCCTAGAGGCTGGCGCCATCTAGGGGTAAGAAATAGTATTTTTTGATTATGCTATCTAAGAATAACCCCATACGAGCCGTATGGGGTTATTTATATAAGCCGTTCCACGGCTTGGAGCCACAGCGTGGCTCAAATAAATAACCTAGCACGGCTCGTGCTAGGTGCAATTAATTATTCAAACAATTCCGACAACTTAGGCAACAACTCCGCCCAAAGGTGCAGGCATTCTTGGCGGTTGGCTAGAATGGCGGGGGAGACCCGTTGATATTGGCCGGTTTGACAGATTTCACGCAGTTCCTTGTAGAATTTGAGGTTGATGCGGCGGGCTTCAGGCTTTTGGAAATAGACCGAGCTGACCCGTTTATAAAGGCCCTTGAAGGTGTTAAAGATAAGGCCATAAACAGGTTTATTGGCAATAAAGGTAAATTGACGGAAGATAAACCAGTCAAATTCCATATAGGCTTCGGGGTTGTCTTCTAATTGGTCTAATTTTTCAAAGAGGCGGAGGCTGTCGGCTTGGTTGTGTTTGATGGCTTCAGTGATGTAGTATTCAGACATTCGGGTGCGGAGGGAAACCACATCGCCCACAATCAGGGCGGCAGAGCTGGGGTTTAGTTGGATCAAGGTTTCAATTAAATTGGGGCCAGCTGTTTCCCAAATATTATTAACCTTGGTGGCCTTGCCGTGTTGGATTTGCAGCCAGCCATCTCGAGCCAAACGCTGTAAAACCTCTCGCAGGGTGGTGCGGGTCACGCCTATTTTATCGGCCAAATCACGCTCGGCTGGCAGGTCTGAACCTGCTGGGAAGTGCTGGTTCCAAATGCTCTTGATGATGTATTCTTCGGCAAGGGCGGCTGGGCTTTGGGCTTTTAAAATAGGTGATTTATCCATTACAAACATTCCATGGTCTGATTAAAGTTTCAGCGAATAATTTAAAAAAGTGTGACGTATTTAACAAATATCAAAAACTTATTACTCTAAAGCAGTTCACGCTATTATCGTTTAATCTAATCTATATTACAATCACGATATTAATGTTTATTTTTGGAGTATAGACTGTGTCATCGTTTAATGTGATGTTTAAAACCTTTCTGGGCAATACGCCTGAATGGTATAAATTGGCCATTATTGCCTTTTTAATTGTCAATCCTTTACTATTTTTCTTTGTGGATCCCTTTCTCGCTGGCTGGGTTTTGGTAGCCGAATTTATTTTTACCCTGGCCATGGCACTCAAATGCTACCCCCTCCAACCAGGCGGTTTATTGGCCATTGAGGCCGTGGTGATTGGGATGACCAGTCCACATCACATTAAAGAAGAAATTATGGCCAATTTTGAGGTTATCTTGCTCTTGATGTTTATGGTGGCAGGTATTTTCTTTATGAAGCAACTCTTACTCCACCTCTTTACCAAGCTCATCATAAGTATCCATTCTAAAAAGACCCTTTCCCTAGCCTTCTGTTTGAGTGCCGCTTTTCTTTCCGCCTTCCTTGATGCCCTAACGGTAATTGCGGTTATCATCAGCGTAGGCATGGGCTTTTATGGGGTCTATCACAAGGTGGCCTCAGGCAAAAATTTTGAGGATTCGACTGACATCACCAATGATGAACAGATCATCACCAACAAGCAGGTCTTAGAGCAGTTCCGTGGCTTTTTACGCAGCCTACTTATGCACGCTGCTGTGGGTAGCGCCCTGGGTGGGGTGATGACCATGGTAGGCGAGCCGCAAAACCTGATCATTGCCGAACAGGCCAGTTGGAGTTTTGGCGAGTTCTTGCTGCGGGTAGCGCCTGTCAGTGTGCCTGTCTTTATTTGCGGCGTGGCCACCTGCTACTTACTAGAAAAATACAAATTATTCGGCTATGGTGACCGCTTGCCTCGTAAAGTTTGGCTGGTTTTAGCCCGCTATAATATTTCCAGAGAGCAAAAAATGACCCAGCAAGATCGCTTCCGCTTGATTGTGCAAGCCATTGCGGGCATCTGGCTCATTATCGGCTTGGCCCTACATTTGGCAGATGTGGGCATTATCGGCCTAACCATCATCATCATCTGCACCGCCTTCTGTGGCGTAACGGATGAACACGCCATCGGCAAGGCCTTCCAAGAATCCCTGCCTTTTACGGCTCTCTTGGTGGTTTTCTTCTCCATTGTGGCGGTTATCATCGACCTGAAATTATTTGAACCGATCATCAATTTCGTCCTGTCTTCTGAACCAAGCTCACAACTGGCCCTGTTCTATATCTTTAACGGCCTTCTGTCTGCCATTTCAGATAACGTTTTTGTTGGCACGGTTTACATCAACGAAGCCAAAACCGCCCTGACCAGTGGCGTGATTAGCCGTGAACAGTTCGACTTAATTGCCGTGGCCATTAACACTGGCACCAACCTGCCATCGGTTGCCACCCCGAATGGCCAGGCTGCCTTCCTCTTTCTCTTAACGTCTTCATTGGCGCCCCTTATTCGCCTTTCTTATGGTAAAATGGCCTATATGGCCCTGCCTTACACCATTGTATTAGCCCTGGTTGGCTTTATTGGTGTGGAATGTATTTTGCCGAGTATTACCTCCTTGATGGGGTCTTGGGGCTGGTTAATTATGCGTTAAGAAGGAAAGAATTATGCTAGGTTTTTTCAAACAAATTTCAATGCAGCGCAGCAGCTGGTTCCTGCTGGTCGTCAGTGCTGCTGCCCTTGAGGCCACCGCCCTTTATTTCCAACACGGCATGGGGCTGGTGCCTTGTGTGATGTGTATTTATGAACGCCTAGCCTTATTTGCTGTCCTGGGGGCAGGCCTGATTGGCCTAATTGCCCCCCGCTGGCTCATTATCCGCTGGCTGGCCCTGGCCCTAGGCTTATTTGGCGCCATTAAAGGCCTATCGCTTGCCCTCAAGCATACCGACTACCAACTTAACCCCTCCCCTTGGAACCAATGCCCCATTAAGGTCGATTTCCCTTCAACCCTGCCGCTCAATGAATGGCTGCCTAGCGTCTTTGAGGCAGGCGGTATGTGCAGCAAGGTGGAATGGCAATTCCTAGGCTTTTCCATGGCCCAATGGCTGATCGTGGTTTTTGGAGCCTATATTTTGGTCTTGGGCTTAATGTTGATTAGCCAGTTTAAGGCCATCAGAAGCAAACAACGGGATCTCTTCCGTTAATTTGCAAAAAAGACCCAAAAAGAAACCGCTTGTAGATCTACAAGCGGTTGTTTTTTTCTGGTTTTTTGCAAGTTCTAGGAGGATTGATACTCCCCCCTCAGCCCTTCGGGCAGCTCCCCCCGCAAGCGGAGGGAGCGAAAGTTATACAAAATATTGATGAAACTTCCCTCCACCCGCTTGCGGGGGAGGTGCCGAAGGCGGAGGGGGGCAATTTAGTACTCAAAGTACTCAAAGTACTCAAAGTACTCAAATTACCAATAATCCTAGGATCTCAACCCCACACCCTTTTCAATCAAGCGGTAGGCAATACTATATAAAATCACAAAAAACACACCCAGCACGGCAAAGGTATAAACAATATCCACATCGCTTTGGCCTAAAAAGCCATAGCGGAAGCCGTTAATCATATAAACAATGGGGTTGAATTTGGAGACTGACTGCCAAAAATCAGGTAGAAGCGAGATAGAGTAGAAGACCCCGCCCAGGTAGGTCAGTGGTGTCAGCACAAAGGTGGGGATGATGCCGATGTCGTCAAAATTGCGGGCAAAGACGGCGTTGATCAGGCCGCCCAGGGCAAAGGTGATGATGGTCAGGAGCATAACGGCGTTGATGATAAGCCAGGAATGGATCTGGTAGTCCACAAAGCTCAAGGTAATCAGGGTGACCAAGATCCCCACCAGGCCGCCACGGGTGATGCTGCCTGCAATGTAACCCCAAATGAGGGTATGGGTGGAAAGGGGCGAAACCAGCATTTCTTCAATGTTACGCACAAACTTGCTGAGGAAGAAGGAGGAGGCCGTGTTGGTGTAGGAGGCCGTGATGGCCGACATCATAATCAGGCCTGGGGCGATAAACTGCATATAGCTGACCCCGTTCATCTCGCCGATCCGCTTGCCTATCAAGGTGCCGAAAATCAGGAAGTAGAGGGTGGTGGTGATCATAGGTGGAACCAAGGTTTGGCGCCAGATCCGAAGTACCCGTTTGGCCTCTTTGATGGCCAGTGTATAAAATCCGATCCAGTTTTGCATATCAATCTTTCATCTTCATAAAGAGTTCTTCAAGGCGGTTGGACTTGTTGCGTAGGCTCAAGACCTCCGCACCTTGTTGGCTAAGTTGTTGGAAGAGCTTGTTGAGCCCTTGCTCCCGCTGAACTTCCACCTCAATCGTGGTGTCGTCCAGCCATTCAAGGGGGTAATCCTCAATTACAAGCGGTTTATGTTGGGCCAAATCTAGCACAAAGGTCTCACTTTCCAGTTTGGCTAAAAGAGCCTTCATGGAGGTGTTTTCCACCAATTTGCCGTTTTGAATAATGCCAATATGGCGACAAAGGTTTTCGGCCTCTTCCAAATAGTGAGTGGTCAGAATAATGGTCGTGCCTTGTTGGTTAAGCTCCCGCAAGAAATCCCAGAGGGAGCGGCGCAGTTCAATGTCCACGCCAGCGGTTGGCTCGTCCAAAATCAGCAGGCGAGGGTTGTGCATGAGGGCGCGGGCAATCATCACCCGCCGCTTCATGCCGCCAGACAGTTCCCGAATCAGGGCATGGCGTTTTTCCCAGAGTTCCAGCCGCTTAAGCCAGTATTCGGCTCGCTCCAGTGCTGTTTTTCGGCCAATCCCATAATAGCCAGCCTGATAAATGAGGATATCAATAACCTGCTCGAACTGGTTAAAGTTAAACTCCTGCGGCACCAGGCCAATCTGTTGTTTTAATTGGACTTTTTGCTTGTCCAAGTCAAAGCCAAAAACCTTGACCGAGCCGCTGGTTTTATTGACCAGGCAGCTAATAATCCCGATGGTGGTGGACTTGCCCGCTCCATTGTGGCCTAGGAGGGCGTAAAAATCCCCATCTTCAACAGTCAAATCAATGCCTTTGACCGCCTGAACCCCTCGGGGGTATTGCTTGACCAGTTGTTTGATTTCAAGTGCGTACATAGGTTTCCTTATTTTTCGGCCACGGCCCGAATGGTGGACTCATCCAGCTCGGCTCCAAAGGCTTTTTTAAGCAGGGCCAGTTTAGGATCGGCATGAAGGGCCGTTCTGGCCTGCTGGGTCAGCTCCTCAAAAATCTGGCGGCGGAGTTCAAGCGGGGTTTTATCTGCATTGGCTTCGCCCACTCTTAATTGGTAGTCAAATCCTTGTTTTTCCAGGGCTTGAGCCAGGCTTTGGCGAGTGTCGTCATTATTCAAATGGGCCATGGAAGGGTTGAGGACCAAATTTAAGTGCTTGTCGGATTTTTGGCTGACATAACTGTTGAGTGCCAACTGGCGGGGCAGGCCGCCTAGGTTGAGCTGACTAATGAGCCGGCTCCATTCATCTCGCTCACAAGAAAGGGCGATGGTTTTGCGAACCAGCTCGGGCGTGCGTTCCTGCAAGATGGCTTGCTTGATGTCGGAGGGTTTTTCTTCCTCGACCTCGTGTTCTAATTCGGGATTGAGCCAGGTCCAGCGGTATTCTTCATCGCTTGGTGGCGGGGCAGGGCGGTGGCTGGCCGCAGGCTTTTCCTCGGCTGGGGCAGCCAGGGCAGCAAAGCGTTCCTGCAAGTTGAGCTTGTCGGCCTTTTTGCTAGGCGCTTTGGAGCTTATTGGGTTTAGTGGCTCAGGCTTTTTTTTTTCGCCTTCTTCAGCCTTTTGGGCCAATTCTTCACGCTGGGCTTGGAGCTGTTGGCGAGCCTTTAGGGCTTCCAAGGCAGGCGATGTGGCGGTGTTTTTTTGTTCAGCTAAAGCGGTGGCTTCAGGCGGTTTTTTTGCAAATTTTGCCGCATTTTGCCCCGCTTGCTGTGGTTCAGGCTGGGCTTGTGTCGCTCCCAAGCGTTCACGAATGGCCGCAATATTGTCTTGAGGATTAGCCACAGGCTGGCTTGGGGCAGGCGGCTGAACAGGGCTTGGCGGGGCAAGTGGCATTTCAATCACCCGCTTAGGGTGGAAGGCCAAGGCTCGCAGAAAGGTCATTTCCACGCCGGAACGCTGATCTGGCGCTAAAGGCAGCTCTTTCTTGCCCGTTAGCATAAGCTGATAGAAAAATTGCACATCTTCAGGGGCAATCTGCTTGGCCAAGAAGTGCAGGGGCGTTTCCTCCTCATGGCTATGAGGCAGGAGCTGCAAGAGGGCAATTTGGTGCAGGGTTTGGGCCACATCGCTTAACAGCTGTTGCCAGTCCACGCCCTTTTCCGCCACACTTTGTAGAACAGCCATAGCCTTTTCGCCATCGGCCAGGGCCAGGGCTTGTACAAGTTCCAGCGGCTGATGATCATCAATCAAGCCCAGCATTTGCTGCACGGTGGGCAGGGTGATGTTGGCATTGCTCACTGCAATGGCCTGATCGGTCAGGCTCAAGGCGTCCCGCACACTGCCGTTGGCGGCCTTGGCTAATTTTTCAAGGGCTGGCAGCTCAAAGGGGATCTGTTCTTCTTGTAAAATAAATTCAAGATGGCTGCGAATTTGCCCCGCCTCCAAGGCACGCAAATGGAACTGCATACAGCGGGAGAGAATGGTTATAGGCAGCTTTTGCGGATCGGTGGTGGCCAGCAGGAATTTGACATACTCTGGCGGCTCTTCCAAGGTTTTGAGCAGGGCATTAAAGCTGTGGCGAGAGAGCATATGCACCTCGTCAATCAGGTAAACCTTAAAGCGGCCGACCGTGGGCTTGTATTGCACGTTGTCCAAGAGCTCACGGGTGTCTTCCACCTTGGTGCGGGAGGCGGCATCAATCTCGATGAGATCGATAAATCGCCCCTCTTCAATGGCCTTGCAGTTGGCACATTCGCCGCAAGGGTCGGCTGTAATGCCGTTTTCGCAGTTCAGCCCCTTGGCAAAAAGGCGGGCGATGGAGGTCTTGCCCACCCCTCGTGTGCCTGAAAAAAGGTAAGCATGGTGCAGCCTGCCTTCACGCAAGCCGTTTTCAAGGGCTGACAGAACATGGCCCTGCCCCACAACCTGAGAAAAGCGTTGCGGCCGCCATTTGCGAGCAAGAACTTGATAGGACATAGTTACCTTTTTTCAGTTATTGAAACTTATGATGATAGCGCCAGCCTCCAGGCTGGTGCTCATAAGCGAGATTAAAGCACCAGCCTGGAGGCTGGCGCTATCCTAATCTATTAACAAGCGGGGTAAATTTGCAGGTTTTTTGCAAATTAATACCGCTTGTTTTTAATGCCCGTCAAAACTCACCAGCGTGAAAGACTCAATCCCACTTTGGCTTAAACGTTCAGCACCACCAAGGGCAGGCAACCAAATCACAAAAGCGGCATTTTCCACTGTGCCACCCAAGCGGCGGATAAGTTTTGCGGTGGCTTCCACTGTGCCGCCTGTGGCCAAGAGGTCATCAATAATTAAGACTTTATCGCCCTCTTGCACTGAATCAGTGTGGATTTCAAGGGTGTCTTCACCATATTCAAGCGAGTAGGATTGAGAAATCACCGCACGAGGGAGTTTTTTCGGCTTACGCACCAGCACAAAAGGCAGACCAAGGGCCAAAGCCACAGGCGCACCAAAGATAAAACCGCGGGATTCTGTGCCGACAATTTTGGTAATGCCCTTGTCTTTAAATTCGGCCACAATGGCATCGACAGTGGCTTGGAAGGCGGCTGGGACTTCGAGTAAAGAGGTAATATCACGGAAAATAATGCCCTCTTTCGGGTAATTTGGAATAGATTTAATAGACGATTTAATTAGCTCAAGTTGCTGAGTCATTGGAGGTACCTAAAAACAAAGAAAAATACTTGAGGAATGTAGCAAAATTGGGGGAAATTTCAAGGGCAAAGGGCAAATTTATTTGTCAGATGGCAAGATTTCACGCAAAATAGTCGCCTATTTTTGCCAAGTTTGAGATAAGAAAATGAGTATTAACGTTACTGAAATTGTGCTGCACCAGCTTCACCAAGAAGAGGCGGAAACCCCAACATTGACCACCATTTTGCGTGAAGACCTGCTGGCCATTAGCCCTGAAGTCGAGCAAATGATGTTGCAGCTCCACCAGGCCTACCAAAGCAAGGCCAAGGCTTACGGCCTCTTTCAAGAAACCTCGGTCTTTGCCCAGCGGCTCAACCGCCTTTTGGAAGGGGAAAACGACTTCCTGCCCTTCAGCCACAGTTGTGCCAAAATGCTGGCCACTGAACTGGCCAAATATCCCTTTGCCGCAGGCGGCACTTTTATTCTTTGTCGCTACAATTTCTTGGCCACTGACTACCTCTTTATCGCCCTGATCGACAGCCGATCTTCCATGTTGGTGGACGAAAAATTGGAGGTCAAACGCACCCAATATTTAGACATCACCCAATACGACATTGCCTGCCGCATTAACTTAACGGAGCTTAAAATCAACGCCCAATCCAACCGTTACTTAACCTTTATCAAGGGCCGAGTGGGGCGTAAGATTGCCGATTTCTTTATGGATTTCCTCGGCGCAGAAGAGGGGCTGAACCCGCAACTGCAAAACCAAACCCTGCTCCAAGCCGTTAGCGATTATTGCGAACAGGGCGAACTCAATAAAGAACAAAAACAGGCCGTGAAAAAGCAGGCCTTTGACTACTGCAAGGGGCAAATCAACAGCGGGGAAGAAATTGCCTTGGGCGAGCTGTCTGCTGCCCTGCCAACCCTGAATGAACAGGACTTCGCCCAGTTCACCGAAAGCCAAGAATATGGCCTAGAAGAAAGCATTCCGCCTGTACGCAATGCCCTGAAAACCCTGACCAAATTTTCAGGCTCGGGCAAGGGGGTCACCATCAGCTTTGATGCTGAATTATTGAGCCAACGTATCATTTGGGACGAACTAAATGATACATTAACCATCAAAGGATTGCCGGCCAACTTGCGTGACCAGTTAGAACGCAATAAATAATGGCATTTTTCAGCAAGTTTCGGTATGATTTGCACAATTTTTAAAAGAAGGTTGATAATAATGAAAATGAAGTCCGTTTTAGCCATCGCATTACTCGCCCTTGGTGTCAGCAGCTGTTCAACGGTAAAAAAAGTGGTCTATCGCATTGACGTGCCGCAAGGCAACTATCTTGAACAAGACCGTGTGGACTTGCTCAAGGTTGGCATGAACCAAGAACAGGTGCTCTATGTTTTGGGTTCCCCTCTCTTAAAAGACCCTTTCGCCCCTAACCGCTGGGATTACGTTTTTATCAAACGCCAGGGCCATGAAGAGCCAATCCAACGCACGCTTTTGGTCTACTTTAACCAACAAGGCTTGGTCAGCGACATTCAGCTCGACAAACCCATTGAAAAAGAAGCCATGCCAGAGCCAGTTGAGCTAGAAAGTAAAAAGAGCTGGTGGAAGTTCTGGTAGCGTGAACTTAAACAAGCGGTCAAATTCGGCAGGAAATTTGCAAATTTCCCTCTAAATCTAGCCGCTTGTATATGCTGTTATTCAAGGCCTGTTTTGCTTAAAGAGAGCGGAATGGGCTTTTTTGTTTTGAGGGATATATAATGAAAGTAATCATTTTATTTATAAAGGTTTTAACTTTGTCTATATTAGGTTCTCTTTTTATGTATCTTATTTTTTGGGTAAGAGGAGTTGTTAAGGCAGATTTTGGTGAGTTAATTCGCTTTTTATTAGAGCTTACGCCTATGCTATGTATAACTATATTTTTGTCTCTTTGGTACAAGAAATATCATTCTTGATGTTATTGGGTTATGGTTTATTACCAGTGAGAATACTGGCGGAATCGGAGAAATAAATAATGAAAAACAAACCGTCAAAAGAAACACAAAAATCTCTTGATAAATATCAAGAGATTTACGAGAGAAATCCCAGTCTAAGAGCTTTGGACGCAAGTTTAGATGGAGATCTGAATTTTTTAGACAAGATATTCCTTATAAATAAAGAAGTGGGATTTTTAGATATAACTCCATCTGAGAAATGGAATTGGCTACATAAAATCTTATTAGGATTTGATGCGAATAGCCCGTCTAAACACGTAGTAAGTTTTTTTATAAGTAATGGTGTAGAGGTCAATGCTCAAGATGTATATGGAATGACGCCCTTGCATTACGCAATGCGTTCAAAAAATATTGAGGCAGCAAAAGTATTGTTAGAGGCTGGAGCTGATCCTAATATTCCTAATCAGGATAACCTAATACCATTAAGAATGTGTATCCGTTATCCAGATAGATTGGATTTACTAGAGTTAATGCTAAAAAGTGGCGGTAATGTTCATTATTTTAATGGAGAAGGGTATTTGCTAGAACAATTAAAAGATTTTAAGGGGAAAGATCCAAAGTATAAGGATTTTTTTGAACTATTAAATAAATATGCTTAGTTTTTCTCTCGAGAGCGACAGCCTCCAAGCTGGTGTGGGGATATTTGTAATACAAGCGGAAAATTATGTTTAATATTTTGCAATTTTTAGCCTTAGTTTTACCGCTTATATTTGTCACCAGCGAGAACGCTGGCAATATTAGAGATAAATAAGATAAAAACGGAGAACTAGAATGAATTTACAAAAACGAACGGAAGGCCTGCTTAAGGCAGAGCCTCAAAAACGCATAGATTTTACCATAAACAGATTTTGCGACAGCGGAGAAATATGGGCCTTGCAGTCTAATAAAGATGGGAAATTTGTGCAGTATATTGATAAAGATGGCCGTATTCTCTTTCCTCTTTTTCCGGAGATAGAATTTGCCCAATTATATCAAACCAATGAATGGTCAGATACGACACCTGTTACCTTTGAAATTGGAGAATTCTTTTATGAGCTGGTGCCTTTCTTAAATGAACATAAGGCTCATTTTTCTATCTTCCCAAGCCTTGACCTAGATGAATTAAATATATTAACCCCAAATTCTTTTGCTCTAAAATTACAAGAAGTCTTGGATGAAAGTTATGGGGAATATTATGAATTGGACTATGTGTAAGAGGTGGTGGTCTGCTTTATAAGCACAAAAAAGCCTTTAAGAAGTTTTAAGCTTCTTAAAGGCTCTCTTTTGAGTTTTCTAGTTGGTGCCTTAGGGTCGGACTCGAACCGACACGCTTTATGGGCGGCGGATTTTGAATCAAATGTGCAGGGGTATATTTTCCTAAATAGACCAAAACGCCTCCAACTCTAGGTGTACCTAGCCAATACATCCAAGAATATTCTGTCGAACATATAATCGACAACAACGATCCTACACACTTTTTCAAGTTTGTAAAGCCTGAACATAGAAAACTTCAGGCCTCATGTGTAAAAATGTGATCAGCTTCTAAAAATAGTGGAGTGGTTTCATTTCTTGATAGAATACGCTTTGAGAGAGTAAAAAATGACATATAGGGCTTGAATAAAAATATAATATCCTTACAATAATCCTACAGGGTGGATACAGGGACTCTACCATAGAGTCGCACCCCGCTACTTCAGATTAATGGAGTTTGTCCAGAGCATAGCAATAGCGTCCTGCCCTACAATCGGTATTTTCGATTGTAGCTGAGCCCTAACCAAGCTAGATTGGTTAGGGCGATATTTAAGCCACACTCTTAAAAAGCAAATTCACAGAACTTCTCAACATTTGCGATTGCATTTATTAGTATTTGTGTTAAGCTAAGTTCAGGGTCAGTTTTCGCTGTTTAACGGTGTATAATGAATGTGTCATTACTGGCTTTAAAATATTATGATCTTTATTGACTTTTAAGTCATAAGATCATAGTATAAGTAAAAAGGTAGCGTAGCCTTAATAACGCAATGAGTTGTTGGCTCATCGTCAATCTGAAATTAATCTAGGATGTAAAGGCCTAGCGGTGGCAGGCACCAGAAAACTCTGATATTGATCTAGGATGTAAAGGCCTAGCGGTGGCAGACACCAGAATAAACCAACAATTTGAGCCCACTTTATGTGGGCTTAATGCTTTATAGTGTAAAAGAAAATAGTATGGCTAATAAATTTGATGGATATAAAAGATTAGACTTTAATGAGTCAAAAAAATTTGAATATAACTTAAAAGCTATTGAAAATGCCGCATCATTCTTCAATATTCATTTTCTCAACAAAGAAGTGATTTATAAGACTAGGAACGAAGAAGTTTCTATTGTCTTTAATCGTACTAACTTTATGCATCTTTGTGGCGTTAAATATGAAGATGGAGCAGCAGAGTTTTTTAATTTGGCCTTAAGGAAGCAAATAAATTTTGATAAGGTTTTTATTAAGAAAGATGGTACAACATTTCAAAAGTTATCTGCATTGAACTCTATTGAGTTTCTCCTTCAAAAAGACATTAGCTTATCTGAAGGAACTATATATTTAAACTTGTCATTTGATAAAGCATTACGAACGAAGAAAGAAATTATTGCATTAACATTAATTGATGCAGATAATGTATTTATACCGCAATCTTTACTTAATTTGAAATTTATGAAGAATTTCCCTAGAGGAAATAATGTGGTTGGCATACAATCTATTCATTTACAAGATAAATCAGTTATTACTTATTTTCCCAAGGACGAAATAGAAAATAAATAATCATATTCTCTATCGACAGGGTAAATGTCTCCTCGGTCGTTAAACATAGCAGAGATCCGTAAGGCTGCCAGGCCAGCTTATAATGAGAAAGATTGGCAAGTTAGGCAACGGCTAACAACGGGGAGCTTTTAGCTCCCCATCCTTTTTCCTCCTACAGCAAATTCACTGAATCCCTTAACATTTCTACATCATGCTCAATGTAACCAAGGGTTTCGCATTCATGATTAACGATCGTATGCCTAAATAACAAAAAAGCCTTTAAGAAGTTTTAAGCTTCTTAAAGGCTCTCTTTCGTGTTTTCTAGTTGGTGCCTAGGGTCGGACTCGAACCGACACGCTTTATGGGCGGCGGATTTTGAATCCGCTGCGTCTACCGATTTCGCCACCCAGGCAACGTAGAAAACGAGGAGAATTATAGGGGCTTAAACCCAGGCTCGCAAGCAAAATTTGCCAAAACTGCATTGAGTGCCTTAATTTTGGGCATTTTTGCAAAATTTCACAAAAATTTAACCGCTTGCTTAATCATGCATTCAAAAAAGAGGGAAAAAATGCTATGATTTGCCCCAATTTTTTCTGATTTAACCCAAAATGGCCAATTATTACGATATTTCTATTGCTTTGGCAGGTGTCTGCCAGTCGGCGAGTTTAGTTCAGCAGTTTGCCCACAAGGGCACGGGCGACCGTGATGCCTTTCGCACCCTCCTAGAAAGCCTTCTTGTCACCCAGCCCGATTCCAGCCTAGCGGTTTATGGCGACAATCTTGCCAATCTCAAACAGGGGCTTGAAACCATGCTGGCACAGTTTGGTGGCGGCTCGGGTAAGTTGGACACCGAAATTGGGCGTTACTGGATTAGCCTCCTGGCCCTTAGCCGTAAGCTGGATAAGAACCCAGAAGCCAAGGCTGAACTGGTGCAACGCCTGGCCCAAATTGAACGCCAATTGCCCCTTTATGAAAACGATATTTTAAGCGAGCAGATGATTTCTAACATCGCTTCCATTTATTCTGACATCATCAGCCCGCTGGGCAGCCAAATTCAGGTCTTTGGAGCCAGAGATACCCTTTCTCGGGTCGATATTCAAAACCGCATTCGTGCTGCTCTCTTGGCCGGCATTCGGGCAGGCATCTTATGGCAACAGGTCGGCGGCAGCCGCTGGCAGTTCTTTCTGGCCCGCAAGAAAATCCTGGCCCAGGCCCAATCTTTTTACCAATCTATCTAATCCTTGGAGAATTTTACATGCAACTCAATGCTTTAACCGCCTTATCGCCGATTGACGGCCGCTACCAAGATAAGGCTTCCGCCCTTCGTCCGATTTTCAGTGAATTTGGCCTACTAAAATTCCGTGTTGAGGTGGAAGTGCGTTGGCTACAAAAATTGGCCTCTCACCCACAAATTGGCGAAGTTTCTGCTTTATCTGAAAAAGCAAACGATTACCTCAACTCTCTTGTGGCCAATTTCTCCTTGGAAGATGCCGAGCGGATTAAAACCATTGAACGCACCACCAACCACGATGTGAAGGCGGTGGAATATTTCCTGAAAGAGAAGAGTGAAGCCCTGCCAGAGCTGCAAGCGGTCAGCGAATTCATCCATTTTGCCTGTACTTCTGAGGACATCAACAACCTCTCCCACGCCCTGATGCTCAAAACCGCCCGTGAAGCGGTACTTTTACCTGAGTGGAAAAAACTGATTGATGCCGTGGCCGAACTGGCCAAACGCTACCAGCACATCCCCCTTCTTTCCCGCACCCACGGCCAGCCAGCCAGCCCAACCACTATTGGTAAGGAAATGGCCAACGTGGTTTACCGCCTGCAACGCCAATATAAGCAGCTAGAGAACCTGGAAATCCTAGGCAAAATCAACGGGGCAGTGGGCAACTATAACGCCCATTTATCAGCCTATCCTGAAATCGATTGGCACAGCTTTAGCCAGGAATTTGTGACCTCTTTGGGGGTGAACTGGAACCCTTATACCACCCAAATTGAACCGCACGACTACATCGCTGAATTCTTCGATTGCGTAGCTCGTTTCAATACCATCATCATCGACTTCGACCGTGATATGTGGGGCTATATTGCCCTCAACCACTTCAAGCAACGCACCATTGCCGGCGAAATCGGCTCCAGCACCATGCCGCACAAGGTTAATCCAATCGACTTTGAAAACTCCGAGGGCAACCTAGGCCTGGCCAATGCAGTGATGGCTCATTTAGGCCAAAAATTGCCAATCTCCCGCTGGCAGCGTGATTTAACTGACTCCACTGTCTTGCGTAACCTTGGCGTGGGCTTGGGTTATGCCCTGATTGCCTATGCTTCCACCCTGAAAGGCGTAAGCAAGCTAGAAGTGAACGAGCAGCACTTATTGGATGAGTTGGATCAGAACTGGGAAGTGCTAGCTGAGCCAATCCAAACGGTTATGCGCCGCTACGGGATTGAAAAGCCTTATGAAAAACTCAAAGAACTCACACGTGGCAAACGGGTGGACGGCCCAGCCATGCGTGCCTTTATTGATGGCCTGGCTCTGCCTGAAGCGGAAAAAGCCCGCCTCAAGGAAATGACCCCAGCTAGCTATATTGGCTATGCGGTGGAGTTGGTTGAAAAACTCTAAGCCTTAACCTGCAAGCGGTTCAGCCTTTGCAAAAATCTGCAAGGGCTGGGCCGCTTGTTTTATGTAATTTAAGGGAAGAATATGCAGTTTACTTTGGAAAAATTTACTGACACTGATTTTGACGATTATTTCAAATTAGTAAGTAATATTGATGTGATGGCAATGATTACAGAGCGGGCTTTGTCTGAAGCTGAAGCGAGGGCTGACTTTGCTCAGCTCCTATCAGAGAATTCCCTTCATTCGGATTTAGGCCATTTCAAAATTATCGAACATTCAGGTAAATTTATGGGTTTGGCGAAGCTGTGTTTACTGAATAAAAATAGCCTCGAGGCTGAACTAGGCTATATGCTTTTGCCACTATATTGGAGGCAGGGAATCGGGAGCCAAGTAGCCAATCAGCTGTTGAACCTTGCCAAGCAAAAAGCAGAATTAAATGGATTATTTGCGATTATTGATCCGAAAAATCTTGCTTCTCGTAAAATTCTTGAAAAGTTAGGCTTTCAACATAAAGAATTTAAGGATTTTGATGGTTTACCTGGCGAGATACTTACCCTTAACTTTTCGTAAAATATATGCTTTATTGGATCCTCAGCTATTTCCTTCTCGTTAATCTCATCAGTTTTTCTCTGGTGGCCCTGGATAAAAAACGTGCGAGAGCCAACCAGTGGCGGATTTCAGAAAATGCCCTGCTGACCTGGTGCTTGGCAGGCGGTTTTATCGGCACCTACTTGGCCATGAAATATGTACGCCACAAAACCAAGCACGGCTATTTTATGGCAGCGGTGGTGATTTCGGCGCTTGGTTGGGGATTGTTGCTTGAGCGGCTTTGGCATTTGGCAGGGGAATAAGCAAGCGGCTCAAAACCTGCAAGTTTTTGCAAATTCTGAACCGCTTGTAGCTTGATTATTCCATTCTTCCGCAATTTAGACAATACAGATAGGTCTGTTTTGGATCATTAAATTGTTTGAGTGTTTGTGTCTGCTTATCTAGCGCTTGGGCAAGAGGTAGATCAAGCAAGTTGGCCAAACTTAGCTGGATACTTGGTTTTAAGCCCCGCATCAGGCCACCAAAAAGCGAGTCGTCTTGTTCCACAAACCATTGTGGACGGAACTGTTCAATGTCAGGCTGGCCCTGGGTTTTGCGTGCTTGGTTGATGAGGTCTTTCAGTTCTTGATAGGCCAGATCAAAATCGCCTAGTTTGTCCACCAAGCCCAGTTCAAAGGCCTGTTGGCCTGTCCAAACCTGGCCTTGGGCCACCTTGTCCACCTCGGCCTTGCTCATGTTCCGCCCACGGCTGACCAGGTTCAAGAAGCGGTCATAACCTTCTTCAATGCTAACCTGAATAATCTGGCCCTGTTCCTTGTTGAGGCTTTTCAGTACGCTCGTGCCAGCCAGAGGCGAGGTGGCCACGCCATCTTGGTGAATGCCCAGGTTTTTGGCGGTTTTCTCAAAGGTCACCATCAGGCCGAAAATGCCGATAGAGCCTGTAATAGTGTTGGGGCTGGCGATGATCTTATCGCTGGTGGCCGCAATCCAATAGCCGCCCGAGGCTGCCGTTCCACCCATAGAGGCTACCACGGGCTTGCCTGCGGCTTGGAGTTCATCAACTTCTTGGCGAATGAGTTCAGAAGCCATGGCACTGCCGCCTGGGCTGTTGATGCGTAAAATAACCCCTCTCACGGTTTCGTCTTCACGGGCCTGACGCAGCAGGCTGATTACCGTGTCGCTGCCTGCACTGCCTTCATCACTTTCGCCCCAAATAATAGCTCCTTCCACGTTGATAATGGCAATTTTATGCGGTGCCCGCACCTTAAAGCGATCGGAGAGCTGGCTGCTGTAGTCATTGAAATCAATGTGCTTAAATTCGCCCTCGTCATCTTCGCCGAATTGCTCAATCAGGCTTTGGCGCATGGCCTGGTAGCCAGCCAGGCGGCTGACCAAGCCTTGCTTGAGGGCATATTGGGCCGTATCGCCCTGGGCTGCCTTGAAGAGTTCAAGGTAGCGGGCTGGGGCTGGCACAAGGTCTTCAGGCTTGAGCTGGCGGTTTTGAGCAATTTGTTCCTTCATATTGGCCCAGAGCTGATTGACCCAGAGGCTGGTGTTTTTACGGGCTTCGGCCGACATATCGTCCCGAATAAAAGGTTCAACGGCTGACTTGTAGGTGCCGACCCGAAAGATATGCGGCACGGCCTCAATCTTATCCAGCAAACTTTTGAAGTAGAGGGTGGAGTAGTTGAGGCCTTCCAGTTCGACAAAACCTGCTGGATTGAGCAGGATTTGATCGGCAAAGCTGGCCAGGTAATACTGGGCCTGGCTGTAGGCCTCACCGATGGCAATCACGGGCTTGTTGGCCTTCTTGAAATCTTGAATTTCCTTGCCAAGAAAGGTCAGTGAGGCCAAGTCTCCGCCCTTAAAGCGGCTGAGATCCAGCACCAGGCCCGTGATTTGATCATCATATTTGGCTTGAGCCAGAGCCTGCACAACATCAAAGGTGGAGATTTTAGCAGGCTCATCATCGCCCAGTTCGGACTTCAAAAGGCGGCGAAAATCGCCAAATTCATCGTGATTATCGGCCAAATAGCCGTCTAAATTCAGCAATAAGGCCCCTTGGCTAAAGCCTGCAGGACGCTTGGAGGCTCCGCCCTCGTCTGAACCAAACAGGCTGGCCAGGGAAAAGCAGAACATCACAAAGAGAATAAAAAAGAGGCTCATTACCCCTTCTCGGATACAACGCAGGATCTTACACAGGACTTTTAGGGCTTCTAGCATGGCACTTCCTTAATCTGGCAAAAATTAGCGGGAATTCTAGCAAAATATGCTATGCTTTTACACCTTAAACCAGTGAGGAAGAAAAAATGAGCGATATTTTACACCTATTGCACCACCGCCGTTCCAGCAAGAAGTTTGGCGACCTAGCGCCCAATGCCGAGCAGTTAAATAATATCCTAAAAGCCGCCCTGCGTGCGCCGGATCACGGGCGGATGAAGCCCTATCATTTTGTGGTTATCGAAAAAAGCGGCATGGGCCAGTTGCACCAGTATTTAAGTGCAGCTGTTGCAGAATTTGGCTTAGATGAACACGCCCAGCAAAAAGCGGCCAAGCTCTGCAAACAAGCACCTATGGTGATTGGTGTGGTGGCTAAAATTGATCATAACTCGCCCAAAGTGCCGGCCTGGGAGCAGATGGTTACGGCAGGGTGTGCCACCTATGCCATGCAGCTGGCTGCCAATGCTCAGGGTTTTGATACGGTTTGGATCAGCAAGCGTTGGGTGGATGGCGCAGCCCTGCGTCAAGCCTTTGGCTGTGAGGAGGGCGATAAGGTCATCGGTCTGATTATGATCGGTTCCCCGCCTGAAGTACACGATGAGCCGAAAAAATCTGCCCGCAGTGAAAACCCTGAAGATTATGTGAGTGTTATCCGCTGATGAAAACCATCTTAATCACGGGCTGCTCCACAGGCATTGGCTTGGCCACGGCAGAATTGCTCAAGGCGCAGGGCTGGCAGGTTTGGGCCTCTTGTCGCAAGCTTGAAGATAAGGCCCGCCTAGAGCAGGCCGGCTTTAAGGCCTTGCTGTTGGATGTAAATGATTCAGCCCAGATTAACCAAGCCTTTGAGCAGATTGCCGCAAGCGGTGGGTTAGACGCGGTTTTTTGCAATGCCGGCAATGGCCAGCCAGGTTGCGTTGAAGACATTCCCCGTGAAGCCCTGCGGGAGATTTTTGAAACCAACGTTTTTGGTGTGTGGGAGATTATGAACCAGGCCCTGAAAATCTTTCGCCAGCAGGGGCATGGCCGTATTTTGGTGACCAGCAGCATTTTGGGCTTTGCCGCCATGCACTTCCGAGGCGCCTATAATGCGACCAAATATGCCGTGGAGGGCATGGCCGATACCCTGCGTTGCGAGCTGGCAGGCTCTAATATTTACATCAGCCTGATTGAACCAGGCCCCATTGTCAGCCAGTTTCGGGCTAATTCCTTGGCCAAGCTCCATCAATATATTGATGTTGAGCAAGTCCACCAAAAGGCCTTTTACCAAAAGCAGATACAACGTTTAAGCCGTGCTAAAAACGACAACCCCTTTGCCCTGCCCGCCCAAGCCGTGGCCCAAGCCTGCCTTCAGGCCCTCAATGCCCGCAGGCCCAAGGCTCGCTATCAAGTGACTTTTCCAACCAAGCTCTTTTGGATCTTAAAACGGATTTTGCCGACAAGGGTGTTTGATTTTATTTGCCGAAAGTCGGGTGGGTAGAGCAATCAAATAAAGTGATTGATAAGTCCCCCCCTCAGCCTTCGGCAGCTCCCCCCGCAAGCAGGGGGAGCGAAAGATAGATATTTTGCTTATTTGTAATATATTTCCCTCCACCCGCTTGCGGGGGAGGTGCCGAAGGCGGAGGGGGGAGATTAGAGCAAATACCACAAATCACTCAAGCACTTAATCGGTGCCTTGTATTCACTCATTTTTTGATGAAAGGCGATGCGGTCAAACCCTGTTCTTTCAAAATACTGCTTTAGAAAATGCGCCTGTTCTTGGGGCTAAGTGGGTTAGCTTCCATAAACATGGCAACATCAAGTACAGGGTCGGACAGGGCGGCGTATTCCCAGTCAATAATAAAGAGCTTGCCTTCATGCTCAATCAAATTACCCAAGTGTAAATCATGGTGGCAGAGGGCTTGGGCGAAGGGTGTGATGGGAGCCAGTCTTGGGCAGGGTTTTTGTGCTTGAAGATCAGGCGGCAGGTTGTGCCAAAGGAAACGGCAACGTTCAGCCAGATCCAATTTTGCAAGATTAGGCAGGTTTTCGACCGCTTGTGTGTGTAACTTGGCCAAGTGTGTAGCCAGTTGGCTAAGTAAGGGCAGGCTAAAGGCGCTTGGCACTTGTCCTTCCTGCCAATGGAGCAGCTCGCCCGTGTGGTTGCTAAACAAGACCTTGGGGGCAAAGCCCAAGGGGGCGATGAATTCTAAAATGGCGGCTTCTTGCTGATAGTTTATGCCTAGGCGGGTGGCCCGTGGGCTTTGGCTACGCAGGACAAATCGCTCGCCCTTTTCCAGGGTGATGAGGTGGCTACAAGCGGTCAGGCCTGTGAGTTTTTTCACAGAAAGGACCGCTTGTTGAGAGGCAGTTTCCAACCAGGCTAATAAACTCATTTGGGGCTGCGGGCGTAAAAGCGGTATTTGGCGCTTTCGGCCGTGGGCTTGTCGAGGGCCAGGGACTGGGTTTGCTGGGCTTCTAGCCAAAGAGACTGCCAAGGGCTTGAATGGCCTTGAGTCACACCGTCCAAATCATACCAAAAGAGCTTATAGCTCAAGGCCAGAGCCTGATTAGAAATGTTGGTCACGGCCAATTTTTCAGGGCAGGCCTTGACCTCAAGCTGAGGGGCAAGGTCAGCCTCCACATTAACAAGCGGCTTAGAGCCTGCGGGCAAATAGCTGGCTGGGTTGCTGGAACAAGCGGTTAAAAACAGGGCAAAACCTGCAAAAAGACTGACTTTCGACATCATTTGCAGACCATCTTGCCCAGCGGCTCGCCGCCTAAAAGGTGGAGGTGGATGTGGAACACTTCTTGCCCGCCGTGCTTGTTGCAGTTCATAATCAGGCGGTAGCCATCTTCAGCAATGCCTTCTTCCGCAGCCAGTTTGCGGGCCACGGTAAAGAGGCGGCCCAGGGCTTGCTCGTCTTCCGCTTCCACATGATTGACGGTTGGAATAAATTTATTGGGAATGATGAGAATATGGGTTTTGGCCTGGGGGGCAATGTCACGAAAGGCGGTGACCAGTTCGTCCTGATAGACAATGCTGGCTGGGATTTCCTTACGGATAATCTTACTGAAAATGGTTTCTTGGTAGTCGGTTATCATGATTTGTCCTTATTGAAAAAAAGCAACCTAATTTTCCCCTTTTTTCAGCCATTTTGCAAAGGCTTATCTGCGATTTTCCCTGCTTATCAAATAGCTAAGGGGGCGATTTTCTGCTATACTTGTCCCAATTTTTCGGCCTCTGTGGCCATGTTAGCTAAGTAATAGGAATAACAATGTCTGAACAAAATCAAACAAATAGTTATGATTCATCGAGTATCAAGGTCTTGCGGGGATTGGATGCGGTGCGTAAACGCCCTGGCATGTATATTGGCGATACCGATGATGGCACGGGTTTGCACCATATGGTCTTTGAGGTGGTGGATAACGCCATTGACGAAGCCCTTGCAGGCCACTGTCAGGACATTGTCATTACCATTCATTCGGATAATTCGGTTTCCGTCCAAGATGATGGCCGTGGGATTCCTGTGGGCATTCACCCTGAAGAGGGCGTGTCGGCAGCCGAGGTGATCATGACCGTCCTGCACGCAGGCGGGAAGTTTGACGATAATTCCTATAAGGTATCAGGCGGCTTGCACGGCGTGGGCGTGTCGGTGGTAAATGCCCTGTCAGAAAAGCTTCAACTAACCATTCGCCGTGAAGGCCATGTGCATGAGCAATTCTATTCCTTGGGCGAGCCGCAAGCGCCGCTGGCCATTATTGGCGATACGGAAAAAACGGGAACAACCGTGCGTTTCTGGCCAAGCTACGACATCTTCAAAAACAATACTGAATTTGAATACGCCATTTTATCCAAACGCCTGCGGGAGCTTTCCTTCCTTAACTCAGGCGTGTCTATTCGCCTGGTTGATGAACGTGATGGCAAGGAAGAGCACTTTAAATACGAGGGCGGGATCAAGGCCTACGTGGAATTTCTCAACGAGGGCAAGACCCCAATTCACCCAACGCCTTTCTATATTTCCACCGAAAAAGACGGGATTGGCGTGGAGGTCTCTCTGCAATGGAACGATTCCTACAATGAAAAGGTTTTCTGCTTTACCAACAACATTCCGCAGCGTGATGGCGGCACCCACTTGGCTGGTTTCCGTGGTGCGCTGACCCGTGCCCTTAAGTCCTATATGGACAACAGCGGTAAGGTTAAAAAGGCCGATGCCAATATTGATGCGTCAGGCGATGATGCCCGTGAGGGCTTGGTGGCGGTGATTTCTGTCAAAGTGCCAGACCCGAAATTCTCCTCCCAAACCAAGGACAAATTGGTGTCTTCTGAGGTGCGGGGTGCGGTGGAAAGTTCCATGAATGAGAGCCTGTCTGAATACCTCTTGGAAAACCCAGACGATGCCCAAGCCATTGTAAATAAAGTGATTTCTGCTGCCCGTGCTAGGGAAGCTGCCCGCAAGGCTCGTGATGTGAGTCGTAAGAGTGCTTCAGGCCTAGGCGGCTTGCCAGGCAAATTGACCGACTGCCGTGAGAAAAACCCAGAGCTTTCTGAACTCTTCCTTGTGGAGGGGGATTCTGCGGGTGGATCTGCCAAGGGCGGCCGTAACCCGAAAAATCAGGCTATTTTGCCGCTCAAGGGTAAGATCCTTAACGTAGAAAAGGCCCGTTTCGACAAGATGCTATCTTCCAAAGAGGTGGCCACCTTGGTGCGGGCTCTGGGTACAGGCATCGGCCGAGATGAATATAAGCTCGAAAAACTCCGCTACCACAAGATCATCATCATGACCGATGCGGATGTGGACGGCGCCCATATTCGTACCCTGCTTTTGACCTTCTTCTACCGTCAAATGCCAGAGCTGATCGAAAACGGCTATATTTATATTGCCCAACCGCCGCTTTATAAGGTCAGCACCAAGCGTGGCAGCAAGGTACAGGAGCAGTATATTCAAGACAATGACGAAATGGCCCAATATGAAATCTCTCTGGCCTTAGACGGTGCCGCTCTTTATGTGAGCGACACTGCACCAGCCCTGAGCGGCCTGGCTCTGGAAAGCCTGATTGGCGAATACCGCAATGTACAAAAATTGTTTGAACGCTTGTCTCGCCGTTATCCTTTAGCTATTTTAAACGAGCTGATTTATCAGCCTGTGCTTTCGCCTGAATTTGCAAAAAATCAGGAAAATATGACCGCTTGGACGGAGGCCTTCCTGCAAACCCTCAACCATAAGGATGCAGGTAACAGCTTCTACCGTGGCCAGGCCGTCTTTAATGCCGAACGCCAAATTTATGAGCCAGAAATTATTGTGACCACCCATGGTTCAGACACCACCTATCGCCTTGATTTTAACTTTATGACAGGCACCGAATACGGCCGCATTACCACCCTAGGTAATCAGCTCAAGGACTTATTAGAACCAACCGCCTATGTGATGCGGGGAGCTAATAAACAAACGGTTGCCAGCTTTGAAGAGGCCTTGGATTGGCTGGTTAAAGAATCCCGCAAGGGCCTGGAGATTCAACGCTATAAAGGATTGGGTGAAATGAACGCCAAACAGCTTTCCTCCACCACCATGGATCCAGCCGCCCGTAAGCTGCTACAGGTGAAAATTACTGATGCTATTGTGGCCGACAAGCTCTTTACCACCCTCATGGGAGACGAAGTAGAACCTCGCCGAGAGTTTATCGAAACCAATGCGCTCAATGCTAATTTGGATGTTTAACCCTTTTTCTTTTGACTTAAGCGAACCTGAGGGTTCGCTTTTTGTTTGTATAAGGAGATTGTTTTTTAATCAAATAAAACTGTACTAGTAAAATAGTACAAATTTTTATTGACTTTAGTAGGGCTTTCTTCTACCTTAGAGCCACTTACTTGAGGTCTGAATAACGAAGGAAAGCACTATGTACCAAAACGACGACTTACGCATTGAAAATATTGAACAACTTTTACCCCCTGTGGCCCTTTTAGAGCGTTTTCCTGCCAGCGATGTTGCTGCTGAAACCGTGCGTAGCACCCGTGCGGCCGTGCATAAAATTCTACACGGTGCAGATGATCGCCTCTTGGTGGTTATCGGCCCTTGTTCTATTCACGATCCTAAGGCCGCCCTTGAATATGCACACAAAATTAAGGAAATGCGAGCTAATCCTAAAATCAACCAAAACCTTGAAGTGGTTATGCGGGTTTATTTTGAAAAACCACGCACGACGGTGGGCTGGAAGGGCTTGATTAACGACCCATACCTCAACGAAACCTTCGCCTTAAATGATGGCTTACGCATTGGTCGCAAGGTGCTTTCTGATATTAACGATTTAACCGTGCCAGCCGCAGGCGAGTTTTTGGATATGATCACCCCACAATATGTGGCCGATTTTATGAGCTGGGGCGCTATTGGCGCCCGCACCACTGAATCTCAGGTTCATCGTGAACTGGCTTCAGGCCTTTCTTGTGCAGTTGGCTTTAAAAATGCCACTAATGGCAGCGTAAAAATCGCCCTAGATGCTATCGGTGCGGCTGAAGCTCCACACCATTTCTTATCAGTCACCAAATTTGGCCATTCTGCTATTGTCTCCACCACAGGCAACCCAGACTGCCACATTATTTTGCGTGGTGGCGACAAGGCGACCAACTATGATGCTGAATCCGTTAAACAGGTCTGCGCCGACATCGAAAAATCTGGCCGCCGCCCACATGTGATGATCGACTTCAGCCATGCCAACAGCCAAAAACAATTCAAGCGCCAATTAGATGTATGTAATTCCGTCTGTGAACAAATTGCCGCAGGTTCAGACCTGATTTCAGGTGTAATGATCGAAAGCCACTTGGTGGAAGGCCGTCAAGATCTCGTGGAAGGCAAGGAACTGGTTTACGGCCAAAGCATTACCGATGCCTGCATCGGCTGGGAAGACAGCGAAAAAGTGCTGTTCCAGTTGGCAGAGGCGGTGGAGCAGCGTCGTAAATCTCGAGCATAAGTGCAAGCGGTAAGATGAGCAAGTTTTCTTGCAAATCTTACCGTTTTTTATTGGCCCAACGAGCCTTGTTGCTCGCCTTGATTTTCGATAGAATGTTGCGATTATTCATTCTTATTCAGCGACTATGACTCACACCCTCTTATGCCTAGATACCGCCACGGAAGCCTGTTCCGTGGCCTTGCTCCACCAAAATAAACTTACCTTTTTAGACGAACTTAGCCCTCGTTCCCATACTCAACGTATTTTACCCATGATTGATGAACTCCTCAGCCAAGCGGGAATTAGCCTACAAGCGGTTGAAGCCCTAGCCTTTGGCCGTGGCCCGGGCAGTTTTACGGGCGTTCGGGTAGGGATTGGTATCGCCCAGGGCCTGGCTATGGGGGCTAACTTGCCTGTTCTACCTATTTCTAACCTTAAAACCATGGCAGAGCAGGCCTACCAAGAACTACAAGCTACTAAGGTGATTGCCCTGATTGATGCCCGGATGAATGAGGTTTATTTTGCCCAGTTTGAACGCACAGAAGCGGGCTGGGTTGAGATTGTTGCTGAGCAGGTTTGTTCGCCTGAAAGGGCAATAGCACAGTTTGTAGAGCCTGAAAATTGTGTAGTTGTTGGCACGGGCTGGGCGGCCTATTCCCAATTTGAAGAGGCTAATTTGGGAGCAGCTATAAGTGAGATTACCCTGCCTTCAGCCAAGTATATGTTAAGCCTTGCCCAGGCGGATTTCGCACAAGGTAAGGCCCAATCTATTTTTGAGGTGGAGCCGGTTTACTTACGTAATGAGGTGACTTGGCAGAAGTTGCCGCATAAACAGTAGGGGATAACATGTCGCTGAGTATCGAACATCTACAACGTACTGCAGATACACTTGAGCAAGCCATCGAAAAACTTGCCCAGGTTGAGCCTGATGATATTCTTTACGATCTCTTTCGCAACGCGGCGATTAAGAGCTTTGAATTATCCCTTGAAACCACGGGCAAGCTTTTGAGAAAGCTCCTCAAACTTTATGTAGGCAGCCCCAAAGAAATTGATCGTTTGGTTTTTAATGATCTCTTTCGCTATGCAGGCCAGTATGAACTGTTAGATGAAGGGGCTGTCGGGCGTTGGTTAAATTATCGAGCCAATCGTAATAATACTGCCCACGACTATGGTGTGGATTTTGCCAATGAAACCCTACAACTCTTGCCAGATTATTTGCAGGATTTGCGGGCCTTAAGCCAGAAAATGCAAGAGGTCTTCGATGCCCAGACGTGATTTAAGCCAACTTTATCTCAAGCCCCACCACCTTGAAATGCTTTTGCAAATTTTTCAAGAAACCATACCGCTTGCTAAAGTTTGGGCTTATGGCAGCCGAGTAAAGGGCACTGCCTATGATGGGCGAGATTTGGATTTGGCCGTTTTTGATGTCAGCTCAGAGGAGCTGGCTAGGTTAAGGGTGCGTTTGCAGGACAGTCTCTTGCCTATATTGGTTGATGTCCATCGCTGGGACAGTTTGCCCGAGAGCTTTAAGCGGAATATTGAGCAGGATTATATTGTTTTACAGTGACATTCTAACCTAGCACGAGCCGTGCTAGGTTACTTAGTTGAGCCGTTCCACGGCTCTAAAGGTATGCTTTTTTGAGCAAGATCTATAAAGAGCTACGGAGTAGCTCAAATAAGTAGCCCCACACGGCTCGTGTGGGGTTGCAAAAAGCAAGCGAGTCTAGTAAGGTTGAACACATTTCCAAACACAAGATCAAAACAAAAAGGACAGAATATGACATTAAAAATCGGCATCGTCGGTGCAGGCGGGCGAATGGGTCGCCAGCTTATTCAAGCGGTACATAATAATCCAAATGTTGCACTGGGTGCAGCCTTTGAGCGTAAGGGTTCATCCCTAGTCGGGGCGGATGCAGGCGAATTAGCTAGCGTGGGCTCGCTGGGTGTTATCGTGACAGATGATTTAGCCTCTCAAGCCAATCATTTTGATTTATTGATTGATTTTACCCGCCCTGAAGGCACGCTGGAGCATATTGCCTTTTGTGTGGCTCACAAGAAAAAAATGGTGATTGGCACAACCGGCTTTGATGATGCAGGCAAAGCAGCCATTCAAGCGGCGGCGGAGCAGGTTGCCATTGTTTTTGCTTCTAACTATAGCGTGGGCGTAAACTTGGTCTTTAAACTTTTGGAAAAGGCCGCCAAGGTGATGGGGGATTACTGCGATATTGAAGTAATTGAAGCCCACCACCGCCATAAGGTGGATGCCCCGTCTGGTACGGCCCTTTCAATGGGTGAGCATATTGCCAAAACCCTGGGTCGAGATCTGAAAACCCACGGTGTGTTTGAACGTAATGGCATTACGGGCGAACGCAAGCGGGATGAAATCGGCTTTGCCACTATTCGAGCTGGTGATGTAGTAGGTGAACACAGTGTCTGGTTTGCCGATGAGGGCGAGCGGGTAGAAATTGCCCACAAGGCCTCCAGCCGTATGACCTTTGCCAACGGTGCCGTGCGGGCTGCCAGCTGGTTGCAGGGCAAGCAAACAGGCTTGTTTGATATGACGGATGTGTTAGATCTGAATAACCTCTAGGGAGAGCTTATGTTTACGCAAAAAGAAGCAGGCTATGACCAATATCTTGCAGAACAAGTTAAGCAAGGACTTGAATATTTGGAAAATGGATATTACTGCACAAGTGAAGAAGCCTTTAGTGAGCTAGATGAGTTATTAATCTAATAAAAAATTTAAAAAAGGATATATATGACCAAATTCAACAACATTGAAACCACCCTTGTCCAAATGGGCAACCGTACCGACCCACGCACAGGTGCAGTGGCCACGCCCATTATTTTATCGACTGCCTATGGCCGTGATGGCCTGGGCGAGTCCACGGGCTTTGATTACACCCGCACCAAAAACCCAACCCGTGCCGTGCTAGAGCAGGGGATTGCCGATCTTGAGGGTGGCGATGCAGGTTTTGCTATGTCTTCGGGAATGGCGGCCATTCAGCTGGTGATGTCCCTCTTTAAGGCACCAGATGAGTGGATTATTTCTAGCGATGTTTATGGCGGCTCCTACCGCCTCTTTGACTTCTGCTATAAGAACAACCACACCATCAAGCCTGTTTATGTCAATACGGCAGACCTGGCCGCCATTGAAGGGGCGATTACGCCTAACACCAAGGCCATTTTTATCGAAACCCCGTCTAATCCGCTGATGGAAGAATGCGATGTCGCGGCTATTTCCAAGATTGCCAAAAAGCATAACCTAATCTTAATCGTGGACAATACCTTCCTTACCCCAGTCCTTTTCCGCCCGATGGAACATGGGGCCGATATTGTCATCCACAGTGCCACCAAATATCTTTCAGGCCATAACGATGTTCTGGCAGGCTTAATTGTAGCCAAGGATTCGGAGGAAACTAAAAATGAAGCAGGCCAAACCTTGACAGAACGCCTCTTCTATATCCAAAACGGGGCAGGGGCGGTCTTATCGCCTTTTGATGCCTACTTGGCCGTCCGTGGCCTAAAAACCCTGGCCCTACGAATGGAACGCCACCAGTCTAATGCGACCGAACTGGCCAAGTTCTTGGCAGATCAGCCAGAAATCGACAGTGTGCTTTATTCAGGCAAGAGCGGAATGCTCTCCTTCCGCTTGCAAAAGGAAGAATGGGTGCCGAAATTCCTCAAGGCCATCAAGCTCATCACCTTTGCCGAAAGCCTGGGTGGGACGGAAAGTTTTATTACCTATCCAGCCACCCAAACCCATATGGATATTCCAGAGCACGAGCGAATTGCCCGTGGGATTACTAATACGCTTCTGCGTTTTTCGGTTGGTTTGGAACATGTGGAAGATATCAAGGCAGATCTACGCCAAGCCCTTGACCTTATGAAATAGGCCGTAACTTAGAATAAAAGGAACACAACATGTCACAAGTCTATAATTTTAGTGCCGGCCCAGCCATGATCTACCCAGAAGTGCTGGCCCAGGCTCAAGCCGAGCTGACCAACTGGCAAGGCCAAGGCACATCGGTGATGGAAGTCAGCCACCGTGGCAAGTATTTTATGGAGCTGATTAAGCAAACCGAGCAAGACCTGCGCCAGCTCTACGCTATTCCAGACAACTATCACATCCTCTTTTTACAGGGCGGGGCAAGAGGGCAGTTTGCGGCCCTGCCCATGAACCTGCTTGGTATTAAGGGTAAGGGCAAGGCCCTTTATTTGAACAGCGGCCACTGGTCGGCTACTGCTGCCAAGGAAGCCCGTAACTTTGCTGAAATTGATGAAATCAATATTGTTGAAGAGGGCCGAGTGACCCGCCTGGATTTCAGCGATATTGCTGAAAACTACGACTACGTCCACTACTGCCCAAATGAAACCATCAGCGGCATTGAAATTTTTGACCTGCCGAAGGTGGGCAATGCCGTGCTAGTGGCGGATATGTCGTCTAACATTCTTTCCCGCCAGCTTGACATCAGCAAGTTCGGAGTGATTTACGCAGGCGCCCAGAAAAACCTTGGCCCGGCAGGCATTACCTTAGTTATCGTGCGTGATGATCTAATCGGCCATGCCCGCAAGGAAACGCCATCCATTTGGAACTATGCCGTCCAGCGTGATGCAGACTCCATGATCAACACCCCGCCAACCTTCGCTTGGTATCTCTGCTCCCTGGTCTTCAAACATATGTTGGCCATCGGCGGCCTGACTGAAATTGCTAAACGCAATGCCGCCAAGGCGCAAAAACTCTATGATTATATCGACAGCAGCAAGCTCTACCGCAATGTGGTGGCCAAGGAAAACCGCTCGACCATGAACGTGACCTTTGTTACCGGCAGCCCAGAGCTGGATGCAAAATTTGTGGCCGAGGCAACCGCTTGTGGCCTACAAGCCCTCAAGGGTCACAAGGTCTTGGGTGGGATGCGAGCCTCGATTTATAACGCCATGTCTTTGGTAGGCGTAGAAGCCCTGATTGCCTTTATGCAGAAGTTTGAGCAGGAAAACTTCTAAGTGATGGCGCAAGCGCCCTCGCTTGTGCCTATTTTCAGCACCAGCCTGGAGGCTGGCGCTATCAAGCCTTAAACCATAATGTCCTACAAGCGGCCAGAATTTGCAACTTTTTTGCAAAAACTGACCGCTTGTTCCCCAAATAAGGATCTTATATGCAATACCTCTCCCTCGCCAACCCAGGCGTACAAACCCTCTCTCCCTACCAAGCTGGCAAGCCCATTGAGGAGCTGGAGCGGGAACTGGGCATCAGTAACATCATCAAATTAGCCTCCAACGAAAACCCTTTCGGCTTTCCTGAAAGTGCCAAGCAGGCCATTATCAAGCAGCTTGATGATTTAACCCGCTACCCTGATGCCAACGGTTTTGAACTCAAGGCCACTCTGGCCCGCAAGTTCGGCCTTGACCTTGCCCAAATCACCCTAGGTAATGGCTCCAACGATTTGCTTGAGCTTTTCGCCCACACCTTTGCAGGCCAGGACGATGAAATCATCTACTCCCAATATGCCTTTATTGTCTATCCGCTGGTGACCAAGGCCATCAGTGCTAAGGCTCGGGAAATCCCTGCCAAGGACTGGGGGCACGATCTGGAGGCCTTTTTAGCAGCCATCAACGACAAAACCAAGCTCATTTATGTAGCCAACCCCAACAACCCAACAGGTAATTTCTTAAGTGAAGCCGAAATCGACCGCTTCCTGGCCCAAGTGCCTGAGCGGGTTTTGGTGGTGCTAGATGAGGCCTACACTGAATTTACCGAGGCCAGCAAGCGGGTCAATTCCTTCAAATTATTGCAAAAATACCCGAATTTGATTGTTTCCCGCTCCTTATCCAAGGCCTATGGCCTGGCAGGTTTGCGGATTGGTTATGCCGTATCTAATCCTGAGATTGCCGACCTCCTCAACCGTGTCCGCCAGCCCTTTAACTGCAACAGCCTGGCCTTGGCCGCAGCCATTGCTGTGCTGAATGATGATGCCTTTGTGGAAAAGGTGGCCCAAAACAATCGCACGGAAATGGCCCGCTATGAGGTCTTCTGCCAAGCACAGGGGCTAGATTACATTCCTTCCACGGGCAACTTTATCACCATCGACTTTGCCCGCCCAGCCGCCCCGATTTACGAGGCACTTTTACGAGAAGGCGTTATCGTTCGCCCTATCGCAGGTTACGGTATGCCAAATCATTTACGCATTAGCATTGGTCTGCCTGAAGAAAATGATCGTTTATTCGTCGCCCTCACCAAGGTGTTGGCCGCCTAAGAGGGGAGATGATGGATATTTTATTGATGATTAAAGCGGTAATTATGGGTATTGTGGAAGGCATTGCCGAATTTTTACCCATTTCAAGCACAGGTTATTTGATTTTAACCGCCGATCTGATGAACTTCTGGGACAAGGAAAAGCAAGATCTCTTTATTGTCTTTATTCAGTTGGGGGCGATTTTGGCTGTCATTTATGATTACTGGGGCCGGCTCTGGAATGCCTTGATGGGCCTGATCACAGGCCGAGCGGAAGGCATGGCTAACCCACGAGGCTTGGGCCTGGCCCTGATTGTGGCTACCATTCCCGTGATGGCCGCAGGCCTGATTTTTAAGGACTTCATCACTGGCGTGCTTTTCCACCCGCTGGTGGTGGCCAGTATGCTGATTATCGGTGCTTTGCTCATTATTTATGTAGAAAAACGCCCTAGCCCCATTCTAGCCCATGAGGCCGAGCAGATCAGCCTCAAAACCGCCCTGGCCATCGGCCTTTGCCAATGTTTAGCCCTCATTCCCGGCACCTCCCGTTCAGGCTCCACCATTATCGGCGCCCTCTGGCTGGGCGTTTCCCGCAAGGCGGCGACAGAATTTTCCTTCTTCCTGGGCATTCCCGTTATTATTGGTGCAGCCCTGCTGGATCTGCTAGACAAGCGTGATGTCCTGCAAACCAGCCAAGATTGGATTATTCTGGCTATCGGCACGGCGGTCTCCTTCATCGTCGCCCTCTTGTGTATCCGCCTGATGGTGGCCTGGGTCAGCAAAAAAAACTTTATGATCTTCGCTTATTTGCGGATTATTACAGGCGTCATTGTACTGGCAGGCTGGGGCTTGTTTAACTACCAGTTCCAAGGCTAGGCCACAAGCGGTTGAATTTGCCGATTTTTTTGCAAAATGGTAAATTGAAAATAGCATCAACATAACCAAGCACGATTAAGGAGAAAAGCATGGCTCAACAAGATCTTTACCCTCTCTTATTTAAACACTTAGGCACATCAACCGATAGCCCTAGTTTTAAATCCCTGCTGCGAGATAGCCTGGGCAGCCAAGATTTTCCGAGCTTTGAACCTGAGGACGAAGACGACAATCCAGATGTCTATGCCTGGGTGCTAGTGGCCGACAAGGGCCTGGAGCTGGGTTTTACCGATAAGGCCTATTTTGATGGTAAGCCTGATTGTGCCTGGTTTTCAGACGGGGCAATCTTGTCCCAGCTCTATTTTTATTGCCATTTTGATGATATTGAGGCCTATGAAGGTGCCTTACCTTACGACATCACTTGGCAGGACGATAGGGCGGCTGTATTGAAAAAAATGCAGGCCGCAACAGGCCAGCTCCGCCAGTCTGAACATTCGGATGTTTGGGAGTTTGATGGTTATCTGATCACCGTGAATTACAATCAAGCCAGCCAACTGGCCGAGCGGGTTGTTATCCACCTCCTGCCGCCTCCTTTAAAGCAGACCCTGCCTTCGTGGGAAGTCTTGGCACAATATTTGGATAAGCCTATCAAGAGCGATTTTATGGCCCTTTGGCAAGGGCATTTCACGCAGGAGATGTTAGAAGAAGCTATCGAATACGACTATAACCAAATCGATCTTTTAAAAACTTATGGTGTAACTTTAGCGGTCATGAGTTTAGATGATGAACTGTTCTTACAGGGAGTAACCCTTTATGCCAATCGAGAAATGGATTCCATCGGCTGGCAAGGAGCGCTGCCCTTGGGGCTAGATTTTAATGATAGCCCAAGGGTATTAGAGGAGAAAATCGCACAAGAACCAAGGATATTTGATTCCGAAGTGAATGATGGCTATGCAGTGTGGGATTTTGAAGACTTTAGCCTCAGAGTGTTATTTAGCAACTTTACCAATAAGCTTCTACGTGTCAGCCTAGAGGTTTTTGAGGAAGAAGACGACAATCTGGATTTTTCTGAAGATGATTAAATAAAGCACAAGCGGTTGATTTTGCAGATTTTTTTGCAAAATTGACCGCTTGTGTCTTTGGGGCTTGGTATGTTTAATCTTAAATAAGGAAAATAAAATGAACACGTTACGCAAAGCAATTCAGCCTGATTGGGAAACAGCCGAGCGCTTGTATCCACTTGTTTTAAGGCGGTTAAAAGAATATGAGGTATTTTGGGATGCTCAAAGCGAAGAGACGCCTGAGGAAGTTTTTAACACTGAATATAAAAAAATGGAACAGGAACTTAGCCAGTTCACAGGCAAGGATTTATCCGATGTATGGCTCTGGGAATGGTGGGAAGATAACGGTATTGAAGTGTTGGCTTTTGATGTGGCATTACCTGCTCCTAAAAAACATACCGATTTGACTAAAGCAGATTTACTCGCCCTTGTGCATATTATTTGCACCCAGGATTTTGAAAGCGAAAGTGACTTTCAAGAGGAATTTAAACCGTTTATGTTTTATCAACATCAATATTTTCACCAATTTCTAGAAATAAACTTTAAAAAAACGTATAAACCCAATTATTTTTACAGAGAACAAGATAAAAACGGCAAATGGTATCAACTTTCCGAAGAGGAAATTATAGAAAAAATGTGGAAGTAAGGCTCCAGATAGCGCTAGCCTATAGGCTACAAGTTTTCAAAACTTTTTATCCTTGATCTTAAATAACCTTTTGTAGGGACGCATTGCATGCGTCCGTTGCGATATAAAAATAACTGATTGATTTTTATGAGGCTTTGAAATAGAGACGGACGCATGCAATGCGTCCCTACCATTCACGTTTAATTGTGTTCTAATGTTTTGAGGCATATAGGACAAAATAGTTGGTCTTTTTGCACTTTATGCCTCTATAGGACAAAAAAGTTGGTAAAGATTATTTTAACAGATCCTTACCAACTCTTTTTGTTCAAAAAGTCCTGTATAAACAAGATCTTATGCTTTCTTGTTAAACCGCTGTGCGGACGTAATTTGTCTTTTAGTTCCTTAAATAAACCTTCAATCCTATTTGTTGTCTTTTCAATATTTAATTCAGGATATTTCTCATAAGTAAAAATATATTCATAATAACGCTTAATACTCGCAGCAGCACTTCTTACACTTCGATGTTTATAAGGGTATTTCCCTTTTTCATTTGGTTTATCTGACCGTTCACTTAAAAACTCCTGGTGTTTTCTCTTCCATTCATATATTTTTAAATAAAATTCATTTTTAGAGCTGGTTTTAAGCGTCTTAATAATACTTTTTAATTCTCTTCCTGCATGTGATTGATGTTTTTTTCTCAATGCCCTCATTACGATTGCTACAAGATGAAACTGACACATCTGTGTTGGTGTATTGAACAAATCTTTTAAGAGGCCTCTACGCCCATCACAGGTAACTGATTGAATAATATAATTTCTTTCCCTTAAACGGTTCATGGCCTTCTTGTAATAGATATCTTTTTCTGTTTTGACTATTTGGTGATAAACCACCTTTTTTGTAGAGCTATCAATAAACACCATTACACCAAAATCTCGGTGAAAGAATGTTGTATCAATAATTAAGTTCAAGTATGTATTTTGAGGTTTATTTAAGGAGGATTTAGGGTGCTTCTCTAAATATCTTCGAATAGTTCGAGAAGAGCAAGAATATTTTTCTGCTAACTGTACTTGTGTTTGTTTTCCAGATGAATAATCAAGCCAAATTTTTTCAGGATCTAATTTATTCTTAAAGGTAAATGTTTTATTACAGCTAAGACATTTGTAACGCTGTACATTATTTTGTTTGCCATACTTCTGGATCGGGGAATGTTGGCAGAAAGGACAGTTTTTTGTGCATATTTCAAAAAGAGGGCTTAAAGCCTTGTACTATAAGGCTTTAAGCCACTTTTTACCAACTATTTTGTCCTATATGCCTGTTTTGAAACACTTGTGGCGAGGACGCTGGCGCCATCAAAGCGGTAGCTACTCCCTCGGCACGCCCCTTAACAAGGGCGTTGCATTATCAAAGGGCGCTTGTGAAGTTGGGGCGGGTGCTAGGTCGAAACGCATAATAAAGGGTTTCTTAGGCTCAACCTGGCTTGGGCTTTGGGCATCCCAAAGCTGGCTGAGGGAGACCAGTTCCACTTCTTTAGGCAGGTTCTTGATGCCGGCTTGCAGGGCGCTGATGCTGTGCTTGCGGGGATGGCCGATCATAATGGCCGTGCCGTGTTTTCGGGCGTAATTAACGGCAGCCTGAAACTGGGCCTGGGTGTTGACAAGGGTGTCGATGTCGTCTAGGAAGATATGCCGCTCCAAGGCCTTTAGCCCCAGGTTTTTAGCGGTTTGGTAGGCTACACTTTTGCCGTTGGTCTTGCTGTCTAAAAAGGCCAGGTTTTCTGCCTTGAGGCTGGCCATTAAATGGTTCATCAGGGCTTGATCTGCGGTGGCTCGGCTGCCCATGTGGTTGTTTAGGCCAATGGCATGGGGAACCAGCTTTTGGGCTGCCTGAATAAGGTTACTGACCTGCTCCTGGCTCATGCCTACCTTAAGCGCGCCTGCTTCAATGGGCTGATCTTTGAGGGGCTGCATGGGCAGGTGGATGATAACATCTCGGCCCTGTGCATAGGCCTCTTTGGCTCGAGCTGTGGCAGAAGGGGCAACAGGAATAATGGCCACCGATACCTCTTTGGGCAGGGCATAAATAGCCGCATCTTCCTTGGCCCGATAGCCAATATCATCAATCACAATGGCCAGTTTGCCCGCCCAGGCAAGCGGGCTTAAAAGGGCAAAAATTTGCAAAAAAATCGCTAAAAATAACCGCTTGTACATCTTATTTCAACCACCTAGCAGGATTTTGAGCCACGCCCTTATGACGAATATCGAAATAAAGCCCCGACTGGCGTTGGCCGCCTGAGTTGCCCACAGAGGCAATAACTTGCCCTGCCTTCACCCTGTCGCCCTTGCGGACGTGAACCGCCTGGTTATAGCCATAAGAGGTCAAATAGTCGTTCCCATGGGAAATAACCACCAGCGGGCCATAGCCATTGATCCACTCGGTGTTAATAACCCGCCCGTCTGCAATGGCTCGCACAGGCGTGCCGCTTGGGGCTTGAATCACAATCCCGTGCCAGTAGCCACCAAACTGGGTGACGATTTTGCCGCTCACAGGCATTGGATATTGTTTAGCTGCTTTGCCCAAGCCCGTGCCGCTGCTGGTTTGTGCCCGAACCTGTTGCTTAACTTCTTGTTTTTCCTTCTCGGTCGCTGCTCGTTTTTCCTCGTTGTTCTTTTTCTTTTCTAGGTTGGCCAGGGCTTGTTTTTCTTGGCGTTCGGCCTCTTGCTTGGCCTCTTTTTCGGCCTGGGCCAGGCGGTTGCGTAGGGCGGCCTCGTTGCTTTTCAGGGCATCAAGGCGGTCGGCATCACGTTCTAGGGTTTTGTCGATGGAACGAATGGTGGTTTCACGCTCGGCCTGCACCTTTTTCAGATCCTTTTCCTGTTTTTTCTGGGCATTGAGCTGGGTTTGTTTGCCGGCTTGTTGGGCCTTGAGGGCATCACGCTGCTCCTTAAGCTGGGCCTGGGTGCGGCGTAGGGCTTGGATGGTTTCCACCCGAATCTGGTTGATATGCTCATAATAAGCCCCCATGCGGTCGGCCTCCTTGGCATCGTCAGACAAGAGCCGCTCCAAAATGGAAGGGTGGATGCCCGAGCGGTAGGCCGAGTCTAGCTGTTCCTTGAGCCGCTCTTTCTGCTCCTTTTCCTGCTTTTCAAGGGCCTTGATTTCCTTTTCGGTGGTGGCGATGGTCTTGCGGATCTCGCTAAGGGAAAGTTCGGTTTCCTTCAAACGGTTGATAACCTTATTCATCTCCGTTTCTTGGCTCTTTAAGGTGGATTGCAGGGCATCACGCTTTTTACGCTGCTCGGCAATCTTGCTCTGCTGGGCTTTAATCTGTTCTTGAATCTTGTTTAGGTCGTTGGCTTGCAGGCTGGGGGCTGCGGCCACAAGGCCTAAGATAAGAGAATAGAGGGCAATTTTTTTCATCTGTGTTTTCCAAAATCTTGAAACTGGCCTTATTGTATTATTTTGTTTGCGAAAGATCAGCTTTTATCAAAAATATATTCAAAACCGCCCTGATTTTGGTATAGAATTGGGGCAGTTTTATTTTCAACCATCCAATGAGGAGTCTTTTATGGAACTAGTCTTTATTCGTCACGGTTTCAGTGAGTGGAATGCCAAAAACCTATTTACAGGCTGGCGTGATGTGAATTTAACCGAGCGTGGCGTGGAAGAAGCCAAGTCTGCGGGTAAGAAATTATTAGAAGCGGGCTATGAGTTCGACATCGCTTTCACCTCTGTTTTAACCCGTGCCATTAAAACCTGTAACATCGTGCTTGAAGAGTCCAACCAACTTTGGATCCCACAAGTCAAAAACTGGCGTTTAAACGAGCGTCACTACGGTGCTTTACAGGGCTTAGACAAGAAAGAAACTGCTGAAAAATACGGCGATGAGCAAGTCCACATTTGGCGTCGTTCTTATGATGTATCCCCTCCAGATTTAGATCCAGCCGATCCAAATTCTGCCCATAACGACCGTCGTTATGCCAACCTGCCAAAAGATGTGGTGCCAAACGCAGAAAATCTCAAAATCACCCTTGAGCGTGTGTTGCCATTCTGGGAAGATCAAATTGCCCCAGCCCTGCTTTCAGGCAAACGTGTTTTAGTCACCGCCCACGGTAACTCACTTCGTGCCTTGGCCAAACACATCATCGGTATTTCTGATGAAGAAATCATGGATTTTGAAATCCCAACAGGCCAGCCATTAGTCTTAAAATTAGACGATAAATTAAACTTTATTGAGAAGTTTTATTTATAAGCAAACCTAACATAAGATAGCGCCAGCCTCCAGGCTGGTGCTGATAATTCATTGATATATAAGGCACCAGCCTGGAGGCTAGCGTCATCAGTGAAGCCTTGTTCTTATTTCATTCGCTGCCCCAAAGGGGCGGAATTATATTTAACCTAGGGTAACTTGTTACCCTAGGTTTATTTACTTGGAACCCCTATGTCGCTTCGACAAACCCAGCGGACGGTTGCCTTTTTACGGGTGCTGATTTTCGCCCTGTCCGCCTTTATTTTTAATACAACAGAATTTATCCCTGTGGCGCTCTTGTCAGACATCGCCCAGAGCTTTGATATGGCCGTCTCCCACACGGGCCTGATGATTACGGTTTATGCCTGGGTGGTATCCCTGGCCTCGTTGCCCTTTATGCTGGCCACCGCCAAATTAGAACGCAAGAGCCTCTTGATTAAGCTCTTTGCCATTTTTATCGCCAGCCATATTTTAACCGTTTTTGCCTGGAATTTCTGGGTGCTACTGCTGGCTCGAATTGGTGTGGCCCTAACTCACTCGCTTTTTTGGGCCATTACGGTCTCCTTGGTGGTGCGGGTGGCGCCTAAAGATAAGAAACAACAGGCCATTGCCCTGCTATCCTTGGGCAGTGCCTTGGCCATGGTGCTGGGCCTGCCGCTGGGGCGGATTATTGGCCAGGAGCTCGGTTGGCGGGCCACCTTTGGCTTAATTGGGCTGATTGCTTTTGTGGTTATGATCTTGATGATCAAGCTCCTGCCTCATTTGCCTAGCAAAAATGCAGGATCGCTGGCCAGCCTGCCAGTCTTGGCCAAACGGCCTATGCTGCTGGGCCTTTATGGGGTGACAATGGTGATTGTGTCGGCCCATTTTACGGCCTATAGCTATATTGAGCCTTTTGTCTTGCAGGTCAGCCAAATGGCAGCCAGTACTGCAACCTTCTTGCTCTTGGTTTTTGGCCTGTCTGGCGTGGTGGCTAGTGTGCTCTTTAGCAAACTCAGCCCAAAATTCCCTAATGGCCTGCTTATCAGCGCCCTGGCAGGCCTGGCCTTATGCCAGTTAGCGCTTTTGCCTTTTAGCCAATACATGGCGGCCATTTTTGCCCTGGTTTTTGTGTGGGGAATGTGTTTGTCTTGCATTTATTTGTCCCTGCAAATCCGTGTGCTACAGTTGGCCCCTGATGCCACCGATGTAGCCACCGCTATTTTTTCAGGTATCTTTAATATCGGCATTGGCGGCGGGGCGCTGATTGGTAACCAGGTTATGCAGCATTTGGGCCTGCCCCAAATTGGCCTGGTGGGCGGGGGCTTGGCCTGCTTGGCTCTGATGATTTTTGTGGGGCTGAAGGTGTGGGTGAGGCCGCCTGTATTGATTAACTCAAGATAAATTTCTTGATGGCGCAAGCGCCCATGCTTGTGCCTTATCGCTTAAAACCTTAGCACCAGCGAAGACGCTGGCGCTATCATAAAATGGAAAGGAAAAACAATGCGTTCTCTCTTGCCTTTTTTACGCTTATATCAAAACCACCTAGGGCGTTTGAGCCTAGGCATTATTTTAGCCATCACCAGTCTGGCGGCCAGTATCGGCTTGCTTAGTCTGTCGGGTTGGTTCTTGGCGGCTTCTGCCTTGGTGGGGTCGAGTTTACTCTTTAACTTTTTCTACCCTTCATCAGGCGTGCGGGGCCTGGCCATTGGGCGGACGGTGTCCCGTTATTTTGAACGCTTGGTCACCCACGATGCCACCTTCCGAGTCCTGGCCAATTTGCGGGTGGCTGTCTTCCGCAAGCTCATTCCACTTAGCCCCGCAGGCCTAAACCGCTACCGCAATAGCGAATTGCTTAACCGATTGGTGGCCGATGTCGATACCCTCGACACTCTCTATCTCAACCTTATGTCGCCCTTTATAAGCGCCTTTGCCGTCATTGCCTTTATGGGCCTGGGCTTGAGCTTTATTTCCGCACAGCTTGCCTTGGTGATTTGCGGCAGCCTCTTGCTCCTGCTGGCCATTTTTCCGACCCTTTTCTACCGCCTAGGCCAGAAATCGGGCAAGACCGTGGTGCAGGCTCGAGCAGCCTACCGCAGCCAATTTATTGAGTGGATCCAGCTTAATGCCGAATTTTTGCTCTTTGGCCTACAAGAAAAGGCCAGTGATAAACTTCGCCAAACTGAACAAGAATGGTTAGCTGCTCAAAGCAAGGAAAGCCAGCTATCTGGCCTGTCCAATGCCTTGCTGATTTTGGCCAATGGTATTTTGGTCTGCCTAACCATTTGGTTGGCGGCCACTTCCATCAATGTGCCAAGTGCGGACAACCCTGAAGCCCTGATTGCCCTGGTGGTCTTTTGTGTCTTGGCCTCACTTGAGATCCTTATGCCCATTGGGATTGCCTTCTTGCATTTAGGCCAGGTGATTACAGCGGCAGAACGCTTGAGTGAAATTACCGAACAAGAGCCATTAGTCAAATTTGAGGGCAGGGCAGATTGGCAAGAAATCAAGGAAAATCAAGCGCTTGTGGTTTTTGAGAATGTTGATTTTGCCTATCCCCAGGGCGAGCAGGTCTTACATAAAATGAACTTTCAGATCACAGCAGGTCAAAAAGTAGCTATTTTGGGCAAGACGGGCAGCGGTAAATCGACCATTTTCCAGCTCTTAACCCGCAATTACGACCCAACAAGCGGCCAAATTTGGCTCAATTCTTGCAAAATTAGCGATTACCCTGAAGCCACCTTGCGCCAACATACGGCCACCCTCAGCCAGCGGGTACATATTTTCAGCAGCAGCCTGCGGGATAATCTCAAGATGGGCAAGCCTCAGGCCTCCGATCAAGAATTGGTTGCAATGTTAGAAAAGGTGGGGCTGGGTTACCTCAACCAAGAAACTGGCCTAGATTTATGGCTGGGCGAGGGTGGCAGACCGCTTTCAGGCGGGGAACAACGCCGCCTGGGCCTGGCCCGCCTGCTCTTGAGTTCAGCAGAGATCTTGCTTTTAGACGAACCCACAGAGGGCTTGGATAGAGAAACGGAACAGCAGATCCTCAAGCTCATCTTAGCCCACAGCCAAGGTAAAACCCTCTTGATGATTACCCACCGCTTAAATGGGCTGGACGCCTTTGATCAGGTTTTAAGGGTGGATAAGGGCGAATTGGTGTAGCCCTTATATGTTTATTTAAATGAGGATTGTTATGCAAGAATACGCTTCTTTATCTCAGCTTTTGAGTGAATTAAATTCGCTTTCTTCATCAGAATGGCTTTATGCCAACATAGATGTATGGAATACAGATCCCAAAAACTGTGCTTTTTATTATATTAGCGATGATTATATAGATAGCTTAGAGGAATATGAGATCTATTTAGATGATGAAGATCTTGAAATGCCACTAAGGGTTAAAAACTTACATTTACGCACTTGGATGACGGTGGGGGATTTGGCTCATATTTATGAAAAAAGTGATAAGGATATTGATAGCCTTATAAAAGGAATAAATTTTTATAGAGAATTTGATGATTTTTTATAGAGGCAACAGATGTTTTATACTTATCCTTCAAACACGTAAGCGAGTATTCTTCAGTTAGAGCAAGATTTGAATTTTGTTCTCTCTCGGTTATAAGCAATTTTTATTAACGTATGGTGGCTTAGCGGTTAGAGAAGAAAGCAAAGCTACGCTGAGTTTACAGTAGATTTTCTTGATGATAATCTTATTGATATCTCTACCATCTTTGATATCCCCTCTTTGCTTGACTACAATGCAGAATATTTAGAAGAAAGGCATAGTAGACAAAATAGTTGCTGATTCGTCAAAAACTATGCCAAGTGGACAAAATAGTTGCTAATGTTTATTTTCTAAAATGTTAGCAGCTATTTTTATTCAAAAAATCCTTTATAAACATGGCTTTATGTTTTTTGCTTAATCCATTATGATTATTTAACTGTCGCTTCATATGTTTAAATAGCCCTTCAAGCCTATTTGTTGTCCTTTCTATATTTAAATCTGACCGTTCTTCAAAAGTAAAATAAATATTTCATATACCATTTAAGGCTTGCATAAGCCCCTCTAACACTACGATGCTTATAAGGTAAATATCCCTTTTCATTTGGCTTATCACTTCTTTCTTTTAAATACTCTTCATGTTTTAAATGCCAATAATGAAGGCGTTTGTAAAATTCATTTTTTGAACTCTCTACCAGTGTTTTTGCAATAATTTTTAATTCTTTTCCCGCTTGTGATTGATGCTTCTTCCTGAGTTTTCTCATCACTATTGCAACCATATGGAATTGACACATCTGTACAGGTGCATTGAACAAGTCCTTCATCAGGCCTCGCCTACCATCACAAGTAATGGATTGTATTATATAGCTTTTTTCTCTCAATCTATTAAGTGCCAGCTTATAGTAAACGTCTTTTTCTGTTCTTACAAAACAGTGAAATACCACTTTCTTTGTATGAGAATCCATTAACACTAATACGCCGAAATTACGCTTAAAAAAGGTAGTGTCCATAATTATATTAAGCGATGTGCTTTGAGGTGGATGTAATAATGTTTTAGGGGCTTTATCAATATATCTTTGGATTGTTCTAACCGAACAATGATACTTATTGGCAAGCTGTTGATAGGTTTGTTTTCCTGAAGTGTAATCATCCCAGATCTTTATTGGATCTAATTTCTTATGATGGGTAAAGGTTTTATTACATTGATTACAATAATAACGCTGAATATTATTTTGTTTGCCATGTTTCTTGATATTCGTGCTTTGGCAGAAAGGGCAGTTTTTTGTTCATTTTTCAAAAAGGGGGCTTAAAGCCTTGTACTATAAGGCTTTAAGCCACTTTTTAGCAACTATTTTGTCTACTATGCCAGAAGAAATTAAGAATAACCTTGATTGCATTATTATCGCAGAAGATTCAGGAGGGAATTTCTTTTTATTAGACAAGTTAGGCAAAGTTTATTATTGGAATAGAACCTTTCTTCACGAGTATAGTTCAAATAAAGAACGAAAAGTACCAATATCTTCTTCTGATGAAGAAAATGATCCAGTACTTATTTATGTACTTTTTAATGACTTTAACGATTTTTTTGCTCTTGTAGAAGCGGCCTGCAAAGCACAAAACAGCTCCTTGAAAAGTGATAATTTGTAATATTTTCAAATAAATTTACCAGAAAAATTGTCCTATATACCAAATTTACAGGGGGCAATGCCCTTGAATATTCGTATCGATTATGATGAAGTTGCTGTCGGTAAGAAGTTATAAAAGAAATAACGGCCCAAGCTCCATTTTAGGAATACCAAAGGTTTCTGGATAATGCACTTCCACCAAATACAAACCTTCCGCCTTGGCAGTAGGCGCAGCCAATGTGCGATCTTTTTGTTCCAGCAGCCACTTGGCCCATTCAATGGGCTGTCTGCCGGCACCAATTTCAATCAAGGTGCCGACAATATTGCGTACCATGTGATGAACAAAGGCATTGGCCTGAATATCGACAATAATATAGTTGCCTTGGCGGGTGACATTAAGGTGGTGAACATTGCGCCAAGGGCTGTGGGACTGGCACTTGGCAGCACGGAAGGAGGTGAAATCATTTTCGCCCAATAAGTCTTGCCCTGCTTGGTGCATTTTTTCATGGTCAAGCGGAATATGGTAGTGGGAAACCCCTCGGGTAGGATGGCCGAACGTAGATTGTTGTTATAGATAATGTAACGATAACGGCGGGCTGTCGCACTAAAGCGGGCGTGGAAATCTTCAGGCACTTCAGCCGCCCATTTGACGGCAATATCCGCAGGCAAATGCGCATTGGTGCCAAAACACCAGCTTTGCAGGGGGCGGATGGCCGCTGTTTCAAAATGCACTACCTGGCCTGTGCCGTGTACACCTGCATCGGTGCGGCCGGCACAAAAGACTTCAACAGGAGAGTTGGCCACAATAGAAAGCGCCTCTTCCAGTTTTTGTTGTACGCTTGAAACGGCTTCCTGCCGCTGCCAGCCAAAGTACTGGCTGCCATCGTATTCAATGCCTAGGGCGATTTTCATAGCAATTTACCCAATTTTTCCTTGTAGTGACGGCGGCAGACTGAAAGATAGGTGTCGTTGCCGCCAATTTGGATCTGATCGCCATCGGCAATGGCCTGGCCTTCTTCATTCATGCGAATAACAAAGTTTGCCTTGCGGCCGCAATAGCAGATGGTTTTGAGTTCTTCTAGCTGATCGGCCCAGGATAAGAGATAGCGGCTGCCTTCAAAGAGTTCTGCCTGAAAGTCAGTGCGTAAACCATAACAAAGCACAGGAATATTGAGCCTATCCACCACTTCGCTTAATTGAGAGACCTGTTGCTTGGTTAAAAACTGGGCTTCATCAATCAAGATACAGTGCAGGGTTTGCTGGCTTAAATGCTGGGAAATATCGGCAAACAAGTCGGTATCTGCCCTAAAAAGCAGGGCTTCTTGCGAAATCCCAATGCGAGAGGCTACCTTGCCTACGCCATAGCGATCGTCAATAGCCGCAGTGTAAACTAAGGTGTTCATGCCCCGTTCTTGGTAGTTATAAGATGATTGCAGCAGGGTAGTGGACTTGCCTGCGTTCATGGATGAGTAGTAAAAGTAAAGTTTTGCCATAGCCTAAAAGAAAAACGGCTAACTTGTGATTAGCCGTTTATCGTCAAAAAAGATTAAACGTTGTCGATTTGACCTAAAAGTGAACGTAAACGCTCTTGCCAGTTGTGGTGCTCGGCCTTGAGCTGATCATTTTCTTGGCGAAGGGCCTCATTTGAGCGGTTGGCGTCATCGTTTTTGCCCTTTAATTCTTCGATTTCGAGTTGAAGTAATTGGATGGTTTCAACAGCTTGTTTAATTTTGTTCTCGAGTTGGTCTAAAATTTCAACTGACATAAGGAGTTCCTCTAAAAAATTGTATGAAGTGGGTTGATTATACCTAAGTCAGACAGGCTTTTCATCGAAAAGTTTGGCATTTTTGACAAAAAATTTGGCCTGGGATTAGGGGCTGTTGATGTTTTAAATATATAAAAAAGAAAAGTTATCTAATCTTTTATCCCCAGCACGGCAGAGCCGTACTGGGTTAAGCATGGTTGAGCAGCTTTGCTGCTCTTCAGTACACAGCCCCAAAGGGGCTGAATTATGCGTAACCTAGTACGGCTCTGCCGTGCTAGGCAATAAATAGATTGATTTTATGCTGGAAACATCAATAGACCCTAAATCCGTGTAAGGGCTATGAGAATAAATCATCAAGGGTGGTATCTTTGATTTTATGTGGTTCACTCAAACGTTTTTTAACCAAGATATAAAGCTCTGCTTCTTCATCCGTCATAATGACCTGCTTTACAGGCATTTTTCCCGTATCAGCAACGTAAGCTAAAAAGCTACGAATAGCGTCAGACGGACTAAGACCCAGGTTATCAAAGGCTAAAAAAGCTTCTTGTTTAATTCTATCATCAACACGGATATTTAAGTTTGCCATATTATCTCCTAAAGTTTTTCTCTAGTGTAAAACAAACGTAAAACAGCTGCAAGCGATATTCAATGAAGAACAAGCGGTCATTTTTCTACAAAAATCTGCAAATTCAAAAAAATCATTAACGCAACCGTTTGCCAGCCTGATAAAATAGAAAAAATTTAATGTGAGGTAAAAAATGAAACGTACACTTTCTTTTGAGTTTTCCCGTGTCACTGAAGCAGCAGCCTTGGCGGCTTATAGTTGGTTGGGGCGGGGCGATAAAGATGCAGCAGATGCCGCAGCGGTCAAGGCCATGCGGCTCTTGCTTAATCAGATGGAAATTCGTGGTGAAGTCGTGATTGGCGAAGGGGAGATTGATGAGGCACCTATGCTCTATATCGGCGAGAAAATCGGCCGTTCAGCCCCTGAAGACGAGGAGGTGACCATTGCGGTTGATCCCATTGATGGCACCCGTATGACCGCCATGGGCCAGGCCAATGCCCTGTCAGTCTTGGCTGCAGGCGGGAAAAATACCTTCTTGCAAGCCCCCGATATGTATATGGAAAAACTGGTGGTGGGGCCTGAGGCCAAGGGCATGATTGATTTAAGCCTGCCTTTGGAACAAAACCTGCGCCGAGTGGCCTCTAAAAAGGGCAAGCTCCTGTCTCAACTGACTGTGGCAATCCTGGCCAAGCCCCGCCATGAAAAGGTGATTGCCGATATTCAGCGTTTGGGTGTGCGGGTCATGGCCATTCCTGATGGCGATGTGGCGGCAGCCGTTCAATGCTGCCTGCCAGATGGAGAGTTGGATTTGCTCTACGGCATTGGTGGTGCGCCTGAGGGCGTGGTAGCTGCCGCTGCGGTGCGGGCCTTGGGCGGGGATATGCAGGCCCGCTTGCTTCCTCGTAATCAGGTTAAGGGCAACTCCCCAGAGAACTTGGCCCTGGCTGAAAAAGAACTGGCTCGCTGTCAGACCATGCAGGTGGCGGTCAATCAGGTCTTGAAACTAGAAGAGCTGGTGCGAGATGATAATCTGGTTTTCTGTGCTACAGGCATTACCAATGGCGACTTGCTCAAGGGCATCCACCGCAAAGATAACACGGCCACCACAGAAACCCTACTTATTCGGGGTAAGAGCCGTACCATTCGCCGCTTGCAGTCCTTCCATTATTTAGATCGCAAGGATACGGATTTGGCGGATTTGTTGGATCTGTAGGGGCTAGAACCTGCCATCAGATATTTTAAATCATTTATTGAAGCGAAAAGGTGCAGTATTGGCACCTTATTCCAAGAGGAAAATCATGCAAAGCAAACCAACCCTAGACACCATTCTTGCCCACCGTTCCATCCGTAAGTTTACAAACAAACCCATTGCACCAAATATCATGCAAACCCTCTTAGAGGCGGGTAGTCGGGCGTCCACTTCCAATAATCTGCAATGCGTATCGGTTATTCGAGTAACAGATGCAGCCCTGCGGGCAGAATTGGCCTCTGCTTCGGGGATGAAATATGTGGCCGAGTGTGCCGAATTTTGGGTCTTCTGCATAGATTTTCAAAAGCACAAGCAGATCTGCCCAAATGCCCAACTAGATTGGGCTGAGGTTAGCCTGATTGGGGCGGTGGATACGGGGATTTTTGCCCAAAATGTCCTGCTGGCGGCAGAATCTCTTGGTCTGGGTGGGGTCTATATTGGCGCCCTGCGTAACCAAATTGAGCAGGTGGCAGATCTGCTCAAACTGCCCCAATATTGTGTGCCGCTGGTGGGCTTGTGCTTGGGCTATCCCGCTCACGATCCTGCCCTTAAACCTCGCTTGCCTCAGGCTCTTTTTTGCTATGAAAATGCCTATCCTGAAAACTTGGACGAGCAGGTTTTGGATAGCTACAACCAAACCCTGAGCCAATATTACCTAGAGCGAACAGGCACAGCATTAGTCTGGCAAGCGGGCCTGGAAAAGGCTTTGAACCAGCCGGTTCGCCCCCATATTTTGCCCTTCTTCCACAAGCAAGGCTTGCTCAAAAAATGAAACTGCTAACCCTTTGCCGAGAACCTCGCCTTTATAGTTGCCAACGTTTAAAGGCTGCGGCGGCTGAACGTGGTTGGGATATGGATATTCTGGATCCTAACCGCTGCCAGTTGCTTCTTCAAGAAGGTCAGCTAGCCCTTTACTACCAAGAGGGCGAGGCGTTTTGCAAAAATCGCCCCCAACCCTACCGCTTGCAGGGCTATACTGGGGTCTTGCCCCGCTTTGGCACGGCCAGTACCCAAATGGGCCTGAATGTGCTGCGTCATTTGGAAGGGCAGGGCATTCCTGCCTTGAATGGCGCTCAAGCCTTTGGTTTGGCTCGGGACAAATGGCAGAGCCTGCAAGCCTTGGTGGTAGCTGGTTTGCCCGTGCCGTCAAGTGCCTTGATGGGCGACCTCTTTAACCCTGCCCAAGGGCTTGAGGGATTGGGAGAAGCTTGTGTGATCAAGACCTTATCAGGCTCCCAGGGGGTTGGAGTTATTTTAAGTGAACGTCCATCAAGTACGGCCAGTATATTAGACACCCTGAAACAGGCCCAGGTAGATTGCTTAGTCCAAGCCTTTGTTGAGGAGGCTCAAGGAGAGGATATTCGGGCCTTCGTGGTGGGCGGTAAAGTGGTGGCGGCCATGAAGCGAATTGGACAGGCAGGCGACTTTCGGGCCAATATCCACCAGGGCGGCACGGCAGAGGCCTTGATTTTGAGTAGGGAAGAGGAAAATATCGCCTTAAGAGCAGCCCAGGCAATCGGCTTGGATGTGGCGGGGGTAGATTTAATTCGTTCCCATCATGGGCCCATGGTGCTGGAGGTCAATGCCAGCCCTGGCCTTGAGATGATAGAGCAGGTTAGCAAAGTGGATATTGCTGGGCTTATGATTGAACATCTCTTGCAAAAAATTGACTAAAGCGAACCGCTTGTGCTTAGGGAGTATTGCCTCCCTCAGCCCTTAAGTATTATCCAGCACCAGCCTAGAGGCTGGCGCTATCTTTTTAACCCAACGAGAACGAAATGAAAAAAAACATTTTCGCTGCCCTGTTTGGCAGCCTCTTATTAACCGCCTGCTCCAGTGATAATGGCCGTTTTGATGCGCTTGATATGTCGGCTACCTATCCGAAAAGTCGGGATCTCCAGCATTTTAACGACTATGTAAACTTTCTCAAAAGCAAGGCTGCGGGCCAGGGGGTATCAGCCTCTACCCTTAATCAGCAGGGCCAAATTAACTATATTTATCGGGCGGTGCAGTTAGACCGTGAACAGGCTGGCAGACGGCGTGATCCTAGCCTGCCTCCGCTTCCACCTAATCCTAATGGGGTAACTAATTATCTTAACAAGGTCTTAACCCAGGCCAAGGTCAATAAGGCGGTGGAACTCTGGTGGCAATATCAGCCGCAACTAACCAAGGCCAGCCAAAAATATGGCGTGCCTCGGGAATATTTGATGGCCCTGTGGGGCATGGAGAGCAGCTTCGGCCGCTATCAAGGCAATTTTGATGTTCTGTCTGTGCTGGCCACCCTAGCCTTTGACGGCCGTCGAGAAAAGCTTTTTGCTGGTGAGTTTGTTAATGCCCTGAAGATGCTAGATAATAAAACCCTGACCCGGCAGGAAATGAAGGGCTCTTGGGCGGGTGCCATGGGCCAAACTCAGTTTATGCCGACCTCCTATCTCAAATATGCCCAAGATGGGAACCGTGATGGCAGAAAGGATATTTGGAAGGAGCATTACGATGTGTTTGCCTCCATTGCCAATTACCTCTCCACTGTGGGCTGGGATAAAACCCGCCCTTGGGGCGTGGAGGTTAAACTGGCCCAACCGATGGACTTGAGCCTGTCAGGCATTGAAGACAACAAGGCCAAGAGCCTGGCCCAGTGGCAGGCCTTGGGCCTCTATGTGGCTTATCCAACCAGTCAAGAAATGACCAAGTTGGCAGCCCTAAACGGCACCAAGCTCTGGCTAGTTCGCCCAGATAAGGAAGCAGGCCGAGCCTTTTTGGTGTCCAATAATTACCGTACTTTAATTGACTGGAACCGCTCCAACAATTTTGCTATTAGTATTGGTAAGTTTGCAGACCGTATTCAGGCGGGTGTGGGTTTGTAAGGCCTAGCAGGCAATATAAAAAGCCTTGCTCATATTCCGAAAAGAAGCATGAGCAAGGCTTTTATTTATTATGCTTTAATTTAGAAGTTCCGCAAAAAATCCTTCTTTTTCCAGCCCTTCAAACCTGCCCTGCTGGACAATCTGCCCCTCCTTCATGACCCAAATTTCATCGCACTGTTTCAAGTCTTCAATGCGGTGGGTGATCATGAGCCGAGTGTGCCCGCCGCTTAAGTTATGCAGGGCTTCCAGCACCGCCTGTTCAGACTGCATATCTAAACTGGCTGTTGGTTCGTCTAGTAAAAGCAGTTGATAAGGGCGGAGCAGGGCACGGGCGATAGCAATCCGCTGGGCCTGGCCGCCGGAAATGCCGGCATTGCTGTCCTGCACTTGGTGATCCAGGCCTAGACGATAGACAAATTCATCAGCCTTAGACAGGGCCAGGGCCTGGGCGATTTGGTCTTGGCTGGCCTCTGGGTTGCCCAGGAGAATATTGTCCTTGAGGCTACCCTTGATGAGTTGGGGGTTCTGCCCCACCCAGGCTAAGTTGGCCCGCCAGGCCTTCATATTTAGATCTCGTAATTCCACGCCATTGACTAATACACTGCCTTCATAAGGCAGGAAGCCCAGAAGCATATTCATGAGTGAAGTCTTGCCCGCCCCGCTTTGGCCGACCAGGGCCACCTGTTTTTGGTTGGTTAGGCGGAAGTTAAGGGCCTGAGTCAGGGCCTTGCCTTGGGGCGAGAGAATCACACAGTCCTTGGCTTCAATCACAAGCGGTTGGGATGGGTCAAAATCTTGCAAGCCCTGGTTTTGGGTGATGATGTCTTCATTTAAGAAGGTTTCTAGGGCATCAGCGGCGGCCACGGCGGCAGCCTTGTCGTGGTAGTAAACGCCCAGTTCCCGCAGGGGCTGGTAAAATTCTGGAGCCAGCATAAGGGCGAAGAAGCCGATAAAGAGGCTGACCGGCAGGCCGTAGGAGCCGAATTCCAGGTCGCCCAAATAGGTAAAGCCGAAATAAACGGCCATAACCGCAATGGAAATGGCAGTGAAAAATTCCAGCACGGCCGAGGACAGGAAGGCCATTTTGAGCACATCCATGGTGCTTTGGCGAAATTCCTCAGTGCGTTGGTAGATTTGCTGGGTTTGGCTTTCTGCCTGGCCGAAGAGACGGATGGTTTCCAGGCCCTTGAGGCGGTCTAGGAATTGGCCACTTAGGCGGGAAAGCACCCCGATATTACGCTGATTGGCCTCGGCTGCCTTAATCCCTGCCAGGGCCATAAAAAGGGGCAAAAGCGGCAGGGTGGCGAAGAGAATGATACCCGCTGCCCAGTTAAGCGGGAAGATGACACAAAGAATCAGAATCGGCACAATCAGGGACAGAAACTGTTGTGGCAGGTAGCGGGCATAGAAGTTGTGCAGGTTTTCCACCTGTTCTAGCATAATGGTGGCCCAGGAGCCGGCCGGCTTTTGGTTAATGGTCATAGGGCCGACTTGGGCTAACTTCTTGATAACCTGCTCCCGCAGATGTAGCCGCAGGGTCTGGCCTGCCTTAAAGCCAGCACGTTCCCGCAGCCAGGTCAGAAGCGCTCTGCCTGCAAAACAGGCCAGGAGCAGGCCAAGCAGGCCCATAAATTGGCTGGGGCCTTGGTTTTCCATGATCATACGGTGCAAGATGGTGGCTAAAAGCCCCATCTGGGCAATCATCAGGCCGCCACTGATACTGCCCAACAGCACATTGAGCATGAGCCATTTTTTGACGATTTTTTGTTGGCCTCTCAGCCATTTTTGCAGGTGTTTTTGTCTTTGTTTATCCATTAGTCAAACTCAAAACTATAGAAGAGATCCACCGCCTGATTAACGCTGGACATCCATTGTAAATAAAGGCTTGGAGCCAGGCGGTAGCGTAGGGTTAATTCAGTCAGCGGGGCGAAAATCCCCACGCCATATTTTACCCTAAATCTTGGGTTAAGGCTGCCACTGACCACCACCTTGGTATTATCGCCAATCCCGGCGGTGGTTACGCTCAAGTCGTTAATACCAAAGGCCGAACCAACCCCACCCACCAGTTTGGAGCTTTTCGACAGGCTTAGGCCAATGAGGGCGGCGGCAATGGAGTTGCTGGACGCACCATCGCTGTCTAGGCCGCGGCCTGTCATAATGTAGGACAGGGCTTCATTTTGCGACATGGCCGGTTCAGAGAAGATCTTGACCTCAGGCGAATCGGCAGAGCCAGTCACCCGTACCCCTGCGGTCACATTTGGATCTTCAATGGCTTCAGGGTTACGAATGGCCTCAATGTTAAGGCTTGGCTGGGATGGCAGGCCGGCAAAGTAAATCACGCCCTTGCGGATAACCAAATCCTGGCCGAAGGAGGCAAAGCTACCGTTTTTCAGGTTCACTTGCCCATACAAGCCTAGGCCTCGTGAGCCTTGGCGGACGTTGATCTTGCCGACCAACTCGGTTTTAAGGCCATAGGCTGCCAGTCTGACATCATCACCGATATTGATTTCCACATTGCCCCGCACGGCCATGCCGGTATTAGGTTGCGGCAGGCTTTGGGCAATTTGGGCGGCGGTGCGTTTGGTGACCGATCTGTCCATAATCACCTCATCGCTGCTGACTGCAACGGCGCTGTCTGGCAGTTCTTCCACCTCAATTCTGGCCCATGGAATATCAATTTTGCCCTCTAAGAGCAGTTCTTTAGGGGTGGCCGTCACCCGAATGTTGGGGCTGACATCCACCTTAGCCATATTAGGCACATCTACCCTAAAGCGGTTGGCCTCGGCACTGATTTGGGTGTGCCAAGCATCCAGCCGTTTCCAGTCGGCATTGCCCTTGAGTTTCAGCTCGCTTTCCTTGGTCTTGATGCTGCCGGTCAGGGTGGAGCTGGTGCCGTGGAAGTCGGCACTCAGCCCGCCGCCAATCACCTCAAAGGGCATAATATTGGAATGGGCACTAAGCTGGCTCAAACTCAAGTTGCCCAAGAGTAGAGGGGCAGTGGCATTGCCGCCCAAGCGCAGGCGGGCATTAAGGAAGCCATTGACGCGGTCGCCTGGGGTGAGCAGAGGGGCCAAGAGTTTCAAATCTAGCTTGTCGATATTGACATTGCCAGAAAGTTGGCGGGTTTGGGCCAGGTCTTTAATTTGGACATCGGTGTCAATCTTGCCATTGTTGTCAATGCGAATATCAGTGTTGAGCCTTAACTCGTTATTGGCCATATTGGCCTTGATTTTGACTGGGGTCAGGCTAAGCGGGAAGATCTTGCCCTCCAGCTTTTGAACCACCTTGATGGCCTGGGAATTTAGCTCCACATTGACTTCAGGAGCCTTGTTCTTAAACCAGGCCGCATCGCCCTTGGCAGAGACCAGGCCACTGATTTGGGTGTTATTTTCTAGATAGTCCTTGAGGTTGGCCAGATCAAAGGCCTTGATTTCAAAGGGAACCTTGCCCTCCACACCTGCCTTAAAGGCCTGCGGGAAGCAGATATTGACCAGTTTCGGATTATTCCAGCAGTGGGCAGAAATATCAGCCATAATCTGCTTGTTGTTATAGCTGACATTAACCGATTGGCTGTTTTTCCACTCGCCCACTGGCGATTGGACGGCCACATTGCTGAGCTGGCCCTGCCAAAGCTCTTGCAAGCGGTCAAATTTGCCAGAAATTTGCAAATTTGCCCCCACAGGCTGGCCCTTGGAGGTCAGCTTGAGGGTGTGGTTTTTCTCGCCGCCTGAAGCCGTCAGATTGGCCTGTTCAATCTTGATCTCGCCCAGGCTAAATTGCTTGAGGCCAATTTCCAGATCGCCTAGGATTTCTTTTTGGGTGGTGATCTTGCCCTTGGCAGTTAGGTTTTGCAGCTTAAGATCATCATAGCTGACATTGCTAGCGGTGAGATCCAAATCTAAATTGGGTTCAGTCACCTTGCCAGAGAGCTTGATAAGCCCGTTGGCACTGGCTTTCAGATTAGGCACCAGGCCAGCCAAATTAGGCGCCTTGATGTCGGCCTGAAAGTCAGATTTATCGCCTAAGATACCCTTCAGCCCAATGCGGTTTTCCCCATAAATCAGGGTGGCACCTGGCACATTGAGCAGGGTTTGGTGGTTGGCGGTCAGCTGGCCTTGCAGCTGCAAGGCTTTTTGCATGAGTGTGCCCTTTAAGTCCATTTGGCCGACCTCAACCGACCAGGCCTCGCCCTGATCGCCTCGGCCAGCAAAGCCTTGGGTGGCTAGCTTGCCTGACAGAGTGGCAGCCCAGTCTGGCAGGATGGCCTTGGTGTTGAGGCTGTCGAGCTTTACCTCGCTTTGCCACTCAACCCCGTCTGTCCAATCCACTTGGCCTGCCAGTTGGCCCTGGCCGTCTAGTGCCTTGAGGGTCAGATCTTCAATTTGGAAGTGGGTGATTTCCCCCTGGCCCTTGATGCTTAGGCTACTTGGCGGCAGGCCCATACCTGCGGCCTTGACGCCGCCCTTGAGTTGGTAGTTAAGCAGGTTGCCTGATAAATTTAGGTCTAAATTGCTCAGTTTCAGCCGGTCTTGGCCCTTTTCAGGCATAAAAGGGTAGGCCAGTTCTTGGCTTGTCAGCTCAAGCGTAAAAGGTGTTTTAGGCTGGCTTAACTGAACCTGGCCTTTAAGGTCGGCCTTGACTGCCCCTTGGCTGGCCAGGGTCAGTTGAGTACTGCCAAAGAGTTCCCCCGACAGCTTTAAATCGGCCTGGCTGGCCGGGATTTTTTGCTCTGGGAAGGCAGGCGAATCAGCCTTGATCTCAAAGGCAAGCGGGTAGGTTCCGCTTAAATTTAGCAAACCCTGGCCAGACAGATTGCCTCGGTCGGACTTGACCTCAAGGGTGTCCAGCTTGATTTCTTGGGCATTAGAATGGGCAACCAAGTCTGCTGAAGCAACCTTGACAAGGCTAGTCGGTGCAATCAAGTCGCCCTTTTCATCACGGGTTTTCTGTTCAATGTTGATGTCTTTGGCACTGAATTGCGGAATAGCAAAATCAAGCGGCAGGACGATAGGCTCCAGGGGCTTTAAGAGGGGTTGGGCCAGTTGTGCCTTGATGGCCGCCCAGTCAATCGGCTCCCGCTTGGGTGGATTTGCAAGTTTTTGGGCTTTTTCAGCCGCTTGTTGGACTGCTTCTTCGGCAGTTTGGCTAGGAGCAAGTGATAGGGTCAGGCCCTGGACTTCGGTTGGGGCAAGGGTAATGAGCTTACCCTGGCCAGACACGCCCGAGCGGAAATGAGCCAGGCTTAGATCCATCTGATCGACTTGAAGCTGGAGGTTATCAACAGACAGGTTTTTAAGGGCAACCCCAATGGGCAGATTGATTTCACCCAAAGGCTCGGAATTTTCCTTGGCTTGGGAGGGCGGCAGCTTGCTGGTGTCGATGATGATTTTGGGGTTTTTCAGGGCTAGATTTTCTACACAGGCCTGTTTGTCCAGCAGGCAGGCAAAGCCGATATGCAAATCAGCTTCGGCCACATTAACATTCACACCCTCAGTCACAAATTGGGTGTTTTTCAGGCTCAAGCCCTCTTGCAGGCTGCCTTCAATTTGACCAATGGCCAGGCCATCAACCCACTTGTCTGCCCAGCCCAAGGCCGTGCGTTGGCCGTAGCCTGTGGCCAAGAAAATGATGGGTGCGAGGGTTAAAATTAAAAGCACAAGCAAGAAATAGCCCAGCCAACGCAGTTTGCTTTTCTTTTTGGTGGGCCTTGGTGTGCTTGTCGTTGTGCTTTCTTGATCGGTTACTGGGGTGGTTTCTGTCATAATCACCTTCTATAAGTCTGAGCCGAGGCCGATGTAAAACTGAATGCCCTTTTCATTATTGGGCGAACGCACAGGAGTGGCTATATCTAGCTTGATGGCCCCAATGGGCGAGGCCCAGCGTACGCCCAGGCCTGCGCCAGAATGGAGGTTGGCCCCCTTGAAATCTCGGGCGGACAGGCCGGTATCATAAAAGGCCGCTGCCCACCAGTTGGGGTAAACCTGGTATTGGTATTCGGCTGCACTGGTCATGAGGTGGGAGCCGCCTGTGAGTTTGCCATCGCTGCCCCGTGGCGAGATGTCTCGGTAGCCAAAGCCCCGCACGCTCATATCTCCGCCGGCAAAGTAGCGTAGGGCAGGTGTGATGCGGTCAAAGTTTTTGGAATTAAGATAGCCCACTTCTGCCCGCAGGTAGAAACGGTGGTTTTGGGCCAGGGTGCGTACCCAAGCGCTGGAGGCCTTGATGCGGTAGAAATCCACATCCGATCCCACCAATTTTGTGCCATAGTCCACCGTCAGTTTTTGGCTGTCGCCCCAAAGTGGGTAGCGGTTGCCGTCTGTGCGGGTGCGGTTAAGGGAGGCAGTTGGATAGACCAAGAGGGTCTTCTGTTTTTCTTGATTGCCCTGTTGGAAGGCATCGTAACGGGCTTTCAAACCACCTGAAAAAGACCAGCCCGTTTCGTGGGTCCAAAAGCGTTGGGCAGCGGCAGAAATCCCCGTATATTTGGTGTCGTTACGGTCTTCCCGCTCCAGGCTGCCTGAAAATTGGTAGTAGTAATTAAGGGGCTGTTCCTTAATGGGAATATTGTAGGCGAACTCAAAACGCTGTTCAGGCTTGGAAATATAGGTGGCACTTTCAATATTATGGCCACGGTTATTGAGCCAGGGCTTTTTCCAGTTAAGTTGCAGGCGAGGGCCATCATCGGTGGCAAAACCAATCCCGACCTCGACCAAATTGCGTTTTTGTGGCACAAAGAGTAAATCCAAGTCCACGATTTTATCCTGCTCGTTTAAATGAGGTTCAACCAAGACCGAGCTAAACCACTTGCTGGAGGAGTAGTCGCTGGTGATCTTGCTTAAATCGTTCATTAAATAGTCTTCATCGGTGTGAATACGCAGGATATTACGCAGGTAGTCCTCACGGATTTGGCTGCCCTTAAAGGCGATCTTGCCATACTTATAGCGTGTGCCACTGTCATAGGCCAAGCGCCAGTCGGCAATATGCTCTTTGGGGTAAACCTCCAGACGGTTATAAAGCCAGGTGCCGTCAAAATAGCCCCGTTTTTGGGCCAGGGTTTCAATCTCGCCCTTAAAGTTGTCGTAGGTTTCGTGATTAAGCACGGTTCCCTTTTTAGGCACCTCTTTCAGCACCTTTTCAAACTCGCTGTCCTGGCTGGCTTGACCTGTCAGGCTGATGTCGGTTTCATTGATTTTAACGGGCTGATCTAGCTGAACTTGCAGGGTCAGCACATCGCCGCTTTGGCTGAAATGGTATTGGGTGTTGTAATAGCCCAAGGCCCGCAGGCCCTTGTCCACGGCTTGTTGCACCACATACTGGTGGCGTTCAGACCCATCTGCTACTTCATTTTTAAGCTGGTCTAGGTAGATATTGACGTTATCCAGCAGCGCCCCTTTTGGGATGCCCTCCACCTTGAGCGTGACGGAGGCGTGTGCATAGGCACTAAGGCTGAGAAGGCCCAAGGTTAAGAGATAATGAGAGGCAAGTTTCACAAGCAAGGTCCTTTTATCTTCGTGGTTTTCAAAATTTTCTGATTGTACCTGTAAATCGTTTTTTTTTAAACAAGGTTTTTCTCTTTTGTTTTCAGCTGTTTAGACGGAGAAGTTGGGGAAATGTTCCGATACTTTGTTAGACCCGGCAAAGATTGATATTGCCTTCTTGCTAAAGGTGTCTATAATGTATCTACTTTTTTAGTGGAGGAACAAGATGCAACTACAAATCAAAAAATGGGGAAATAGTGCGGCTGTTCGTTTACCTCAGGCGGTTTTAGCCCAGTTTCAGTTAAGTGAAAATGATCACTTTAATGTCGAAATTCACCGTGATAGCCTGGTGCTCAAGCCCATTAAGCCCAAAAAGTACGACATCAAAACCCTGATGGCTGAAATGCAGGAGGGCTTACCCCTTGTTGAGGGCTGGGATGAGATGCCAGCGGTAGGGTTAGAAAAATGAGCTATATACCTAAACGTGGGGATATTATCCATCTTCAATTTGACCCTGCCACAGGGCAAGAAATGAAGGGCGATCATTATGCCTTGGTGGTGAGCAACCAGATCTTTAATCAGCAAGGCTTAGCCTTTGTTTGCCCCATTTCACAGGGCAATGCAGGCCTGGCACGTTCCCGAGGCACCTTGGTGACGCTGATGGGGGCTGGCACGCATACACAAGGGGCGGTGCATTGCCATCAACTTAAGGCACTTGATTGGAAGGCCCGTCAGGCAAAACGTAAAGAAAGTGTGCCTGATTTTATTATTGATGATGTACAAGCTAGGTTAGAAGCCATCTTGGCGGAATAGGGCTTAATATCTTGAATTTTGCAAACACAATCTTAGGAGTAACCATGAAAAAAATCCTGCTTTCGGCCCTTTGTTTGGCCTCTCCCCTTTTATTTAGCCAGCCTGCCCAGGCTCAGGGGCGTTTGACGGTTTATTGCACGGTGCAAAATGTTACCTGTGAAACCATGACCAAGGTCTTTTCGCAAAAATATGGGGTAGAAACTAATTTTGTCCACGCCGGCACAGGCACGATTTTCGGCAAGATCAAGGCTGAAAAAGACAATCCCCAGGCTGATATTTGGTATGGCGGCACCATCGAGCCGCATTTGCAGGCCGGCGAATTGGGCTTACTTGAGCCTTATCGTTCGCCTAATCAGGCCGACATTTTGCCTGACTTCAAGGATTTGATGGACAAGAAGGGGGATTTGACCTCGGTGGTTTATATGTTGGTGCTGGGGTTTGGGGTTAATACCGAAAAACTTAAAGCCCTGGGCATTGAGCAAATGCCTCAAACCTGGGAGGACTTGTTAGATCCGAAACTCAAGGGCGAAGTCCAACTGCCAGACCCTCGCAGTTCAGGCACCACTTACACCATTATGGCCACTCTCATCCAGCTCTTGGGCGAAGAAAAGGCCTTTGATTACCTCAAAAAATTGGATGTGAATATCCCCCAATATGTAAAAAGCAGCCTGGTGACCTCTAATCTTGCTCGAGGCGAAACGGCCGTCACAGTCGGCTTTGTCCACGCCTATGCTACGGAAAAAGAAAAGGGTGCGCCAGTTGAGGCGGTATTGCCCCAAGGCCAACTGGGCTATGCCTTGGGCGGGGCCAGTATTTTGAAAGGGGCCAGAAACTTGGACAATGCCAAGTTATTTATGGATTGGGTACTTAGCCCTGAAGCCCAGGAAATCCCTTGGCGGGAAAACCACGTTTACCAAATTCCAACCAATATCAAGGCCGCTCATTCACCTAAATCGGTTGATCCTAAAGCGATGGAATTACTGAATTTTGATTTTGAGAAGTTTGGCACCAGTGAGGAGGGTAAACGCTTGATTGAGAAGTGGGTAGCGGAGATTAAGGCCGGCAAATAGTCGCTAGACGCGACAAGCGGGTCAGAATTTGCAAAAACTTGCAAATCTTGGCCCGCTTGTGGTATTAAGTGGCATATAGGACAAAATAGTTGGTCTTTTTGCACTTTATGCTTCTATAGGACAAAAAAGTTGGTAAGGATTATTTTAAAGGATCTTTACCAGCTCTTTTTATTCAAAAAATCCTGTATAAACAAGATCTTATGCTTTCTTGTTAAACCGCTGTGCGGGCGTAATTTGTCTTTTAACTCCTTAAATAAACCCTCAATCCTATTTGTTGTCTTTTCAATATTTAACTCAGGATGTTTCTCATAGGTAAAAATATAATCATAATAACGCTTAATACTCGCAGCAGCACTTCTTACACTTCGATGTTTATAAGGGTATTTCCCTTTGTCATTTGGTTTATCTGACCGTTCATTTAAAAATGATTGATGTTTTTTCTTCCATTCATATATTTTTAAATAAAATTCATTTTTAGAGCTGGTTTTAAGTGTCTTAATAATACTTTTTAGTTCTCTTCCCGCATGTGATTGGTGCTTCTTTCGCAATGCCCTCATTACGATTGCGACAAGATGAAACTGACACATCTGTGTTGGTGTATTGAATAAGTCTTTTAATAGACCTCTGCGTCCATCACAGGTAACTGATTGAATAATATAGTTTCTTTCCCTTAAGCAGTTCATCGCTTTCTTGTAATAGATATCTTTTTCTGTTTTGACTATTTGGTGATAAATTACTTTTTTGTAGAGCTATCAACAAACACCATTACACCAAAATCCCGGTGAAAGAATGTTGTATCAATAATTAAGTTCAAGTATGTGTTTTGAGGTTTATTTAAGGAGGATTTAGGGTGTTTCTCTAAATATCTTCGAATAGTTCGAGAAGAGCAGGAGTATTTTTCTGCTAGCTGTGCTTGTGTTTGTTTTCCAGATGAATAATCAAGCCAAATTCTTTCAGGATCTAATTTATTTTTAAACGTAAATGTTTTATTACAGCTAAGACATTTATAACGCTGTAAATTATTTTGTTTGCCATACTTCTGGATTGGGGAATGTTGGCAGAAAGGACAGTTTTTTGTGCATATTTCAAAAAGAGGGCTTAAAGCCTTGTACTATAAGGCTTTAAGCCACTTTTTACCAACTATTTTGTCCTATATGCCTATTAAGTCTGATATAACTTACTTTTCAATGCTAAATTTCAGGGCTGGGAAGTGAATATCATCCACCTTCACTGCCAAGGAATATTGGCCGATAGGATCTCTCTTATCAAAGGTCCAGCAGGTTTCCACATATTCGCTATTGACCGACTTATGTTTATTGCGGGTCACAACATGGCGGGTATTGTTGTTGGAAGACTGGGTGGTCATATTGGGCGAAATAAACTTACCGCCTTTAGGCGAGGTAAATTCCTCAATCACTAGGGCCGTTTCTTTTACTGGTGTGTCAAGGGTGTACCAGCATAGGCGCAGGTTCTTGTTAGAACGTGAGAGCTTAAGGGATTTTGTGTCCTTCGGCACCTTGCCTGAAAAATCAAAAACAGATAGAACCAAACGTGGGGGATGCTCTGGAGCCTGCTTTTGTTCTGCTGCAAAAACAGGGCTTGCTAGGGCTGCTGCCAGGGCGATTGTGATAAATTTTTTCATATTAAGTCCTCTTAATGTTGACTATCTTGATGGGCCTTACGCAGGGCTTGGGCGACCATGGCAATGGCCTCGCCACTGCTGATACCTTTCTGCATAAGGGCTTGAATTTGTTCAACAGCCTCTTGTTGCTGTTCGTGGCTTAAGCCAAGAAGGGCTTGATTATCCATATTTTTTCCTGATTGTCTAGTTTTTAGCTTGAGCCTAGGCTACCAACGGCCGCTGGCGCCACCGCCACCAAAGCTGCCGCCGCCGAAGCCACCGCCGCCACCGCTGCGTCCTCCACCAAAACCACCGCCAAAGCTGCCGCGGTTGCGGCTCATGCCTTCAATGGTACGAATTACCTGTCCTGCCTGGTTTGGGCTGATGTAGGTTTTTGAGCCTCTTGGAGCGAAAATAAAGAAAATAATCACCGCTAAAATCAGGAAGATTTCAAAGCCTTCAAAGGGGCTTTCTTCTTCATGGGCTGCTGCTGGCAGGGCCTCATATTCGCCCTGGGTGGCGGCAATAATGGAGGACAGGCCTTTGGCAATGCCCTGGGCGTAAAGTTCCTGTCTGAAATAGGGCAGAATGTCGTTGCGGATAATGCTGGAGGCAATGGCATCAGGCAGGACGGCCTCTAGTCCTCGGCCAGTGGAAATATTGACTGCCCGGTCGTTTTTGGCCACCAGCAAAAGCACGCCATTATTGAGCTTGCTGCGGCCAATGCCCCATTTTTCGCCTAAATTGGCTCCGTACATGGCAATCTCTTCCCCGTTGGTGGAGGGAATGATGACCACGGCAATTTGGGAGCTGGTCTTTTGGCTGTAGCCTTGCAGGGCATTTTCCAGGGTTTGCCATTCGTTAGGGCTTAAGGTCTGAGTGTAGTCTGACACATAGCGAAAAGGATTGGGCACACTGGGGTAGTTATTGGCCCAGGTATTTAGGCTTAAAACGAGGGCAAAGAAGAAGAGATAAGCACGTTTGATCATTTGATTATCACCTCATTTGGTAATTCGTTTTGGTCATTTTCCTTGCGAGGAAAATGATGGGCCAGTTCTACTTGCACGGCCTCAATCCCTCGGCAGATGGCCTGGGTAAAACATGCTGCCTGGCAGTCCTGCTTCATGGCATCATAGATTTTTTGCCAGAAATCGGGGGCGACCTTTTGATGGATGCCCTTATCGCCAATAATGGCCAGGTGGTGGGGCTTGAAGGACAAATAAATCAGCACGGCATTGCGATCGGCCGTTTCATACATCTTGAGTGCGTTGAAGACTTCCGTGGCCCGCTCCATGGCCTGATCAGTTTTGCTTTTACGCTCAACTACCACCCGCAATTCGGCAGAGCTGGCCTGCTCCAATTTGGCAATGGCCTGTTCGATTTGGGTTGTGTCAATCGGCAATTTTTTTTGAAGAAAAGAGAGTAGTCCCATAGTCTTTGCCTTGGCTGACAAGCGGTAGGATTTTTGCAGATTTTTGCAAAAAAGTGACCGCTTGTAAGGTGTTATTAAACTTATGAATGATAGCGCCAGCCTCCGGGCTGGTGCTGATTATGCTTGACGATTAAGGCACCAGCCTGGAGGCTGGCGCTATCATGATGGCATAAGGCTAGTTAAAATTCACCACTGGTGCCTTTTCAGACCCAGCTTCAGCCTTAAACTGTGGCTTGGTTTGGAAGCCAAAGATCATGGCCACAAACTTGGTTGGCATTTGGCGAACTTGGGTGTTATAGCCCTTGACCGCATTGTTGAAGTTATTACGCTCAACATTGATACGGTTTTCCGTGCCTTCAATTTGGGCCTGGAGGTTGAGGAAGCCTTCGTGAGCCTTGAGTTCAGGGTATTTTTCCACACTCACCAAGAGGCGGGATAGGGCAGAGTTTACACCCTGTTGAGCTTCTTGGAACTTGGCCATTTGTTCTTCGGTTGCTGTGCTTGGGTCAATGGTTACGGCTGTGGCCTTGGCACGGGCTTCGATTACAGAAGTCAGGGTTTCTTGCTCGAAGTTAGCCTGGCCCTTAACGGTATTAACTAGGTTTGGGATTAAATCCGCCCGGCGTTGGTAGGCCGATTCCACATTGGCCCAAACCGAATTGATGTCTTCTTCGGCCTTAACCAAGTCGTTATAACTGTCTTTGAGTACCACATAACCTAAGCCGCCAATCCCTAGAATGGCGACGAGTAAGATGACACACCACTTTTTCATTTGCTTTTCCTCTTATGGATAGATAAAAAATAAGCGGACCTAAGCCCGCTTATCATACATTTACTTGAAATTAGCGACGTAAACCTAAACGTGCAATTGTTTCAGAATAAAGTGCTAGGTTTGTACGTTTTAGGTAATCTAAAAGTTTACGACGACGAGAAACCATACGCAATAAACCACGACGACCATGGTGGTCTTTCTTGTGCACCGCAAAGTGGGCTTGAAGGTGGTTGATTTGTGCAGTTAATAATGCGATTTGAACTTCTGATGAACCAGTATCTTTGGCATCACGGCCGAAATCAGCAACGATAGCTGCTTTTTTTTCTGTGCTTAGAGACATTTTTTACTCCTAAAAGGATAGGTTAATATTCATCAATAGCCGATCTCTAATTCAGCTACGACACGAGAAGCCCGCATTCTATACAAAATACGGGCCAAGTCAAGGTTTAATGCTTGTTTGAGGGGGTTAAATATTCTTCTTTGTTAGGATCGACCGTTTTGGCCTTTTGGATGCTCTTTTCAATGGTGGTGCCTTGCACCAAAATAGAGAACATCACCACAGAGTAGGTCATGATCAAAATCAGATCCCGCACATCCATGCCCGTATCGCCAATATAAGCCGTTTTGGCCGGAATTGACAGGGCCATGGCCAGGGCTAGGCCGCCCCGCAAACCACCCCAGGTCATAATTTTGAGGGTGTAGGGGTTGTAGGTACGGAACTGTTGCAGGAGCTTATAAGGCATCCAAAGGCTGATATAGCGGCCAGCCAGGCAAACAGGGACGGCGATAATCATTAAAATAATGCCGTAGATATTAAAGTCGATCAGCAAAATAGCAAAACCAATCAGGAAGAAGAGCAGGGAGTTGAGAAAGTGGTCAATCATTTCCCAAAAGTGATCCAAATAACGCTGGCTTTGCTCGGAGAAGCCTGAATGCCGAGTCCAATTGCCGATCATGATGCCTGATACCACCATGGCTAAAGCGCCTGAAACGTGCAAATAGTTGTTGGCCAGCATAAAGCCAGCGGTTGGAATGGTCAGGGTCAGGAGGATTTCCATACTCCCGTCATCGGTATTGGAAATTAGGATATGGGCGATAAAACCAAAGACAAAGCCCAGCAAAATCCCGCCAATGGCCTCATGCAAGAAGAGGCTGATTACACCGCCAAAGGTGGCTTCTTGGCCACCAAAGGCCACGGCAAAAACGGTCACAAAAATCACCAAGCCCACGCCATCGTTAAAGAGGGATTCGCCCTCTACCTGCATGGAAAGGCGGCGGGGGGCCCGTAGGTTCTTGATAATGGCCAGCACGGCAATGGGGTCGGTTGGCGAGATAAGGGCCCCAAACACAATACAATAGATTAAATCAATGGGCAGGCCAATCAGGTGGGCAAAGCCATAAATCAGAAGGCCGATTAAGAGGGTTGAGCAGAAGGTAGAAAAAAGGGCGAAAATGGAGATTTCCCATTTTTGGTCTTTCAGAATAGGCAGCTTAATGCCCAGGGAGCCCGCAAAGAGCAGGAAGCCTAGAATACCGTTGAGGAGGAAGCTCTTAAAATCAATTTGTTCCATCACATCCTTAGCAACGGTGTCAATATTAAACCAGCCCAGCCAGCCTAAAATCATTAAAAGCATGGAACCAATCATGGCGGCGGCAGTAATGGCAATGGTGGATTGAACTTTATCATTGATTTTACTGGTGAAAAAGCCCAGCAAGATGGCTAAAGCTGCCAAAAAGCAGAGGTAAGCGTAAATACTCATAGAGAACCTTTAGCTTGTTTAGGGGGAAGTTAAGAAGCCTAAATTAAACCAATTTCAGCCCCATAAGTAAAGCGAAAGATAGGGAATTACCCTCTTTTAGGTAAAATTGTGGTTTGAGAAATGCTGGGCTTATCAGTAAATCTAAGGAGTATCAAGGCTAAGGTCTGATTTTTATTGACCAAAAATAAAAATTTACTTTAAAATGCAAGAATTATGGGAAGAGCAACAGAATTTCAAATCTCCCCAGCTATGATTGGCTGGATTGCAGAACGTGAAAATACCGAGCCTCAAGGCTTGGCAGAGTTGCTTGCTCCGAAAAAAGTTGAGCAATTTTTAGCTGGCGTGGTGAATAAAAGCATTGCTGAAAAATTAGCGAGATTAGCAAATATTCCCTTTGGTTATCTGTTTCTTTCCCAGCCACCTGTTATCAATAATCCCCAAATTCCTGATTTGCGTCAAACTGTTGGTGCAGAACCGCTAAGCAAAGATTTTATCGATGTACTCAAAGATATCGAACGTAAAGTGGATTGGTATAAAGAATTTTTACTTGAAAATGGCGATGATACCCCGCGCGAATTTGTTAATAAATTCCCCTATTCCACTACGCCCAATTACATTGATGTTGCCCAAGATATTGCAAAAACGATCGATTTTTTTATTGAGCGTGATTTGCCAAACACTTCTCGTGAAAACTACTACCGTAAACTCTCTGCACGTTTTGAAAAAATCGGCATTCTGATTTTTAAAAATGGTGTAGTGGGCAACAACAATAAGCGTAAATTGAATGTGGAAGAGTTTCGTGGTTTTGCACTCATTGATAATCTTGTCCCAGCAATTTTTATTAATAATGCTGATCATCCATCTGCACAACTGTTCACCTTATTGCACGAAGTAGCACATATTTGGATTGGGCAAAATGGCGTATCTTCTTGGAATCAAGATAGAGCGGTCGAGGCCTTTTGCAATAAGGTTGCTGCTGAATTTCTGATGCCAGAAGCCCTATTTTTAGCCAAATGGGCAGAGAGCGATGAGAATCATGCTGAATATGTAGCAAATTATTTCAAAGTAAGCCAACTTGCAACGGTGGTAAAAGCTGTTCAACTTAATTTATTGCCACAGGAGGCAATTGAACAGGCAAGAAAACAACTCAAAGCGGCTCCTCAAGAAACCAATACAGGTGGACACTTCTACAATATGTTCCCTGTAAAAAATAGCCACCGCTTCACCGATGCTGTAGTTAATCAAGCAATGAGCTTGAATTTGCCATTAAGAGAAGCTGGAAAACTACTCAATGTTCATGCTGATACTGTAGTGGGCTACTATCGTCATAAAAGGAAGGAATTATGGAACGCTTCCTAATTGATGCCAATATTTTTATTACCGCCAAAAATCTCTATTATCAATTCAGCTTTTGCCAAGCTTTTTGGGATTTTCTCTCCACAATGCACCAAAAAGGCATTATATTTAGCATTCAAGCTGTGAAGCAAGAAATGCTACGACAAAACGATGACTTGGCAAATTGGGTGAATGCACAAGCGGATACCTTTTTTGAAGATCAGTACCAATCGGCAGTAAGTTACGCCACACTAATGAACTATGCACAAGGGCTAAATGTCCAACAAATTGCCAAAGATGACTTTGCTAAACAAGAGAATGCCGATGCCTGGCTATTAGCACACGCCCTTGAACATAACTTTACCATCATTACACACGAAACTTTAATCCTGCTGCGAAAAAACGTATTATGATTCCCAATGTCGCTCAAGATCACAATATCAAGGTAGTGACGCTCTTTGAGTTTTTAGAGCGTTTTGCCGACCAGGGCTTTATTCCTAAACCTTAACCGCCTCCACGGCGGTTTTTCTTTGCTCTCCTCTGACTACTTTTGCAAAATCTCCCCTTAATTCTCCCGCTTGCAATGCCTTAGGCTCTCTCTTTCCTGCTATTTTTACAGCGTTTCGGAATGTTTCTTGTTTTTTGTACACTTTAGAAAAATACCTATTTAACTAATTGAAACTAAAAGGGAAAAAAACCTTGTTTAAAAAAAGGTGATTTATCAGTATAATCCCCCACAATTTTCTTCAAATTAGGATTTTGTCAAATGATTGAAAAAATGCATGAAAAAACCAACAGTTTTGCCTTTAAGCTGATTTTTACTGCCGTTTCCCTTTCCTTTGTTTTGGGCGGCGTCAGTGTAGGTGGCTCGCTCCTGTATGGTGATGATAATGCAGTGGCCAAGGTAAATGGGGAGAGCATTGATCAACAAACCTTTTCTGCTGCTAGAAGCCGTGAGCAAAATATCTTGTTGTCTCAAATGGGAGAGGACTTTTGGAAGATTGTAGATAACCCTGAGACAGCAAAACAGTTCAATCAAGGGGTTTTAAATAAGCTGATTGATGAGCGCCTTTTACGCCAATATATGACCGATCTTAAATTAGGGGTGACTGCTGACCAAATTAAATCGGCCATCGTTCATGATGCCTCCTTCCAGAAAGACGGCCGTTTCAGCAATGAGCTTTATCAAATGGTCTTGCGTCAAAATAATATTTCAGCAGACCGTTTTGCCAGTATTGTGGCCGAGGGGATCTTAAGCTCCCAGCTGGAAGAAGGTCTGGCTTCAACCCACTTTATGACCCCAGTCCAGCAGGAAGCCTTGGCCAAATTCAGCCTGCAAAGCCGTGAATATCGCGCAGCTATCCTGCCTTTGGCAGAAGCGGCTCAGAAGCAAAGCGTAACAGACGCCGAAGTTCAGGCCTATTTTGAGGCCAACCAAGCCAAGTTTGCAGAGCCTGAAAAATTAAGCGTAGAATATTTCAGTTTCACCCCTGCGGATGTAGCCAAAAATATCAAGGTGTCTGATGAGCAGATCAAAAATTACTACGAAATCAATAAGGCCCGCTTTGTCACCCAGGGCGAAGCCCGCTTGGCCCATATTCAGCTGGCCAATGCAGAAGCAGCCAAAGAAGTGGAAGCCGCTCTACAAGCGGGGCAGGATTTTGCAGAACTTGCAAAAATCAAGTCAGCCGATCCTCTATCTGCTAACCAAGGCGGTGATCTAGGTTGGGCCAAGCCAGGGGTTTTCCCGTCTGCCTTTGAACAGGCAGCCAATAACCTTCAAGCTGGCCAGTTCAGCCAGCCTGTGCAGGTGGATGGCGCTTTCCATATTATCAAGGTCTTAGAGCGTAAGCCAACCACGGCCTTAAGTTTGGATGAGGTTAAGGCACAAATTAAGGATCGCTTAACTCAAGAAGAAACAGCCGCCAAATATTCTGAAATCATTGGTGAAATCAGTAACAAGGCCAACCAGCTTTCACTGGCAGAACTGGCTCAGTTGGCGGGGGTTGAGGTGCAAAAAAACGAGCAATTCACGCCAGATAATCTGCCTCAAGCCTTGGATAATGAGAAGATTACCAATGTATTATTTGCCAAGGACTTCCGCACCACAGGCGAACTATCAGAGGCCATTGATTTAAGCACGGCTGCGGAAGCTCGCTCCATGTTCCTCAAGGTTAGCCAGTTTGAGGCCTCTCGCCCGCAAACCTTTGAAGAGGCTAAGGCACAGGCAGAAAGCGCCCTGAAACAAGACAAGGCAGAAAAAGCCTTAACTGCCCAAGCCCAAGACATGGTGGAAAAACTAACCAAGGGTGAAAGCGTGAGCATTTCATTTAGCCCGAAAGCCACAAGCCGCTATGCAGACTCCGCTTTGTCGCCTGTGTTAGCACAAGATCTTTTTGCCATGCCAAAACCGCTTAATGGCCCAAGTTACAAGGCCAGTCGTGCGGCAAATGGCGATGTGGTGGTCTTGGCCCTAGACAGTGTAACCGATGGTAGCCTAGCTGACTTCCAACAAGTGGCCCAAGCCGTGGAATGGGCCGAGCGGGCAGATCTGACCCGTGTCGTGGTGCAAGATTTGCGGGAACGTGCCAGCATTGATATTAATGAAGAACTTTTAGATCAGCAAAGCACTTCTCATTAAGTTTCAACCCCGAAATTGGATTTCGGGGTTTCTTTTTACAAGCGGTGTAAAAATCATCAAAACTTGCAAGAGCCCCTCAACCATGCTTAACCACCTAGGGCTTGCCCTGCGTGGGCTAAAATATAACCCGCTTGCCCCATCCTTACAAAACTTTGCGTTTCCCCCCTTTGCTTTGTGGCAAAAATCAGTAAAATGAACGACCGTTCATTAACCCCCAAAAGGTTGGTCTTATGTTTAAGTTTGACGTGTCTCAATCGGAGATGGCACAGCGAATTTTAATGGCGGCCGAGGTGTTAATGGCTCGTGAAGGTGTGCAAAATCTTTCTACACATAAAATCGCCAAAGAGGCCAAGCTCTCGGTTGGCACCATTTATGTGCATTTCAAAGATAAAGATGATTTATTAACTCAACTGGTTTTATTTCTCTTTCAACGCTTTTATCAAGACAGTATGCGACATGCTGCCCCTGGCTTGCCTCTGTTTGAACAGTACCGCAAGATGTGGCTGGGCAAGTGGCATTATTTGCAGAACAATCCCACGATTGTGATGAATATGCACCAATATGAAGCCTTGCCAAAATTTCACGATGTGGTGAAGTTTTGTACCAGTGCGGAGGATATGCCTTGGAACCAATTTTTAGACCGGGGCAGGCAAACAGGTGAGATTGCAAACCTACCCAATAATATGATTTATGCCCTTAGTTTCGGGGTTATCCGTGATTTGGCCTATATTCAGATTATTGAGGGCATACGCTACTCGGAAGCAATGATAGAAGAAATGGTTGAGCGCACCTGGCTGGCCATTCGCCGTTAGGTCGATACTCTCCCTTAAATAGGGAGGGCCAAATGTTTTTTATTTATTCAATATGGAGCTTATATGACAACAGAAACTGTGACACCACAAAGCCAGAAAAAAACAGGCTTGGGTAGAAAGTTTTTAATCATCCTAACACTGATTATTGTGTTAGTTGCCTTTGGTGCAGTGGTTTTCTTGCAGCAGTTTATTGCGGGCAAAAAAGCAGAGGCCGCAGCCAATATGCCTGAATCAGTCAGCCAAATCACAGCAATGGAAGTGGCAACCCGTGACTGGACGCCAATGATCTCTGCCGTGGGTTACATTCGTCCAAACCAAGGGGCCATGTTAAGTGCTCAGGCAGCTGGCACGGTTAAACGTGTGCTGGTTCAATCTGGCCAGCGTGTGAACAAGGGCGATCTCTTGTTAGAACTCGACAGCAGCGTGGAAGAAGCCACCCTTAAGGCCTCCCAAGCCCAGCTTTCAGCTGCCAAGGCCAATTTTGATCGTTATCGTAACTTGATTGCTTCAAACTCTGCCTCAAAAGCGGAATTTGATAATGCCCAAGCGACCTACAATCAGCTTTTAGCTAATATTGAATCCCTTAAAGCGACCATTGGCCGTCGCCAAATTTATGCGCCATTTAGCGGCGTGGCGGGTATCGTCAATGTAAACGTGGGTCAATATATTACCATGGGTACTGAAATTGTACGTGTGGAAGATCAAAGTGCCATGAAGGTTCGCTTCACCCTGCCACAAACTGATCTTGAAAATTTAGCTGTTGGTCAAAAGGTGACAGCAGAAATTGATGCTCTGCCAGCCCAAACCTTCCCAGCCCGTATTACGGCCATCGATCCTGCGGTGGATCGCAGCACCGGCTTAATCAATCTTGAAGCGACAATTACCGAAGGCCAAGAGAAACTCTTGTCAGGTATGTTTGCCCGCCTAAATGTCTCTTTACCAAGCCAGCACAACCAAGTGATCGTGCCACAAATTGCGGTGACCTATACCATGTATGGCGAAACGGTTTATCAGCTACAAGCCCTGTCTGAGGAAGATAAAAACCTTATCAACAAGATGGCAGAACAAAACCCAAGCCTAGATGTGAACAAGATCTACCGTGCTAAACAAGTGGAGGTTAAAACCCTTGACCGCCGTGGTGTCTATGCCCAATTAGGCAAGGGCCTAAAAGCAGGTGATTTAATTGCAACAGGTGGCCTACAACGTTTAAGCAACAATGCCTTGGTGCAAGTCACCGATGTTGAGCCTGTAGGCGTGACCCAGCCGGCCAAATCGACCAAACTCTAATTGAGGTAGGCAATGAAATTTACCGATATTTTTATCAAACGCCCCGTACTTGCTATCTGTATCAGCCTCTTGATTACCATCTTGGGCTTACAGTCAATCAGCAAGTTGCAAGTGCGTGAATACCCTGAAATGACGATTTCCATCGTCACCGTTAGCGTAAATTACGCCGGTGCCGATGCCAGCCTTATGCAGGCCTTGGTTACCTCACAAATTGAGGAAGCGGTGGCCCAGGCGGACAATATTGACTATATGACCTCATCTTCTAGCCCGAGTACCACCACGGTAACGGCCAAGATGAAGCTCAATACCAACCCGCAAGAAGCCCTTTCAGATATTTCTGCCAAGGTGAATGCCATTCGTTCTAACCTCCCAAGCGGGATTGACGATCCGTCTATCAGCGTGTCTTCAGGTTCTAACGATGCCTTTATGTACATCCGTTTTACCTCGGATGAGCTTTCTGCACCGCAGGTAACAGACTACCTTAACCGTGTGGTTAAGCCGCAGTTCTTTACTGTCAATGGTGTATCCAGCGTAAACATCTTTGGTGGGGCAACCTTTGGCCTGCGTATTTGGTTAGATCCTGACAAAATGGCAGGCTACAACCTTTCAGGTGCTTCTGTCTTGTCAGCCCTGAGTGCCAACAACCTTTCTACTGCCGCAGGCAGTGCCAATGGTTACTACACGGTTTATAAGAACAAGGTAGAGTCCACCACGCCATCTGTGTCAGAACTGGAAAACGTGACAGTTGCAACCACATCTGAAGGCTTACAAATTAAGCTTAAGGATATTGCCAGCGTTGAACTAGACAAATCCTCTGATGCCGCCCGTGCCACAGCCAACAGCAAGGATGCGGTGGTGATTGCTGTAGAAGCAGCCGCAACGGCCAATAAATTAACCGTGGCCAAGAATGTGTATCCGCTCTTTGAGCAAATTCTTGATAACCTACCAACTGCAATTCAGGGTGAGATTTTATACGATAGCACCATTGCTATTAACAGCTCCATCACCGAGGTAATCAAGACCATTGGTGAAGCAACAGTAATCGTATTGGTGGTGATTATCCTCTTCTTGGGTTCATTGCGGGCCATGATTATTCCGGTTATCACCATTCCAATTTCCTTGATTGGGGTGCTTTTCCTACTCCAAATGCTGGGCTTCTCCATCAACCTCTTAACGCTTTTAGGCCTGATCCTGGCCATCGGCTTGGTGGTGGACGATGCTATCGTGGTCTTGGAAAACGTAGAGCGTCACGTTAAAGAGGGCAAATCGCCATTTGATGCGGCCATCATCGGCACACGAGAAATCGCCCTGCCTGTTATCTCTATGACCATCACCTTGGCCGCCGTGTACTCGCCAATGGCCTTGATGGAAGGTGTGACAGGTTCCCTCTTTAAGGAATTTGCCCTAACCCTTGCAGGTGCGGTCTTTATTTCAGGTATTGCCGCCCTTACGCTTTCGCCAATGATGTCTAGCCGGGTACTTAAACCGCACGACCACGAAAACGAAAGCCGCTTTGTGAAGTGCATCAATGGCATGTTAGACAAGATGACTTCTTGCTACACCAATATGCTTCGGGGTGTGATGGCCGTGCGTTGGTTTATGTTGATTTTTGCCATCGCCATTTTCGCCAGCCTGCCTTTCTTGTTTACCTCGCTTTCCAGCGAAGTGGCACCAAGCGAAGACCGTGGTGTGGTTGTGGCCTTCTCAAATGGCCCGTCTAACACCAACTTAGACTACAGCCAAGAAGCTCTTGAGCCATTTAACAAGAAAGTACTCGAGCTGCCAGAAGTTCACGGTATGATGTCTATTGCAGGCTTTAGCGGTAGCAACAGTGCCTTATCCATTATTTCCTTGAAAGATTGGTCTGAGCGTTCAAAGAGCCAGGCTGAAGTGAAAAATGTGGTAGCAGGCCTAGCCAAAGATGTGGTAGCCATGGACGTGAATGCGGTTGCCTTCCCTGAAATCCAAACAGGGGAAAGTGGCTTGCCATTCTCTGTGGTGATTACCACAGCCGAAAGCTACAGCAAACTTGCTGAAGTGGCGGCTGACTTCTTGAAGAAAGCCCAAACCTCAGGCCAGTTCTTCTTTGCTAACCTAGACCTGAAATTTGACACGGTCACCATGAAAATGAAGTTCGACCGTGAAAAAATGGGCACCTATGGCGTGACCATGCAACAGGTCAGCGGCACCTTGGGTAGCTTCTTGTCAGGCGCTATCATCACCCGTGTGGATATCGACTCCCGTGCTTACCCAATCGTGTCACAAGCGGTACGCCAAGACCGTTTAAATCCACAGGATTTAATGAACTACTATGTGACCACGGCCAGCGGCGCCTCTATTCCATTGGGATCGTTTGTGACCATGGAAACCGTGACCGAACCAGCTTCACTTAGCCGTATGAACCAGCTTAACTCAGCCACCATCGGCGGCGTGGTATCCGGTTCTATCGGTGATGCCGTGAAATGGGCCCAGGCTGAACTAGACCGCAGCCTCCCACAAGGCTACCAGTACGACTTCAAATCCGAAGCCCGTCAGTACATCCAAGAGGGTAACTCTATGATGATGACCTTCGCCTTGGCTGTCGTGATGATCTACATCGTGCTAGCCATCCAGTTTGAGTCCTGGCGTGATCCGCTGGTTATCCTGGTGTCGGTTCCGCTGGCCATCAGTGGTGCGTTATTGGTAATGAACGTGTTAGGCGTTGCAGGTGTTGCAGGCTCAACCCTCAATATCTACTCCCAGGTAGGCTTGATTACCCTAGTGGGTTTGATCACCAAACACGGTATCTTGATGTGTGAAGTGGCCAAAGAAGAGCAGTTGCTCCACGGCAAATCCCGCTTTGAGGCCATTGTGTATGCTGCAACCATCCGTTTACGTCCAATCATGATGACCACAGCGGCCATGATTGCAGGCTTGATCCCTCTCCTCTTTGCCTCTGGTGCAGGTGCCATTGCCCGCTTTAGTATCGGTATGGTGATTGTTGCAGGCTTGGCCATCGGGACACTCTTTACCCTGTTTGTGCTTCCGGTGATCTACACCTTCTTAGGCAGCGAACACAAACCGCTTCCTGAGTTTGATGAAGAGAAATATGCCTTACCTAAGGCCTAAGGCTTGAAAGTGAGATAAGAAAAACCCTAACCGTTGAGAGATGGTTAGGGTTTTTTGTTGCGACAAGCGGTTAAAAATCCACAAAAACCTGCAAATTATTCCACGGCCCCTTGATGGCGCCAGCGTCCTCGCCACAACTGTTCAAAACATTAACTTGGTGAGCCATAAAGCTTATCAACTTTATCAGGATCCTTGATGGCGCCAGCGTCCTCGCTGGTGCCTTTTCGCTCAAGAGGTCTGCGGCACCAGCCTGGAGGCTGGCGCCATCAAAGGCCGTTGAGCTTGTCGAACCGCTGTCGAAGCCTTCCCTCTAAAATTTACACAGCAAACGATTGCTTCTTTTGCAAGAAAAGCCTAAAATTTATCCGCTTGTTTTTTAACACCCTAGGAGATCTCCCATGAACAAGGCCTATAAAATTATTTGGAACACTGCCCTAAATTGCTGGCAAGTCGCTTGCGAACTGGCCCGTGGCAAAATAAAATCCTCTCAATCAATCAATCAATCAATCAATCAATCAATCAATCAATCAATCAATCAAAGCATAATTCTCCCTTCTTATTAAAACCTCTCTTTGTTTTTTGCTCTCTTAGTCTCCTTTCTTCTGTAAGCCTTGCTAATATAAATATTTCTCTGCTTGAAACTATCAAAATAGATGATGTTCCTCATGTATTGATTATGAAGGTCTCTGATGATGGCAGTGTGGTGATAAATCCTAGTTCCAATGATTGGTTCGGATTATGGTCAGGGCCTAACTGGGCTACAAAAACTGATTTGGGTACTTTAAGAAGTGATAATTCAGGCTTTTCCTACGCTAATAGCATCAGTGCCAATGGCCGTGTAGTGGCAGGTAGAGCTCCCAATGACAATGATGAAGAGAGAGCCGTATTATGGTCCGGCCCTAACTGGGCAACCAAAACCGATTTAGGCACTTTAAGAAGCGATAATTCCGGTAGGTCTGTGGCTGTTTATATCAGTGCCGATGGCCGTGTAGTGGCAGGCATCGCTCCCAATGACAATAATGAAGAGAGAGCCGTATTATGGTCTGGCCCTAACTGGGCGACTAAAACTGATCTAGGTACCTTAAAAAGTGATAATTCAGGCTGGTCTGATCTTAGATCCATCAGTGCTGATGGCCGTGTGGTGGCAGGTCGGGCTATCAATGACAATAATGAAATTAGACTTGTAGTATGGTCAGGCCCTAACTGGGCGACTAAAACGGATTTGGGTCGCTCAATGTTTATAATTGATCTTATCAGTGCTGATGGAGGTGTGATAATAGGTTATAATCCCTCTATTCATAGGAGTAAGGATGTCTTATGGTCAGGGCCTAACTGGGTGACTAAAACCGAGTTGGGTACCTTAAAAAGTGATAATTCTGACTATTCTAGTGCTAGCGCTATCAGTGCCGATGGCCGAGTGGTGGCAGGTCAGGCTACCAATGACAACAATGAAGATAGAGCCGTATTATGGTCTGGTCCTAACTGGGCGACCAAAACCGATTTAGGCACCTTAAGAAGCGATAATTTAGGTAGCTCTGCAGCAACTGACTTGAGTGATGATCAAAGTGTAGTTGTAGGTTATGCCCATAACGAAAATAATGAATATAGAGCCGTATTATGGTCTGGCCCTAACTGGGCAACCAAAACCGATTTAGGCACCTTAAAAAGTGATAATTCTGGCCAATCGTTTGCTCGGAAAATTAACGCTGATGGTACCATCGTAGCTGGAGGTTCTGAAACTGACGATAGGAGTGGTGGCTATACTGGAATGGTAATGGCCCTCTGGAAGCTGGCCTACACCTCCACCCCCGACACAGCCCCAGAAGCAGAAGCCTTGCCTGAATATGTGGTGCCTGATGAGCCAGCTCCAGCGCCTGAACCTAGCCCAGCACCGGTTGAGCCAGCCCCAGCACCCCAAGGCCCTGTTGTGGTTGCGATGGTGGACGTGGCCAAAACCCAACAAACCCTCCACCAGTTGGGGGCAGACACCTTTAACCTGGTTTCCCTACAGGCCAACGCCTTGCGCCGCTTGCAACAGGGCTGTATTGCGGATAATGGCTTCTGTTATGCTGTCTTAAACGACTTTAGCCAAACAACCCACAGCCAAGACTTTATGTCTGGCCTGCGCTTGGGCTATGGCCACAATGGTTTAACCCTGGGCCTGGGCTTCGACCGCTCCCATTACCGCCAGTTGCCAGACACCTATCAGGCCAAACGCAACAACCTAGGCCTTAGCCTCTTTGCCCATTGGGAAAAAGATGGCTGGTATTTGGCACCAAGTGTCGCTTGGGATAAGTACCAAGCCAGTATCAAACGCCAAGCCCTGAAAAACACAGAAGCAGGCCAAAATGTCAGCACCATCAAGGGCTTGGGTGCCAGCTTAACCTTTGGTAAGGACATTGCCTTGGCCAGCGGCAACCAAATCGGCTGGTATGGTGCCTTGCGTTACAGCCAAGTCCGCCGTGATGGCTATACTGAAACGGGTGCAGAATTCCCTGCCACCTATGCCAACCTCAAATTCCAAGACACAGCCTTGGCCGTGGGCTTGAAATCCAGCGTCCAGCTTAACCCAAGCCTGCAATGGCTGGCCAGCGTGGAGGTGGAAAAATCCATTTCCAACAGTGCGCCAACCTATAAGGTTAATGCACCTTATATTGGCAACTTCCAACATGAGGCCAGTGTGAATAGCCTGCGGCCAAAAATCCAAACCGGCCTGCGTTATAACTTTGCCCCAAGTTTCAATGTAGATCTTATGCCTTATATCCAGCGTGCCATGTTCGGCAGCACCCAACGGGGCGTGAGCTTGAATTTTACAGGGAAATTTTAAACCAAGAAGCTGAAGCCATCGGTGCTTAGATAAAGAAAACCCTAACCGTTGAGAGATGGTTAGGGTTTTTTATTGCGGCAAGCGGTTAAAAATCCACAAAAACCTGCAAATTATTCCACCGCATAATATTCCAATTCCACGCCAAACTCTTTGAGCAAACTCCTTGCCATTTTTGCATGGCTGAGAACCGCTTGTTTTTCCACCATGACGGCTCGTTTAATGGGCAAGTCACTTAAGCCCTGTAGGCGGCGGTAGTTGAGGGCTGCTTGCAAGGGCAGGAAGCTGGGGTTAAAGGCAGCATTTTCGGCATAGCGGCCGGTGATAATCTGATTGCCCACCTCCAAGGCCAGGCCGCTGAGTGCTTGGCTGTATGGGGCATAGGCCTGGTTGGCGGCTTGGAGGGCGGCTTGCACCAGTGGGTCTGAATTTGTCAGATTTAGGTGATGCTCCTGCGGGTCAAACAAGACCTTGGCTACATTCAAATCCTTAGGCCCAAAGGCATCGGGCAGGTAGCTGTGCAGCTGGTTGTTTTGGCTGTGGGGCAGGTGGATCTGTAGGCTTGAGGCGCTGTTGAGTTCGTTTAAGAACTGGCGGCAGTGGCCGCAAGGGGTGTAATTGACCACAATATGATTTAAGCCCTTTTCTCCTGCCAGCCAGGCGTGGCCAACGGCACTTTGTTCAGCGTGTACGGTTTGCTGCATGGCCTCGCCTGCAAATTCTTGGTTGGCCCCAAAGTAGAAGTTGCCAGATTGGCCAATGGCTACCGCTCCAACGTAGAAGTTGGATACCGGCACCAAGGCATAGCAGGCGGCCAGGGGCAGGCAGTGGAGGGCTAAATCTACCGCTGATAACTCAAACTGCTGGCAGGTTTGGGTGACAAAATCGGCTGAGAATTGGGCTTGGTAGTCTTGCTTAATCAGTTGCTCAAGCAGGGCTTGGGTGATGGCTTGGTTTTGGGTTTCTAGGGCGGCTAGGCGGGCTTGAATATGGGTTAAATCTGGCATAAAAACTCCTTAATGGCGTTCAACAATCACGCCCACGCTGGCGGCTTCTGCAACCGCTTTGGGCTTGTGGAGGGTAAGGCGGAGGGCGGGCACTTGAAATTTGGCCTGGATCATATCCGCCACTCGGTGGGCCAGGGTTTCAACCAGGGCAAAATGTTGGGATTGGGTCAGCTCAATAACAGCTTGGGAGACCTCGGCATAATTGAGACAGTATTGGACATCATCCGTCTCGGCTGCCTTGCGGAAATCCCAGGCCATTTCGAGGTCGAAAACCAGACGCTGTTTAATGGTTTTCTCCCATTCATAAGCACCGATGGAGGCGAAAACGGTTAATTCTTTAATAAATACTTTATCGTGCATAAAAGCTCCTTTTTAGAGTATGATATGCTACTCAAAGCCAGCACCATTTGAAATATAAAAGGGAAAAATATGAGTGGTTTGTCACATTTCTTGATTATAAGTGCCTATTTCTTGGGCACCATACCCAGCCTTAGGCTCTTTAACTGGTTATCAGGCGGGGAGGCCCTTGCAAAAAATCAGCAAAAATTGACCGCTTGTGGGGTGACGGTTCTAGACTTCCTCAAGGGGATTTTACCTGTTGCAGTAGGCCTTGCCCTCAATCTTTCACCAAGTGCCTTGGGTGGTGTGGCTTTTGCTGTTTGTTTGGGGCATATTTTCCCTGTCTTTAACAGGTTTGAGGGTGGCAAGGGCACAGTGACGGCCTTGGGAGTAATTCTGCCCATGAGTTTTGGGATTGCAGGCCTGGCTCTAGCCACATGGTTGGTTAGCTTTTTAGTGCTGGGCTATCGCACGGCTAGTGCCGTGCTGACTGCGCTGGTGCTGCCGGCCTATGTTTGGTGGCTCAGGCCAGAGCTGACCTTTCCTATCGCCCTGGTTTGTTGTTTGATTGTTTATCGCTACCACGACAATATCCAAGATATGTGGCGAGGGTTGGAGCCTAAGGTTCGGTGGTGGTAATCGCTTCCTGATGCTGTTCCACCATGTGTTCCGCCTCGGTGGTGAGCGATGCAATCACATTGCGGTAGGTAATTTCAAGGGTTTCTCGGCTGGTGGCAATCACCCCTTGATCGTTTAAGAAGCCATCATTAACATCATAAACCCAGCCGTGGATAGAGAGTTTCTTGCCCCGTTTCCAGGCAGCATCAATAATAGACGAACGGCCCAGATTATAAACCTGCTCGGCCACATTCAAACGCACTAACATATCCGCCCGATCTTCAGGCGGTAGCTTGCCCAAGAGGTGGCTGTGCTTGAACCAGAGATCTTTAATATGCAAGAGCCAGTTGTTAATCAAGCCATAATCCTCATTGGTCATGGCGGCCTTAATGCCCCCGCAGTTGGTATGGCCGCAGATGATGATATGTTCAATATCCAGCACATCCACCGCATACTGCACCACAGACAGACAGTTGAGATCGGTATGGATAACTAAATTGGCCACATTACGATGAACGAAGAGTTCACCAGGCTCCAGGCCCGTTAGCTTTTCGGCAGGCACACGGCTATCGGCACAACCAATCCAAAGATAGGTCGGTTTTTGGTGGGCGGCCAGCACCTTGAAATAATCAGACTGCTGATCCTTCATTTCAGTCGCCCAGGCGTGGTTATTGGCAAAGAGGGTTTCGATGGATTTCATGGTCTTTCCTTAAATTTTTTGTATCTTGTTGATGTTTGCAAGGGTCTATTCTACCCACAAAGGCAATCTAATTTCTACTCTCAATCCCCCAATCGGGCTTTTGGCCGCTTGTACCAAGCCCTTATGTTGCTGAATGGCATTGGCCACAATGGCCAAACCTAAGCCTGTGCCGCCAGTTTGGCGGGCACGGTCTTGTTCTACACGGTAGAAGGGGCGGAAAATTTGGTCGTATTCGCCATCAGGAATACCCATGCCATCATCATCCACCAAGATAATCAGCTCTGCCTTATCAATATACATGGTGACCTTGATCATACTTTTAGCGTATTTTTGTGCATTGCGGATAACGTTTTCCAGGGCGCTGGCCAGTAGTACCTGATTGCCATTTAATTTATGGTGATCGGTAAAGGGAATGCGTTGGCTAACATAGAGGCTGATGCCATTTTGTTCGGTTTCAAACTTGGCATTTTCCAGCACATCCTCCCAAATCTTATTGACGGTAAAGACTTCACGGGTCAAGTGGTGGCCCAGCTGCTGGCGGGAGAGGGTCAGCAGGTCTAAAATCATGGTATTGAGCTTGTCGATTTCGTTTTCAATACGGGTTAGCTCATTGGACTCTCCATTGCGGCGGCGAATGAGGGAAACGGCCAACTGCATACGGGTAAGTGGCGTTTTAAGCTCGTGGGAAATGTCTGAGAGCAGGCGTTGTTGGTAGTTACGCAGGTTCTGAAGTGAGCTTACCATTTGGTTGAAACTGCGACCCACTTTACGCAGCTCATTAATGCCTTCGGTTTCTAGCCTCGGATCAATAGCCAAATTGCCGGTGGCCACCGCATTGGCTGAAATCCGCAAGGCCTTGACAGGCTTGGCAATTTTCCAGGCCAGCCAAAGTAGGACGGGCGTGCTGATGAGCAAGAGCAGGAGCAGCATGAGCCAAGGGGAGTCAAAGAGCTTATTGATCAGTTCAGTTTGAGGATCAACCCGCTTGAGGAAGTATTGATAATATTCTCGTTGCGGCGATTGCAAGACAAAAGGCCCGTGGTATTCAACGTTGCCAAAGCGACGTTGTAGCGGTTTTGCAGGGTTATCTGCCCGAAAAATAAAGGTTTGGAAGGCCTTGAGGTGGTGTTCAGGCACGCCCCGAAACATACCCGTGTTTTTTTCCAGTAAAATCACATCAAAGCCATTGGGGGTTTTGACAGCCAGGCCTCGCTCAAAAACCTCATCCAGGTTGTATTCAACCTCAGTACTTTGGCTTTCACGTTGGTAAAAGGCCAGTTCACCGCTTTCAAGGTTTGAGAAAATACGGGCATCGTAATGGGGTAGGATAAAGGCAATGCCGAGCAGGATAGCAAAGGTGAACCAAAATGAGGCAAAAATTTGATAAGCTAGGTAATTGCGGATTTTTTTGATACGGTTGAAGAGGTGCATATTTCAATCTCATAAGTAAAAATCCCCGAAAATCGAGGGATTTTGAAGATTATTTTTCAGTGACCAGTAAATAGCCTCGACCACGCAGGGTTTTGAACCAAGGCAAATTATCATCTCGTTCTGGCAATTTCTTACGCAGGTTGGAAATGTGCATATCAATGGCTCGGTCGTAAGGGGTCAGGCGTTTGCCTAAAATTTCCAGGCTTAGGAGTTCACGGGAAAGAATTTGCCCTGGGTTACGAATGAGCATTTGCAGCAGGGCAAATTCCGTGCCGGTTAATTCTAAGTCCTTGCCCTGATAGGTGGCCTGTTGGCGGCCAGAATGGAGTTCCACCCCGCCAAATTGCAACTGCTTGTTGTCCTTATCGCCTGAGCTGCTGTCAAGGCCGTCCAAGAGTGGTGATTTGGTGCTGGCCGTGCGGCGTAAAATGGCCTTAATACGGGCAACCAATTCCCGATCATTAAAGGGCTTCGGCAGGTAGTCGTCCGCCCCCAGTTCAAGGCCTAGCACACGGTCGATTTCATCGTCACGGGCGCTAAGCATTAAAACAGGCGTATCGTATTTTTGGCGAATATGCTTGAGGGTTTCAATGCCATTTAAGACAGGCATCATCACATCTAATAAAATGAGTTCATATTGTGCTAACTCAAGATCATTTAAGGCATCCTGCCCGTTGTGTACAACACGAATATCAAATCCTTCCAAGGAAAGCAGCTCAGCAAGAAGTTCTGTGAGTTCTACATCATCATCTACAAGCAAAATTTTTGGCATAGCTTGGTTCCTATCCATTATAGTTTTGTCGTGGGTATGACCCGCTAAATCGGTTTTAACGGCAATCAATTTGAACATTTTACCCACTTTTGTCAATTTATTTCAACAGTTTTATTTGATTCCAGTAATTATCTAATTCATCAAGACTGCAAGATGAGAGGTTTTTTTCGTCTTTTTCCACCATTTTTTCTACTTTTCTAAAGCGATTTTCAAACTTTACGTTAGCGTGACGAAGATTACTTTCCGCCTCAAACTGACAATGGCGACATAAATTTACAGTCGCAAAGAGCAGATCGCCCAATTCCTCGCCCAGTTTTTCCCTGTCTTGGGGCTGTTTTTCTAGCTCTTGTTTGACCTCTTCCAGCTCTTCCTCCACCTTGGCCAGCACAGGCGGCAGTGAAGCCCAATCAAAACCCACCTTAGCACAGCGTTTTTGCAGCTTATGGGCCCGGGTCAGGGCAGGCAGGGCGAAGGGCAGATCATCTAAAATTGAGCTGGCCTCATTTGCAGATTTTTGAGCTTTTTCAACCGCTTTCATCTCCTCCCAGCGGGAAAGGGCCTCTTCACTGTTGCCAGCTGTTTGGTCGCCAAACACATGAGGATGGCGGCGAATGAGCTTATCAAAAACGTCGTTTAGTACATCTTGAAAGGAAAATGTTCCCTCCTCCTCGCTCAAACGGCTAAGAAATACCACCTGCAAGAGCAAATCGCCTAATTCCTCCCGCAGGGCAGCGCGGTCTTTGGTGTGAATGGCCTCGGCGACTTCATAGGTTTCTTCAAGTAGGTGAGGCAGCATGCTGTCGAAATCTTGTTTCAGATCCCAAGGGCAGCCCTTTTCAGGATGGCGAAGCTGGGCGACCAGCTGGATAAAATCGGTCATGGTGGTCATATAAAGTCCTTCTAGTCCTTGTTGATTATCCTTCTAGGATAGCGCCAGCGTCCTCGCTGGTGCTGATAAGTGCTTGATATACAGGCACCAGCCTGGAGGCTGGCGCCATCAATATTTCTATATTTTAACCCGCCATCAAGGCCTCAATATCCTCAATCTCTTTCGGGCAGCCTGAGGTCAGGTTTTTGTTGCCGTAGTCGGTGATAAGCAGATTGTCCTCAATCCGCACCCCAATGCCCTTGTAGGCCTCAGGCACGTCGGCATCTTGTGGAATATAAATGCCAGGCTCAACGGTTAAGACCATACCGATTTCAAGCGACCTATCCCGTTCTGTGCCGTAGTCGCCTACATCATGGACGTCCAGCCCCAGCCAGTGGCCCAGGCCGTGCATATAGTAGGCCTTGTAGGCCTTTTCTTCGATAAGGGTTTTGACCTCACCCTTCATCACGCCCAGTCTTACCAAGCCTTCAACCATAATTTCCACTGCTTTATCATTAGCCGCCTTAATAGAACTATTTGGCACCAAGAGCTTGGTGGCCTCTTTCAGCATGGTCAGTACCAGTTCATAAATCTCCCTTTGGGCTGGGCTGAACTTACCATTGATGGGGAAGGTGCGGGTGATGTCGCCAGCGTACATGGCGAACTCAGCACCTGCATCAATTAAGAGGAGATCGCCATCTTTTAGCACCTGATCGTTTTCGGTGTAGTGCAAAATGCAGGCATTGTCGCCGCCGGCCACGATGGAGTTATAAGAAGGAAATCTGGCCCCGAAGCGGGTGAATTCGTGTTGGATCTCGCCCTCAATTTCCATTTCGTAGCGGTTGGGGCGGGTTTGTTTCATGGCTCGAATATGGGCTAGAGCAGAGATTTCACAGGCCTTTTGGATGAGGGCAATTTCGGCTTGAGACTTAAAGAGACGCATTTCAGACAGGATAGGCTGCCAGTCAATCAGTTGGGTTGGGGCCTTTTGGCGTTGGGCGGCAATCTTATCTAGGCTCTTAAAGAGCAGTTCATCGCCCCAGGTTTGCAGGCCTCGGGCATGGTAGCAAGCGGTGAGGTTAGCCAGTTTTTCTGCAAGTTTGCCTTCGATTTCCTCAATGGGGTAGGCCGCATCAAGATTAAGGGCTTGAGGGGCAGCAGCAGTGCCTAAACGGCGGCCGTCCCAGGTTTCCCGTTCCTTGTCTTTTTCTCTTAGGAAGAGAATGCTTTGAGTTTGCCCCGCTTTTTTGATCAATAAGAGGGCCGCCTGGGGTTCCGCAAAGCCTGTTAGATACCAGAAGTAGCTATCTGGGCGGAAAACGTAATGGCAGTCGTTATTGCGGCGTTTTTCGCTTTCGGTAAAGACCAAGAGGGCGGAATTGTCCTGCATCTGCTCAAGTAGCTTTTGGCGGCGGGTGCGAAATTCTTCTTGTGGCAGCTGGGCTAGGTAGCTTAAATCCATATTTTCTCCTTTTTATTCTGTGGTTAATTGGGTAGGGCCAGGCGTTCTAGGCCTGAATAGACGGTGGTTTTGCCTGGGCGAGTGAAGGCTAGCAGGGTAAAATGATTGGCCTTGGCCATTTGGGCGGCCATTTGGGTGGTGGCGGAGATGGCGCAAAGCATTTCCACCCCGCAGGCCAGGCATTTTTGCACCATTTCAAAGCTGGCACGGCTGGTAACAAAAACAAAGCCCAGTGGGGCATTTTGCTGGGTATACCAGCCCAAGAGTTTATCCAGAGCAACATGGCGGCCCACATCTTCTCTGATGGCTAAGAGCTGGCCTTCAGGCGAGAAAAAGGCAGCAGCGTGGCTGGCGCCTGTGCGTTTGGCCAAATCTTGGTGGGCTTCAAGCTGCTCAAGGCAGGCAGGAAGCATGGCAGGATCGACTGCCTGCAAGCGGTTGAATTGGGGGAAAAATTGGCAAGATTGCTGGACTTGTTCCAGTTGTTCTACCCCGCAAATGCCGCAGCCCGTGCGGCCTGCCATAGAGCGGCGTTTTTCCTTGAGGGCCACAAACTGGCGGCTTGCAATTTCTAGCTGAATTTCAACCCCTTGTGGCTGCTCAATAATATCCAGGCCATAGAGCTGGCTCTTGTCCCTTAAAATCCCCTCGGCCAGGGAAAAACCCAGGGCGAAATCGGCCAAGTCCTTGGGGTACACATCATCACTGTATGGGAAATGCCGTTATAGACCAGGGCCACAGGTACTTCGCTGATAAGCTGGTCTTCTTGAGGGGCAAGGCTTAGGCTTTGATTGCCGAAGGTTAGGCGGGTAGCGTCAAAAGGGGTGGAATCTTGCATCATATTTATCATTCAGGAAAAATGCCCCATTATACGCCAATTTTGCTCTTAGAACAGGCTGGCCTCTAAACGAATTTGGCCTTTTTCCACCACAATGCCCTTGCCGAATTTCTTAATAAGGGCTTGTTTGGTGTCGGATTCGTCCAAGGTGTAAACAGGGTAGTGGTTAAGCAGGCTGCTGACGCTTTCCATGAGCATGGGCATAAGCATTTGCAGTTGGTTTTGGTATTTATCGGGCGTGATGTGCCAGTTTTTTAGGCGGACATCTTGGAGATAGAGGGCGCCTTTTTCAGGGGAATAGTAGGGAATGGTGTCCAGGTTGAGCTGGATCTTGGCATCATAATTTCTGCCTTGCAGGGAGAGTTTGCCATCCAAGAGGCCAGTTACCGCCACCCGTTTTTCGTCTGTACGGCCAATTTGGGTGGAAAGCTCATCCAGCTTGTAGTGAAGCTGAAAGAGCTTGCCAAAGCCCACTTTGTTTTCAAGCGGGACTTTCTCGGCCAGATTATGCTCAAGATAGTGGTTGATTTCTTTCTCCGTAATGGCCAGCGGGTTGGCTGGGGCAAGGTTTGCGGCAAAAAGTAGGCCACAAGCGGTCAGTTTTGCAGAAATTTTCACAAATATTCTCATTTTTCAAGGGAAGTGGGGCGACTATAACAAGTTTGTAACCTAAAAGAAATAGGTTTTTGCTGCTTTTAGGGGCGGGAAAACAAGGAGAACTGGCCGAAAAATTTGATTTATCTCATAGAAAGTGTAAATAAATTGTGCTGCTTATGGTTTTAAATGTTAAAAATTTGTATAATTCTGCAAATTTTGGTTTGATAAAAATCAATCAATTTGCATATTCACGGCAAAGAGGTATTCGCATCTCAGAAAGCTGGGTGAATAATAGCAGGGTTAGTTGGTGTTTTATCAACTCAAATATTCTTAAAAGTGGACAACCGTTTTCGGTTTAGGAGTGATTATGATGCAGGTCAATCGAAGAAAATTCTTCAAGATCTGTGCAGGTGGTATGGCGGGAACGTCTGCGGCTATGCTAGGGTTTGCCCCAGCAACGGCCTTGGCAGCGCCTCGTGAATACAAACTCTTGCGTGCTCGTGAAACACGCAACACCTGTACATATTGTGCGGTTGGCTGTGGCATGCTTTTATATAGCATGGGCCATGGCTTATCAACCAATTCAAAGGGCAAACTTTTCCATATTGAGGGCGACCCAGACCACCCAGTCAGCCGTGGGGCATTATGCCCGAAAGGTGCAGGTGCCTTGGACTATGTAAACAGCCCTCGTCGGGTCCAATACCCAGAAGTGCGTGAAGCAGGCTCAACCGAGTGGAAACGCATTTCCTGGCATGAAGCTGTTGAGCGGATTGCCCGCCACATCAAAGACGACCGCGATGCCAACTATATTGAGAAAAATGCCGAAGGCACAGAAGTCAATCGTTGGATGACCGCAGGTTTCCTCGCTGGCTCTGCCTGTAGTAACGAAACGGGTTTATTAACACAAAAGTGGGTTCGCTCCCTCGGTATGATTTTTACCGATAACCAAGCGAGTATCTGACACGGACCAACGGTAGCAAGTCTTGCTCCATCATTTGGTCGCGGTGCCATGACCAACCACTGGTGTGATATTAAAAACTCCGATCTCGTTATTGTAATGGGTGGTAACGCTGCTGAAGCTCACCCTGTTGGCTTCCGCTGGGTGATTGAAGCCAAAAAACAAAACGGTGCGAAATTAATGGTGGTCGATCCACGCTTTAACCGTACCGCATCTGTTGCTGACATCTATATGCCACTGCGTTCTGGTACGGATATTGCCTTCCTATCAGGCGTGATCCGCTATTTGTTGGCCAACGACAAGATCCAACACGAATACGTTAAATACTATACCAATGCCACCTTCTTGGTGGACGAAGGCTTCAAGTTTGAAGACGGCCTCTTTACGGGCTATGACGAAGCCAAACGCAGCTATGATAAATCCAGCTGGACCTATCAATTCGATGAAGAAGGCCAGCCAAAACGTGATATGACCATGCAGGATCCACGTTGTGTGATCAATATGCTTAAGGCCCACGTTGAACGCTATACGCCTGAAATGGTAGAACGGATTTGTGGTACCAAACAAAAAGATTTCCAAATTTTCTGTGAGGAAATCGCCAAAACCTCCGATCCGAAAAAAGCCGCCAGCTTCTTGTATGCCTTAGGCTGGACACAGCACTCAGTGGGTTCACAAAATATCCGTACCATGGCCATGATCCAGTTGCTACTGGGTAACATCGGCGTGGCAGGTGGTGGGGTGAACGCCCTGCGTGGCCACTCTAACGTACAAGGTATTACCGACTTAGGCCTCTTCCCGCATATGCTAACGGGTTATCTGCCGCTACCAAGCGAAAGCGATACCAGCTTGCAGGCCTTCTTGGATCGTATTACCCCGAAAACCATGATCAAGGGCCAGGTAAACTATTGGCAAAACACGCCGAAATTCTTTGTAAGCCTGCTTAAAACCTTCTATGGCGACAAGGCAACCAAGGACAATGAATTTGGCTACCACTTCCTGCCAAAACAGGAAAAAGTGCGTTTTGACCACCTGCGCTTTATTGATGCCATGTATCACGGCAAGGTAAATGGCTATTTCTGCCAGGGTATGAACCCGATTGCCTCTTACCCGAACACGGGCAAGATCATCAAGGCCCTAAGCAAGTTGAAATATTTGGTTATTTTTGACCCGCTTATCACCGATACCTCCGAGTTCTGGAAGAACTATGGCGAGTTCAACGATGTGAAGAGCGAGGATATTCAAACCGAAGTCTTCCGCCTGCCAACCACTTGTTTCGTGGAAGAAGATGGCTCGATTGCCAACTCAGGCCGTTGGTTACAATGGCACTGGAAGGGGGCAGATCAGCCTGAATTTGCTAAGCCAGATATCGACATCTTGTCTGAAATCCGTGAAGAGTTGCTCCACCTCTACCACAAAGAGGGGGGCCGTGGTTTAGCCCAACTTGAAGCCATGACCTGGAACTATGCTAACCCGCTTGAGCCAAAAGCGGACGAAGTAGCCAAAGAAAACAATGGTTATGCCTTGGAAGACTTACTGGATGCCAATGGCAATGTGGTGGTCAAAAAAGGCGAATTGCTCTCAAGCTTCGCTCAATTGCGTGATGACGGCACAACCTCATCAGGCTGCTGGATCTACACTGGCCAATGGACACCGAAGGGCAACCAAATGGCCAACCGTGATAATTCCGATCCATCAGGCTTGGGTAATACCTTGGGCTGGGCCTTTGCATGGCCGCTCAACCGCCGGATTATTTACAACCGAGCCAGTGCAGACCGTGCGGGCAACCCGTGGAACCCGAAACGCCAGTTGGTCAAATGGAATGGCAAAAACTGGAACTACATTGACGTGGCAGACTACGGCACAGCGCCGCCAAACAGCGATGTGACACCGTTTATTATGCAAAATGAAGGGGTTAGCCGTCTCTTTGCCCTCGACAAGATGGCAGAAGGGCCATTCCCAGAGCATTATGAACCGATTGAGTCGCCTATCGGCACCAACCCGCTGCATCCGAATGTGGTATCAAACCCAGTGGCACGCTTATTGGATCATGACCGTGAAGCCATCGGTACATCGGCAGACTTCCCGTATGTGGGAACAACCTACCGCTTGACTGAGCACTTCCACTATTGGACCAAAAACTCGCTTATCAACGTGATTGCTCAACCTGAACAATTCGTGGAAATCAGCGAACAGTTGGCGGCCGAAAAAGGCATTGCCAATGGTGATCATGTGAAAGTGACCTCCAAACGTGGCTTTATCAAGGCCGTTGCGGTGGTGACCAAGCGTATTCGTTCCTTGGAGGCGGACGGCAAGCCAATTCATACCGTGGGTATTCCAATCCACTGGGGCTTTGCTGGCCTAGGTAAGAAGGGCTATTTTGCTAACAACCTGACCCCTCGTGTGGGCGATGGCAACACGCAAACCCCTGAATTTAAAACCTTCCTTGTGAACATTGAGAAAATAGCGGAGGCGTAAGATGGGTGTACAGACTCAAGATATTATCAAAATGTCGGCGACATCATTTGTTACGCCACCAGAACAAGCTCGTGACCACAAGTTTGAAGTGGCCAAGCTCATTGACGTGACCACCTGTATCGGCTGTAAGGCCTGCCAGGTGGCCTGCTCCGAATGGAATGATATTCGGGCAGAGCCTGAAAAATGCGTGGGGGTTTATGATAACCCAATCGATCTGAATGCCAAGGCCTGGACGGTGATGAAGTTCAACGAGGTGGAAGAAAACGACCGCCTTGAGTGGCTCATCCGTAAAGACGGCTGTATGCACTGTTCTGAACCAGGCTGTTTAAAAGCCTGTCCGTCACCAGGTGCCATTATCCAGTATAAAAACGGGATTGTGGACTTCCAGTCAGACAAGTGTATTGGCTGTGGTTACTGTATTGCGGGTTGTCCGTTCAACATTCCACGCATGAACCCAGACGACAACCGGGTTTACAAATGTACCCTTTGTGTGGATCGGGTCAATGTGGGCCAAGAACCGGCCTGTGTCAAAACCTGTCCAACGGGTGCCATTCGTTTTGGTAGCAAGGATGATATGAAGCGCTACGCCGAAAGACGTATCGAAGATCTCAAATCCCGTGGCTACGAAAACGCAGGCCTCTACGACCCAGAGGGCGTGGGCGGCACGCACGTTATGTATGTGCTTCACCATGCAGACAAGCCAGAACTTTATTCTGGCCTGCCAAAAGATCCGGGCATCGATCCAACCATTACCCTTTGGAAAGATGTGCTTAAACCAGTCGCTGCGGTGGCCATGGGCGGCCTGGCCCTTGCGGAAATTGCCCACTATGTGTCAATTGGCCCGAACACCGAAGAACTAGATGAAGAGCATGAGCACGAAGAAGACCATGCAGGAGGCAAAGATGAGTAAGAAAATGAAGATCAGTAACGACCACCGTATCGTTCGTCACCGATTGCCTGCTCGTTTAAGCCACTGGCTCTTGGTTATCTGTTTCTTTACCACGGGCTTATCAGGGTTGGCCTTCTTCTTCCCTGATTTCTCATGGCTGACAGAAATCTTTGGTACACCAAAAATTGCTCGAGCCATCCACCCCTTTACGGGCTTGGTGATGTTTGCGGCCTTCATTAACCTAGCGCTTATCTACTGGAAGCACAATATTCCAGAGAAAAACGATATCCGTTGGGCCAAGGGCATTGTGGAGGTCTTAAAAGGTAATGAGCATGCTGTGGCAGACAATGGCAAATATAACCTTGGCCAGAAATTACTTTTCTGGACCTTGATTATCGCCATGTTTACCTTGCTCATCACAGGTATCATTATGTGGAGACAATACTTCTCCCATAACTTCTCCATCCCTGTGCTACGCATTGCCATCTTGCTCCACTCGGCCTGTGCCTTCTTGCTCTTTACCGGCATTATGGTGCATATCTACATGGCCTTCTGGGTCAAAGGCTCCATCCGCAGTATGGTGGAAGGCTGGGTAACTGTCCGCTGGGCCAAAAAACACCATCCAAGATGGTACCGTGAAGATGTGCTGCCAAAACTTGAAAAAGAATTGGAAGAAAAAGCACGCCAAGACGCAGAAAAGCATAAATCTTAAAAGTGGTTGTTGAGAAAAAAAGGATTAGATCTTCGGGTCTAATCCTTTTTTATTGATGTACCGTGGGTAATGAATTACCCACGGTTAGACATAATCATTCCCCTTTGGGGAATGGTGTGTCTTTTGCCCCAAAGGGGCAAGATCATATTTAAACTAGGGTAACTCGTTACCCTAGGGTCTGTTGATAATTTGCTTAAAGGTAATTAAATCCCCCCCTCCGCCTTCGGCACCTCCCCCGCAAGCGGGTGGAGGGAAGTTTTTCATCAAGATTTTGTCTAACTTTCGCTCCCTCCGCTTGCGGGGGAGCTGCCCGAAGGGCTGAGGGGGGAATTATCAACAGCCCCTAGGCCTAAAATAGCTTTTTTACACTCAGCCAATAAAGCCTTATGGTCTTCCCCTTGGCTGGAAAAGAGTTTATCCAAGCCAGTAAATTCCTTAGGATAGGCTGCCTGCAAACGCTTCAAGCTGGCGTAGCAAGCTGAAAGCTTACGAGGTGTGGTGGCGAATAAATGCAGGTTTTGCCAGTCTCGCTCGCTTAAAGCCATCTCAACAAGCGGTGGTTTTGGCAGGATTTCTTGCAAATGATTGGAAAGGGGTAGTAAGGGTAAATCTCTTTCAAATTGGGAGAGGGCCTCATCAACCAAGCTCTTGCCTTGAGGAGAAAGGGGTAGGAGCATCATGGCACTGTGGTAGCCGCTACTTGCCTCGGGTTTTTGGCTGATTTGTACCAGTTTAAAACCGCAAGCCAGCCAAAAGTGGTAGAGGGGCTGGGTCAGACCAAAGCTGACCGACAGATAATCCAGCCCTCCCTTTTCTCGGGCTTGCAAAATAAAGTCAGAAACCAACCGCTTGCCCCTGCCTTGATTTTGTTTTGATGGCTCAACTGCTATGCGGGAAATCCGCAGAGAGCGTAGCCGACAGGCCTGGGGCAGATTGGCCTGAAAACAGAGATATTGAGCCACTAAATTCCCTTGGGGGCGGCGTGTGCCCTGCCAAATGGCAGCCGTTAATGCCTCATCTAGCCCGCCCTCTTCCACGGCCCAAAGGCCGGCCAAGCAGCGCTTTTCTTCCATTTGAATTAAATAATGCTGATGGGGCGCATCAAACAAACGGCGTAAATCGCTGGGCGTGGTTTTGTAGTGGGCCTGGCAGAGGAGCTGGTAAAAATCGTGTAAGGCATCTTGCCCTTGAACTTGGTCTTCCTCAAGCAGGAGCAACTGATTGATAAAGGCTTCCAAGGGATCATTTTCCTTAAACCGCAGGGGCGTGGTCAGCTGCCAGTGCTTATAAGGCTTGTTGCCAAGCAGGGGCAGGAATTTGAGGCTAAAACCCTTGCCCGTGCCCTCATAGTTTTGCGTGGTGGTGGTCAGCACCACTTTTTGGAAGAAGTGGCAGAGCTGGCCCAGCATGGGCAGAGGCAAGCTGGAGGCTTCATCGATAAAGAGCCAGTGGTTTGGGCTGATCTGGCCTTGCTCAATCTGCCTCATCAGATGATCGGGTGCCATAAAGTCAATCGCGTTTGCAGAAGCCTCCTGCCAAAAGCTGGCCAGGGCAGCTTGGTTTTTGGCCGTGACCAAAACCTTTTGCTCCTGGGCAAGGGCCTGGGCTAATTTACCTGCCAGGGTGGATTTGCCCCGCCCTCGGGGGGCGGTAATCAAATGAACCTGGGCTGGGTGGCTGGGCAGTTTCTCAAAAATATGTGCCTGTTGGGGTGTGAATTTGCCAAAAGTAGGGGGATTTTGCCCGCTTGTTAGGGCAAAATCAGGCGGATCAAGCTCAAAACCAAAGTCCTCAACCAAACGTTTGAAATGGGCATAAAAACGAGGGGTGGCAATAGCCTCCTGTCCATTCCAACGCAGGGCGTCTTCATCAATAATTTCTTCTAGCCGTTGCCAATCAGGGCAGAGCAGGACGAGGCTTCCGCCCTGCATAATGCAGCCTGCCACAATGGCCAGGGCCTCTAAATTGAGACAAAGACCAGCTTTCCCCCGCATATCATAAAGGGCGCAGGGGAGCTGTTTGCCCAAGAGACTTCTTGCCTGGGAAAAGTCCAGTTCAAAGGGCTGGCTGGCAGTTTGCACCAGCCTGATGGTTGAGCCGAAATCATGGGCTTCAGGCTGGGTTAAGATGACTAATTTTCGCATGAGCCTATTTTAGCCATTTTAAGCCCAAAGGCACGTAAATTTAGAGATCTTCAAACAAATAGCTGTCGTTAAAGAGCGCTTCTAAAAAAGCGTCCACCTCGGCCTTGCCCTCTTTGCCAAAGCCAAAAACGGATACCTCATTCATGGAGGTGGACTTGCGAATGCGGATAAGGGCGTCTGGGTATTCCTTGGTCAGGGCTTTTTCTACAATGCCCAAGGCCTTTTCAAAGGCTTCAGCTTTCATGCCATAGGGATGGGCCATGCGGATGTCGATACTTTTGCTCATAAATTGCTCCATAAGATTTACTGAAATTACATACAGTTTACTGGTTTTAAAATCAGTTGTAAATAATGTCAGTATCTGTTTTTCATAAAAATGTGTCCTAGATCACAGAATAATCCTTAAGAGGTAGGTATAATGGAATAAAGGAAATCAATTGGAGGACTATATGAAAACCTTAGGTGAATTTATTGTTGAGAAACAGGCCGAATACCCCAATGCCAAGGGGGAGTTGAGTAGCATTTTGGCAGCCATCCGCTTGGTGGCCAAAATTATCCACCGTGATATTAACAAGGCTGGCTTAACCAACGATATTATCGGCTTTTCAGGCAACGAAAATGTTCAAGGCGAGAGCCAAATGAAGTTGGATATTTTTGCCCACGAAAAAATGAAGGCTGCCCTGCTTGCTCGTGGCGAAGTGGCGGGTTTTGCTTCAGAAGAAGAAGAGGACATTGTGGTCTTCGACAATGAACAAAGCCGTAATGCCAAATACATCGTTTTAACCGATCCGCTGGACGGCTCATCTAATATTGACGTAAACGTGGCCGTCGGCACCATTTTCTCTATTTATCGCCGTGTCAGCCCCATTGGCACGCCAGTGACCCTGGAAGACTTCTTACAACCAGGCAACCGCCAAGTGGCGGCTGGCTATGTGGTTTATGGCTCGTCTACCATGTTGGTTTATACCACAGGCAACGGTGTTAATGGCTTTACCTATGAGCCATCGCTGGGCCTCTTCTGCCTCTCCCACCCAGACATTAAGATCCCAGAGGCGGGCAAATATTATTCCATTAACGAAGGCTCTTACTTCAAATTCCCAATGGGCGTGAAAAAATTTATCAAATATTGCCAGGAAGAAGTGCCAGAGGAAAAACGCCCTTATTCAGCCCGTTATATCGGCTCCTTAGTGTCTGACTTCCACCGCAATATGCTCAAGGGCGGCATCTATATTTACCCACAAACCACAGGCTATCCAAAGGGCAAACTCCGCCTACTCTATGAGGGCAACCCAATGGCCTTCTTGGCCGAACAAGCGGGCGGCCTGGCAACCGATGGTTTTAACCGTATTTTAGATCTTCAGCCAACTGAGTTGCACCAACGTGTACCGCTCTTTGTAGGCTCTAAAAATATGGTGGAACAAGCGGGTAAAATGATGGTTGAATTTGCAGATCAGGAATAAGGGCTTTTAAAAGCAGGTATTTTTTGAGATACTCCTTGCATTGCTTAATCAATATAAGGAGTATTTATGAGATTGCTTATTGCCTTTCTATTGCCTTGGCTAACCTTTTTTACCATTGGCCGCCCCTTTGCAGGCATTATCTGCCTCATCTTACAGATTACGGTTTTAGGCTGGTTGCCCGCTACCATTTGGGCGGTTTACGCCCTGTCTCAATATAAGACCGATCAAAAGATTGCCCAATCGCTGGCCAATAAATAAGCCTTGAATTTGCAAAAAAAGATAAAAATAAACCCGCTTGTAAGCGGGTTTATTGTTTTTAGACAAACTAGAGAATTTCTTTGGCCTTGGCTACTACGTTTTCCACAGTAAAGCCGAAGAGTTTGAAGAGTTCGCCAGCAGGCGCTGATTCACCGAAGGTGTTCATGCCCACAATGCGGCCTTCAAAGCCTACATATTTGTACCAGAAGTCGGAAATACCCGCTTCTACCGCAACACGCTTGGTGACAGCGGCTGGTAACACGGCTTCACGGTAGGCAGCGTCTTGGCGATCAAAGACGTTGGTTGATGGCATAGACACTACACGCACTTTTCTGCCTTCAGCAGTCAGTTGCTCGTAGGCTTTCACTGCTAGTTCCACTTCTGAACCAGTTGCAATGAAGATTAACTCTGGTTGGCCATCGCAATCTTTTAACACATAACCACCACGAGCAACATTAGCAAGTTGTTCTGCATTACGTTCTTGTTGGGCCAGGTTTTGGCGGGTAAAGATAAGGGCTGATGGGCCGTCTTTACGCTCAAGGGCTGCTTTCCAGGCCACGGCAGATTCTACTTGGTCGGCTGGGCGCCAGGTGTCTAAACGTGGGATTAAACGTAATGCTGCGGTTTGTTCCACTGGTTGATGGGTTGGGCCGTCTTCGCCTAGGCCGATGGAATCGTGGGTGTACACGAAGAGAGAGCGTTGTTTCATTAACGCTGCCATCCGCACCGCATTATGGGCATATTCCATAAACATGAGGAAGGTTGCACCGTAAGGAATGAAGCCACCGTGTAGGGCGATACCGTTCATAATAGCCGACATGCCAAACTCACGCACGCCGTAGTTGATATAGTTGCCGTCCACGTTGCTGTTGGCACGGATTGGGCGAGAGCCTGACCATAAGGTTAAGTTTGAGCTGGCTAAGTCTGCTGAGCCGCCTAAGAGTTCTGGCAAGATATGAGCATAGGCTTCAATGGCATTTTGTGAGGCCTTGCGGCTGGCAATATTGGCTGGGTTGGCCTGTAATTGCTCGATAAAGGCTTGGGATTGGGCTTCCCAGTTGGCTGGCAAGTCGCCTGCAGTGCGGCGTTTAAATTCAGCAGCAAGCTCTGGGTAAGCGGCTTCATAAGCGGCAAATTTGGCATTCCACTCTTTTTCCGCCACGGCACCCTTGGCTTTGGCATCCCAAGCGGTGTAAACCTCGGCTGGGATTTCAAATGGGGCGTGTTCCCAGTTAAGGAATTTACGGGCTTCGGCAATTTCGGCATCGCCTAATGGTGCACCGTGGCAGTCGTGGGAATTTTGTTTGTTTGGTGAACCGTAACCGATGATGGTTTTGCAGATGATCAGGGTAGGGCGGTCGCTTTCTGCTTTGGCATTTTCAATGGCAAATTGGATCTGATCAGCATCGTGGCCATCCACATTGCGGATAACCTGCCAGCCGTAGGCTTCAAAGCGGGCTGCTGTGTTGTCGGTGAACCAGCCATCAACGTGTCCATCAATCGAAATGTTGTTATCATCGTAGAAAGCAATGAGTTTGCCTAAACCAAGTGTGCCAGCAAGGGAGCAGGCCTCGTGAGAAACCCCTTCCATCAAGCAGCCATCGCCTAAGAAAGCGTAGGTGTAGTGATCCACAATCTTGTGGCCTTCACGGTTGAATTGGCCTGCCAAGGTTTTTTCAGCAATGGCCATACCTACAGCGTTTACAATGCCTTGACCTAATGGGCCAGTGGTGGTTTCCACGCCTGGGGTGTAGCCGTATTCTGGGTGGCCTGGGGTTTTGGAGTGTAATTGACGGAACTGTTTCAGGTCTTCAATGGAGAGATCGTAGCCTGTGAGATGTAGGAGGCTATAAATAAGCATGGAGCCATGGCCGTTAGACAGCACAAAGCGGTCACGGTTGGCCCATTGTGGGTTGCTTGGGTTGTGGTTTAAGAAATCACGCCAAAGCACTTCGGCGATGTCTGCCATGCCCATTGGCGCACCAGGGTGGCCTGAATTGGCTTTTTGTACTGCATCCATGGCTAAAAAGCGGATGGCATTGGCCAGTTTTTTACGTTCTGTCATGTAAAACTCCTAAAGATAAGAAAGGAAAAAGTCCCCCGATTCTACACTATTTTTGCCCCGAAAACCCAACAATTTCTTCGTAAAAGCGCAGATCGGAAGAGCGAAAAATGAAATAATCATAAGTAATCAAAACAAGCGGTATAAATGGCAAGAGAACCTGCAAATTTCATTGCCTAGGACAGCCTATTTCAGTATGATAGGCTTTCATTTCGTGAGGATTTATGAAAAAATATCGCAAAACCATTCGTTGTATGGCCTACCAAAACGGTGATTTGGCTATTGCAGTTTGCTTAGATCTCTCTTTGGCTGCTCAGGCTAATACCCAGCGAGAAGCAATGGATAAACTGGATGCTCAAATTCAAGATTTTATTGCAGAAGCCAATGCTGAGCCGCAATATGCTTTGCAGCTGCTCAATCGCCCAGCACCACTTTCTTTGTGGATTAAATATTACTGGCTGAAATTTCTTTCTATTGTCAATGGTAATAAGAAAGGGATTGCATTTTTTGAAGAAGATTGCTTTGCCTAATGTTTACCCGAATTAGCCCCTTAACCTACAAGGAAGTTACCACAGCCCTCAAACGCCTAGGCTTTGAAATGAAGCCTAAAACAGGCACCGCTCACGAACAATGGATTAGAGTAGATGAGCGGGGTAAATTTCTTGTCACGGTCGATAAACACATTTCTCCCTTTGATAAGGCCCTGATCAAATCAATGGCTAGACAGGCAGGCTTATCTACCAAGGAATTTTTTAAAGAATGCAAAAAATAGCCTAGATCAGCCCGCTTGTTATCTATTTAGCGTTATAAAAAATCTTGCATATTGACTAATCTCCCACAATTTCGCACACTAGCAACCCAATATTTTCCGACTCCGAGCCTGTTTACCTAAGTCTTACGATAAGAAAGATAAGGTGGCAGAGCCTGTAATAAGTTCGCTTATTCAATGGATTGTTTAGAAATGAACTGTCCACTCGTGTTTAGAAAGGTGTCCAATGCAAACTATCCCGATTAAAAATGTCGGCGATGCCTCCGTTTCCCAGCTTATTGACCGCTTCCAGCGCCAGTATGTTTATTTGCGGCTATCCATTACCGATGTCTGCAACTTTCGTTGCAACTATTGCCTGCCAGACGGCTACCAGCCGCCTGCTCACAAGCAAACCTTCCTCAAGCCAGATGAAATTCAACGCTTGGTGTCCACCTTTGCCAACTTAGGCACAGAAAAGGTGCGGATCACAGGTGGTGAACCCACGCTACGCAAGGACTTCCTGCAAATCGCCCATACCATCGCCCAAACCCCCGGTATTCGCCAGGTGGCCTTGACAACCAACGGCTACCGTATGGAGAAAGATATCGCCCTTTGGCGTGAAGCGGGGATTAGCAATATTAATGTGAGTGTTGATAGCCTAGACCCTCGCCAGTTCCAGCTTATTACTGGGGCGGATAAGTTGCAGTCCATCCTGCGTGGTATTGATAAGGCCTTTGAAATTGGCTACCAGAAAATCAAGGTCAATGCTGTGCTGATGAAGCAGTACACGGCCAAGGGGCTGGACGATTTCCTTAAGTGGATCAAGGACAAGCCCATCCAAATGCGTTTTATTGAGCTGATGGAAACGGGCGAAATGGATAGCTTCTTCCAAACCCAACACCTATCAGGCCAAACCATTATGCAACGCCTGCTTAATGAAGGCTGGGTTCTGCAAGAAAAGGCCCTGTCTGACGGGCCTGCCAAGGTTTTATCGCACCCTGATTATCTGGGTGAAATCGGCCTGATTATGCCCTATGAAAAGAATTTCTGTGCCTCCTGCAACCGCCTAAGGGTATCTGCCCTAGGCAAGTTGCACCTCTGCCTCTTTGGCGAAGAGGGTATCGACCTGCGTGATCTGCTTCAAGAGCCAGGTCAGCACTTCCAGCTTGAAGCCCGCTTGAAAGCAGCCCTACAAGGCAAGCGGGAGCACCACTATCTGCATATCGGCGACAGTGGCGTGCGGAATAATCTGGCCTCGATTGGGGGCTAAAACCGATAAGCTCAAATAGCCTATTGTAGGGACGCATTGCATGCGTCCGCAGGCTTTATCTGAACATAAATATCGCATGGACGCATGCAATGTGTCCCTACAAGCGGTTAAATTTCACTACTTTTTTGCAAAATCATTCTATGAACCAATTTACCCATATAAATACAAACGGCGAAGCCAATATGGTGGATGTCTCCGCCAAACAAGAAACCGTGCGGGAAGCCCGTGCTGAGGCTTTTGTGACAATGAAGCCTGAAACCCTGCAAATGATTATTTCAGGCAACCACCACAAGGGCGATGTTTTTGCCACTGCCCGTATTGCTGGCATTCAGGCCGCAAAACGCACCTGGGAGCTTATTCCTCTTTGCCATCCACTTTTGCTCTCTAAAGTTGAAGTGCAACTGGAAGCCCTGCCTGAAACCAACCAGGTGCGGATCGAATCCCTTTGCAAGCTGACAGGCAAAACAGGGGTAGAAATGGAAGCCCTAACGGCCGCCAGTGTGGCTGCTCTCACTATCTATGATATGTGCAAGGCGGTGCAGAAGGATATGGTGATTGAAAATGTCCGCTTGCTCAGTAAGAGTGGCGGCAAGTCGGGGGATTTTGTTGCACCAACCCCTTAGTTTTGATGGCGCAAGTGTCCACACTTGTGCCTTTATAAACCTTATCTAGCACCAGCGAGGAATGTAATTCGCCCCTACAAAACGAGATAAATCAATGATTAAAATCCTTTTCTTTGCCCAAACCCGAGAACTGGTCGGCACAGACCAGCTTGAGCTTGAGGCCAATTTCGACACCGCTGAAGCTCTCCGCCAGCATTTGGCTGCACAAGGGGGCAAATGGGCCCTGGCCTTGGAAGCGGGCAAACTTTTGGTTGCCATTAACCAAACCATCTCGCCACTGACCTCAGCCATCAAAGATGGCGATGAAGTTGCCTTCTTCCCACCAGTAACAGGGGGCTAAATGCAGCAGACCCTTATTGAAGTACAAGAAGCCCAGTTCGATCAAAACCAGATCTACCGCTGGCTTAGCCAACATCATAGCGTGGGAGCAACTACGCTCTTTATCGGCAAGGTGCGGGAAATGAACCTGGGTGATAGCGTGTCAGGCCTCTATTTGGAGCACTACCCAGCCATGACCAAAAAGGCCCTACAAGAAATCGTGGATGAGGCCCGTAGCCGTTGGGACTTGCAACGGGTGGCGGTTATTCACCGCATTGGCCAGCTCCACTCAGGCGATGAAATTGTCTTAGTCGGCGTGTCGTCTGCCCACCGGGGTGATGCCTATCATGCCAATGAATTTATTATGGACTACCTCAAAACTAAAGCCCCCTTTTGGAAGCGGGAAACCACAAGTGATGGTGAGCGTTGGATTGAGGGACGTGACAGCGATCAAAAAGCCGCGCAAAAATGGTAAGAAGCCTTTGACGAAAGGCCCCAAAAGGGCTAGGATTGAATCGCTAATTTTCAACCCAAGAGGATTTTAAAATGGATAAAAAACAATCGTTTCAAGATATGTTGGACTATGTTCACCTATATCGCTTAAAAAACAAACTGTTGCGTGAAACCGCTGATAACGATAAAAAAATCCGTGATAACCAAAAACGTGTCTTATTGCTCGACAACCTCAACCAATACATCACTGATGATATGAGCATTGAGCAGGTGCGTGCCATTATTGCCAATATGCGTGAGGACTATGAAAGCCGTGTGGACGACTATATGATCCGCAATGCAGAGCTCTCCAAAGAACGCCGCGGCATCCGCCAAAAAATGGCCGAACACGCCCATAAGCAACCGAATCAGAAGTAAGATGAACCTAGCACGAGGGTGCTAGGTTTTGTTTTAAATAAAACAGGCTAATCAATTATATTGTTGCTTTCCACTGATGGCGCCAGCCTCCAGGCTGGTGCTTGGTTTATCAATAGGATATAAGCACCAGCGGGGACGCTGGCGCTATCCTATTTAGAGACATTATTTTGTCAGATTAAATACCCATGCCCCAATCCCAACTCGCCCTTTTCAACCAAATCCAAGCCACCGCCTTCGCCACCTGCGATGTCTTTGAGCTCATCCACAAACGGTCTGATTTCTTAGATAATTTGCTTATGCAGCTCTGGCAAGAAAAGGGCCTTGATCAAAACCCTAACCTAGCCCTGATTGCCGTAGGTGGCTATGGCCGGCGGGAGATGTTTCCCCTGTCGGATTTGGATATTCTCATCCTTTGCCAAGCCCCACTTGATGAGGCGACTCATGCAAAAATCAACCTCATTTTAACCCGCTTGTGGGATGTTAAATTGCAGGTAGGATCCAGTATTCGGACGGTGGAAGAGTGCCTTGAGGTGGGGCGGGCAGAGATTTCGGTGGCGACCAATATGTTTGAGGGGCGGTATTTGGCGGGTAATCGTCCCCTTTGGGAAGATCTGCAAGCCCAGCTCTACCAGCCTGATTTTTGGCCCATTGAGGACTTCTTCCAGGCCAAAATGGCTGAGAAGGCCGAGCGTTATGCCCGCTACCACAACACCAGCTACAACCTTGAGCCCGACCTTAAACACAGCCCAGGCGGCCTGCGGGATCTGCACTTGCTCATGTGGATTATGCTGCGGCACTACGGCATTCATTCCCTGCAAGCTCTCTTTGAGCAGGGGATCTTGTTTGAGGAGGAATATGAGGAGCTTAAGGCGGCAGAGGCAACCCTCTTTAAAATGCGGTTTGGCCTACATTTGCAACTAAAACGCTACGACAACCGCCTGCGTTTTGACCGGCAGTTGCAACTGGCAGAGGATCTGGGCTTTGGTCAAGGCAATCAGGCGGTAGAGGCCATGATGAGGGGCTATTTTCATGCCACCCAGTCCATTTCGCAATTAAGTCAGCTTTTGCTCAATCATTTTGAACAAAATGTTTTAAAAGTGGTAGGGTGGGCATCCTTGCCCACCGATTTAACCGATAATTTTATGGTGGGCAGGGATGCCCACCCTACGGCAGAAGAATCCCTTTTTGAAAGGGGGGAAGAGGTTAGCTATTTTTACCTACAAGATGGCCTGATTTTCTGTCGAGAAAATGATATCTTTCAAAAAGATCCATCTACTATCCTAGATCTCTTTCTCCACTTAACTGCTCAACCCCAAGCCAAGGCCAGCACCCAAACCCTGCGACAGCTACGCTTGGCAGTGCAGCTGTTGGAGCGACCGCTTTGTGATTACCCTCAAGCCCGTGAGCGATTTGTGCTGCTCTTTACCCAGCCCCAAATGGTGGCTCGAGCCATTGTACCCATGCACCAATTAGGTGTGCTGGAGGCCTATTTCCCTGCCTGGCAGGGGATTACTGGCCTGATGCAGTTTGATATGTTCCACCTCTACACGGTGGACGAACACAGCGTGCGGGTTATGCTCAAGCTGGAGAGCTTTTTAGACCCAGCCAACCAGGCCCAGCACCCCTTATGCTGCCAGCTCTTCCCCCAAATTGCTGACCGATCACTGATTTATTTTGCGGCACTTTTACACGATATCGCCAAGGGGCGGGAGGGCGATCACGCCCAAAATGGGGCAGTGGAGATGTATGATTTTGCCAAGCTCCACGGCTTTAATGAGGAGCAGGCCTCTTTTATGGCCTGGCTGGTGGCTGAGCATTTAACCATGTCTATCACCGCCCAGCGGCGGGATATTTTTGACCCCGCTATTGTGGGTGAATTTGCCAATATAGTGGGCGAACCCACCGCTTTAAATGCCCTAACCTGCCTGACCGTAGCCGACATTTGTGCCACCAATGAAACCCTGTGGAACGATTGGAAGCGGTCGCTTTTGGCCCAGCTCCATCAATTTACCCTGGAAAAATTACGGATGGGAGAGAAAAAGGCTCTGGACTATCAGGCACTTGCCACAACCAATCGCTTGCAAGCCAGTGAACACCTCAAGCTGATTTTAAGCTCTAAGCAGTGGCAGGCTGCCCAAGCCTTTTGGGCGACTTGCCCGCCGAGTTATTTTGCCCGTAATAATGCCAAGCAACTAGAATGGCACTTGTTGGGCCTGCTAAAAACAGGCAAACCAAGTGTCTTGGTCGGCAACCAGACCCAGACTGCTACCGAGATCTTTATTCATTGTGCCGATCAGCCCCAGCTCTTTGCCCGAGTTGCCCAGGTGCTTAGCCAGAAGAAGGTCAGCATTCATCATGCCCAAATTATTACCAGTAAAGAGGGCTTGGTTTTTGACAGCTTTATTGTGACCGATCTTAAGGGCAAGCCCCTCAGCCCTGATCGTTGCCAGCAGATCCAACAGGCTCTGCTTAAAACCCTGCAAGACGACAAGGCCAAGACCTTCAAGCCCCATAAAAAACCGATTAAGTATCAAACCTTTAACCGCTCCACCCGAGTGCGTTTCCTCAACCACCACCGGGCCGATCAAACCGCCTTTGAGCTCTTTACCTTAGATCGAGAAGGCCTGCTGGCCCAGGTCAGCTATATCTTTAATGAGCTGGGCCTTAATTTGCTCAACGCCAAAATTTCCACCATTGGCGAGCGGGTGGAGGATTATTTTGTGGTGTCTAATCAAGAAAAAACCGCTTTAACTGACCAGCAGCAAGCGGTTTTAAAAGAAAGGCTTTTAGCAGAGTTCTAATTCAGCACCCAAACACGGCCGTAGTGCTTCATGAGCCCAGCCTTGTGGCCTGCGGCATCGCCGATGCCCTGGTAGAGGTCAAAGTGCTGACCCTTAACGGCGCCACCCACATCCAGGGCAATCATAAGGCGCATTTCGTGTTTACCTGTCCAGTTGCCGTGGTGATCGATAAGAGGCATTTCCACCAAGAGCACGCTGCCAGATGGCACGATGTTGCGGTCAGAGGCTAATGAGGCCAAGGCAATCAGCGGCACGCCAGCAGAGCCTTTTACCTGGCCTGTCGGGTCGTGCTTAAAGAAAACGTAGGACGGATTGCGTTCTAACAAGGCTTGGAAACGGTGCGGGTTACGCTCACCCCATTCACGAATGGCCTGCATAGAGATTTTTTCCCTTGGCACTTCGCCATCTTCCACCAAAAGACGCCCAACACTGGTGTACTGGAAGCCATTTTGGCCGGCATAGGCCAGGTAGTTTAAGCGGCCATCACCAAAATCCACATAGCCACTGCCTTGCACGCCCAGGGCAAAGTTATCAAACATGGACTCGGTATAGGCCAGTTCTAACCCCTGGCCGGCCAAGGCACCGGCGTAGATTTGGGCACGGGTAAAGCGTTTATTGGCCGGCATGGCATAAATAGGCTGGCGGAACTTGCCTTGAGGGGTACGGCGAGCCTTGTAAACTGGGGAATAGTAGCCCGTCATTAGGACGTTTTGATAGCCATCTTCGCCCCGCATTTGGCGGATATGAATGCCGTAGTTAGGCAAATCGTTGATTTTTGCCCCACTGGCAATCCAGCGGCTTAGTTTGCCATAGGTGCCAGCAAAGCGGTTGTTAATGCTGGAGGAATAGGCCCCCACATTGGCCACCTGCTTTAAGAAGTCACTTTGATTGACAATGCGCTGACTGCTGGTTAAAGAGGTGGTTCTGACCAGGGGATACTGCTGGGGAATAAACTGGCGGCCATTGAATTTGGCCCCAAATTGGGCTGATTGTTGGCCCATGGTTGAGCCAGTTTGTGGAGCGTTTGAACTACAACTTGCCACCAAAACGGCAATACCGGCCAATGCGGCGATTTTTTTATATGCTTTCCAAGCCATGTCGATACCTAAAAAAGAGGATGTAAAAAAGGGCGATAGATTAACAAAAAATCGCCAAAAGGAACAGGGGAAATTAAGGCTAAATGCTCATCATTTTGCCCAACAAGCGGTTGATTAATGGGCAAAACTTGCAAAGGGAAGGGTGGTTTATTTTGTAACGACCTGTTCTTTGACCAGATCTAAGGTTTTAGGCTGCTTGCCCATCAGATAATCCACATACATCCCCACTCGGGCAAAAACCTCCCGAATGCGGACACGGTAATGGCCTTCGGGGTATTGGGCGGCATAGCAGATGGCGTCAATTTGGTTGAATTTAGCGATCATTAAGGCCCGTTCGCAGTGAAACTGTTGGCTGACGATAGTAAAGGCCGGGATCTCATAGGTTTTATGTGCCCTGATGATAGAAGCCAGAGTGTCGTAGCCCGCATAATCCTGCTTGATGAGCACATTGGGAATGCCCTTGCGGCGTAGGTCGTTGGTCATTACCCGGGGTTCATTGTAGTAGGGCGTGGCATTGTCACCACTGACTAAAAAATCATCCACCTTGCGGGCCTTGTAAAGGGCGATGGCGGCATCAATGCGGTATTTATAATAGAGATTCGGCGCACGGGAAGGGTAGTACTTGGCCGTGCCCAAGACCACCGCATAGGGGCGGTGGGGGAGCTGCTCAATGTCCGTGTAGATCTTGTCCTTAACCAAGTAGGAAACCGAATAATCCAGGGCAAAAATAGCCAAGAGCCCAGTCAGGCCCAGGCTGGCCAGGCCCTTAACAAGTGGTTTGCAAAAGCGAGAAAGTTGCAATTTTTGCTTAGCGGGTTTTGGATCAGTTTGCTTGGTCATTTTTCCCTAAATTTTTGGTTTCAGAATGGGTGATGTAAAGGGTGGCCGCAATGATAATGGCCGCACCCAGCCAGAGTTTGCCAGGTGGCACCCAGTTAAAGACCAGCCAACCTGCCAGCACGTTAAGGGGCAGCTTGATGAAGTCAAAGGGCTGGATGTAAGAAGCATCAGCTAAATTATAGGCCTTGGCCACAGCCAGTTGGGCCAGGGCGGTTAAGAAGCCCAGTAAGATCAAGAAGCCGAAATCGCTGAAAGAAGGCATACTAAAGCCGCTTGGGCTGAGGTTGGTCAGGGCAATCAACAGGTTAAAAGGCGTAATCAAAATAAAGAGATAGGCCACCATGGTGGTTGGCGAATCGTAAACCGAGAGTTTTTTGACCATAAGCGAGTAGCAGGCCCAGAAGAAGGCGGCAGCCACAGGCAGAAGCACGATCCAATCAAAGTTTTCTGACCAAGGTTCAAGAATAATCATGGCCCCGATAAAACCGAACAGGGTGGCAATCCAACGCTTGCGATCGACCTTTTCCTTGAGCAAGAGGCCTGAACCGATGGTCACAAAAAGCGGCGAGGTCATAAGCAGGGCAATGCCTTGCCAAATCGGAATAGGATAGGCCAAGGCCATGGTCCAGCATTGAATACCAATGGCAGACAGGAAAACCCGCAGGCAGTGCCAGCCAAAGTGCTGGGTTTTTAGCGAACTTAAAAAGCCCGCATTATTCATGCTAGGCACAAGAAAGATAAAGGCGACCAAATACTGCACCAGGGCAACCACGCTAGAATCAATGCTTGAAACAGAGGTTAGCTTGGGAATGAGGGTATTTACGCAGGCAAAGAGAAAGCCTGCGGTGATAATGGCAATAGCGCCTTTAACGGGTTGGTGGTTTGGCATAGGTCGTTTCAGAGTAAAAATAAAGGCTAAGTATAGCTAACTATGCGAAATTCGCAACTCAAATAGAATGCTAGACGTTTAGATGGCTAAAATTTCTTGACAAAGTTTAAGGTGCTGGTTACCTTATGCGCCATAACAAGCGGTTAGAAAATGCAGGAAATTTGCAAGGATTCTCATGGCAGAACAGATTAGTCTTTTTACACAAAGCCCTCTTGAGTTGGTCTCGGGGGGCTTGCTTTCGCCTGTGGAGGTGGCCTATCAAACCTATGGCAGCCTCAATGCGGATAAGAGCAATGCCGTGCTCTTGTGCCATGCCTTAACAGGCGATGCCGAACCCTATTTTGCCTCGGGCGACAAGGGCTGGTGGCAGGATTTTATCGGGCCAGGCCAGGCCTTTGATACCAACCGCTATTTTTTTATCTGCTCTAATGTGCTGGGCGGCTGCAAGGGCAGCACAGGCCCGGCTTCACTCAATCCGCAAACAGGCAAGCCCTATGGCAGCCGCTTTCCGATTATTACCGTACAAGACATTGTCAAGGTGCAAAAGGCCTTGGTCGAGGCCTTGGGCATTGAGCGTTTGCATGCGGTGGCAGGAGGCTCTTTTGGCGGTATGCAGGCCACCCAGTGGGGGATTTCTTATCCTGATTGCGTGGGTCGTATCATCAATCTTTGTTCTTCCCTGACCTTCAGTGCCGAGGCCATCGGCTTTAACCATGTGATGCGCCAGGCCATTATTAACGATCCTCATTTCAATGGCGGCGATTATTACGAGAGCCAGCCTCCGCATGATGGCTTGAAAATCGCCCGTATGCTGGGTATGCTGACCTACCGAACCGATCTGCAACTGGCCAAGGCCTTTGGGCGGGAAACCAAGCAGCAAAGCGAAATTTGGGGCGATCATTTCCAGGTGGAATCCTACCTCAGCTATCAGGGCAAGAAGTTCCTCGACCGCTTTGATGCCAATTCCTATCTTCATCTCTTGCGAGCCCTAGATCGCTACGATCCTGCCCTGGGCTATGCCAATGAACAGGCCGCACTTGAACGGATTAAGGCTCGTTATACCTTGGTGGCTGTCACCAGCGATCAGCTCTTTAAGCAGGTGGATATTCATAAGAGTGTGCAAAAGCTGGAACAAGCAGGCGTGGAGGTGGATTACCACGAATTTAATTCTATTTTCGGCCACGATTCCTTCTTGGTGGACTATGATTTCTTTGAGCCGATGATAAGACGTGGGTTAGAATAGGCCAGATTTCCCCCACAAGCGGGAGATTTTCAGACAAAATTTACAAATTTTAGGAGCATAACATGCAAAAACTACTCTTTATCTTTAACGAATCGCCTTATGGCACCGAAAAAATGTTCAACGGCCTACGCTTGGCGGTCAATCTGCAAGAGGAATATGGTAAGGACGTGGACATTAAGATTTTCTGCTTTTCGGATTCCGTCTTGGCAGGCCTGGCCGGCCAGAACCCCAACGAAGGGGCCAATGTGCAGCAGGTTTTAGAAATCTTAACTGCCCAAGGGGCAGAAGTGAAACTCTGCACCAGCTGTACCAAGGCGCGCGGCATTACCGAGCTGCCACTGGCCCAAGGTGTGGGATTGGGAACGCTGGATGATGTAGCAGCCTGGACCCTTTGGGCGGATAAGGTGGTGAATTTTTAGACATTTAAAAGGATGGCGCCAGCCTCTAGGCTGGTGCCTCTTTATATTGAAGACGGCACAAGCGAGGACACTTGCGCCATCACGGTCAGATAATAAAGTATTTTTTATTCCATTTAGGCATAAAAAATACCATCCTGTCCATTGACACAGCAATCTAGACGTCTAAAATACCGCCTTAATTTTCGATCAATTTCATTGGAAGCAACCTATTATGATTAAGCTGAAACAGATCAGCAAGCAATTTGAAGTCAAGGGTAAGAAGATTACCGCCCTTGATAATGTGAACCTGGAAGTGCCCAAGGGCACGATTTACGGGGTGATTGGTGCCTCTGGAGCAGGCAAGAGTACCCTTATCCGCTGCGTAAACCTGCTTGAACGCCCAACCATGGGCCAGGTGATTGTGGACGGCACCGATTTAACCACCCTAAAAGAGGCCGATCTGGTCAAGGCTCGCCGCCATATTGGCATGATCTTCCAGCACTTTAACCTGCTTTCCTCCCGTACTGTCTTTGAAAACGTGGCATTGCCTTTAGAGTTAGATGGGGCAGACAAGGCCAAGATCGAGCAGAAGGTGTCCAGCCTCTTAGACTTGGTAGGACTCTCTGACAAGCGTGATGTTTACCCGAGCAACCTCTCAGGCGGCCAGAAGCAGCGTGTAGCCATTGCCCGTGCCTTGGCCAACGATCCACAGGTGCTTTTATGTGATGAAGCCACCAGTGCGCTCGATCCGGCCACCACCCAATCCATCCTCCAATTACTCAAGGAAATCAACCAGCGTTTGGGCTTGACCATCCTGCTCATTACCCACGAAATGGACGTGGTTAAACGCATCTGCGACCGTGTGGCCGTGATTGAACGTGGCCAGTTGGTGGAAAGCGGATCGGTGAGCGAGATTTTCTCCAACCCGAAAACCGAATTGGCCCAGCGCTTTATTCAGTCCACCTTCCACTTTGAGTTGCCTGCGGAATACACTAACCAGCTCCTGCAAGCCCCAACTCCAACCAGTAAACCCATTATTAAGTTTGAGTTTACCGGCCGCTCGGTGGATGCACCTTTGCTTTCCCATGCCTCTAAAAAATTCGGCATTGATTTCAGTATTTTGATGTCGCAAATCGACTATGCAGGCGGGGTTAAGTTTGGCTTTGTGATTGCAGAAATGGAGGGCGATGCCGATGCCATTGCCGAAACAAAATTCTATTTAATTGATAATAATGTAAAAGTTGAGGTTTTAGGCTATGTGGAATGATTTTTTAAGCGAATTAACCCCAAGAATGTGGGAAATGGTGGCCATTTCCACGCTTGAAACCATCTATATGGGCCTGGCTGCTACCCTGATTTCCATCATTGTTGGCCTGCCAATTGGCCTGCTGGCCTTCTTAACGGGCAAGGGCGAGATCTTGGAAAACCAAGGCTTGCACCGTGTGTTGGATGTGTTCATCAACATCGGCCGTTCAGTACCCTTTATTATCTTGTTGGTTATTCTCCTGCCTTTCACTCGTTTACTGGTGGGCACGACCCTGGGCACCACAGCGGCCATTATTCCGCTTAGCGTGTCGGCCATTCCCTTCTTTGCCCGCTTGACTTCTAATGCACTTTTGGAAATTCCATCAGGCTTAACAGAAGCGGCTAAATCCATGGGGGCCACTAACTGGCAGGTGGTCAGCAAGTTCTACTTGCCAGAATCTTTACCGATTCTCATCAATGGCATTACCCTGACTCTGGTTTCGCTTATCGGCTATTCCGCCATGGCGGGTGTGGTCGGCGGCGGTGGCTTGGGTAACCTGGCCATCAGCTACGGTGAGCACCGCAATATGGTCTACGTCAAATGGATTGCCACCATCATTATTGTTCTGATTGTAATGGTCAGCCAAAAAGTGGGCGACAAACTGGCCCAGCGCTTTGACCATCGATAAACCCACAAGCGGTGGGAAATTTGTGAAAATCTGCAAATTCTCAACCGCTTGTATTGCTAAAAAACACAACTCTTGGAGGAATCCTATGAAACTATCTAATCTATTCAAACTATCCCTTGTGGCGTCCACCCTGGCTTTGGCCGGCCAAGCCTATGCCGAAAGCATTAAGGTGGGCGTGATGTCAGGCCCTGAACATACGGTAGCCGAGCGTGCAGCCGAAGTGGCCAAGGAAAAATATGGCCTGGATGTGGAGTTCGTTTTGTTTAACGACTACGCCCTGCCAAATACAGCCGTGTCTAAGGGCGACCTTGATCTGAACGCCATGCAGCACAAACCTTATTTGGATAAGGATTCTTCCTCTAAAAAATTAAACAACCTGGTCATTGTGGGCAATACCTTTGTTTATCCGCTTGCAGGTTATTCTAAGAAGATCAAAAACATCAGCGAATTGGCAGACGGTGCAACCATTGCTGTACCGAACGACCCAAGCAACCTAGCCCGTGCCTTAATCTTGCTTGAAAAACAAGGCCTGATCAAACTTAAAGACAACACCAACCTCTTCTCGACTTCTTTAGACATCATTGAGAACCCGAAAAAACTCAAGATCCGTGAAGTGGACACCTCAGTTGCCGCCCGTGCCTTGGACGATGTGGATTTAGCGGTGGTAAACAACACCTACGCAGGCCAAGTGGGCCTTAACACCCAAGATCACGGTGTGTTTGTTGAGTCTAAAGACTCCCCTTATGTAAACATCATCGTGGCCCGCAAGGACAACCAAGACAGCAAGGCTGTACAGGACTTCGTGAAAGCCTACCAAACTGAAGAAGTTTACCAAGAAGCCCAAAAACACTTTAAAGACGGTGTGGTAAAGGGCTGGTAAATTCCCCCCTTTCAAACGATAGCGCCAGCCTCCAGGCTGGTGCTGATAGAACGAGGCACCAGCCTGGAGGCTGGCGCCATCAATAATTTAGTATTTACTTAAGGAACCCCAATGTTAAAAAAACTCCTCGCTGTTGGCGCACTTGCCGCAACCCTCGCCCTAACAGGCTGTAATGAAAAGAAAGAAGCTCTGAAAATCGGCGTGATGACCGGTCCTGAGCACCAAATCGCTGAAGTAGCGGCCAAAATCGCCAAGGACAAATACGGCCTTGACGTTAAACTCATCGAATTTACCGACTACACCCAGCCCAACAAGGCCTTGAGCCTAGGCGACTTAGATGCCAACGCCTTCCAAACTGTGCCTTATATTGAGCAGGAAGTCAAAGCTCACGGCTATAAAATCGCCATCATCGGCAACACCTTTGTTTACCCGATTGCGGCCTATTCTAAAAAGGTGCAGAAGTTAGATGAATTGCGTGAAGGGGCTATTGTAGCCATTCCCAATAACCCAAGCAATGCGGCCCGTTCCCTTATCTTGCTCCACAACAATGGCCTGATTAAGTTAAAAGATCCAAGCAATCTCTTCTCAACCGAACTAGACATCGTGGAAAACCCGAAGAAAATCGAAGTGAAACAGGTTGAAACCGCACTACTTACCCGTGCCCTTGATGATGTGGATTTAGCCGTTATCAACAACACTTACGCCGGCCAAGCAGGCCTAACCCCTGAAAAAGACGGCGTGGTGGTGGAAGCCAAGGATTCCCCTTATGTAAACCTGCTGACCAGCCGTGAAGACAACAAGGGTGATGAACGTTTACAAACCTTCTTAAAATCCTACCAAACCGAAGAAGTTTACCAAGAAGCCCTTAAATTATTTAACGGTGCCGTGGTAAAAGGTTGGTAATTTATTTGTAGGGTGCGGTTTACCGCACCATTAAACAAAGAACGGTGCGGTAAACCGCACCCTACCGTTGAGGCCCACGCTTTTGTGGGCATTTATTTAAGGAAACAAATTTATGACCCTAAAAAAATCCCTTTCAGCCCTCGTTTTGACCTCTGTATTTGCATTAACTGCTTGTAAAGACAAGCAAGACGTCCTCAAGGTGGGCGTGATTTCAGGCCCTGAACACAAGGTGGCTGAAGTGGCAGCTCAAATTGCCAAGGACAGATATGATCTTAATGTGGAATTTGTGGTCTTTACTGACTATTCTTCCCCGAACCAAGCCCTAGATCGTGGCGATATGGATCTCAACGCCTTCCAGCATAAGCCGTATTTAGACAAGGAAATCGCAGACCGTGGTTATAAAATCGTGCCAGTTGGCAACAGCTTTGTGTACCCGATTGCGGCCTATTCCAAGAAAATTAAGTCTATTGATGAGTTAAAGGACGGCGACACCATTGCCGTGCCAAACGATCCAACCAACCTAGGCCGTGCCCTGATCTTGCTTGAAGCTCAAGGCCTCTTAAAACTCAAAGAAGGCAACAAGCTTTTTGCCACCCGTGTGGATATTTTGGAGAACCCGAAAAACCTGGTTATTCAAGAAATTGATGCCCCACTCCTGCCGCGCACCCTTGATGATACGGCCCTTTCCATCATCAATACCACCTACGCAGGCCAAGTGGGCCTCAACCCAACCAAGGACGGCTTATTTGTGGAGTCTAAGGATTCCCCGTATGTAAACATCATTGTGGCCCGTGAAAGCAACAAGGATGACGAGAAGGTTAAAAACTTTGTGAAATCCTATCAAACCGAAGAAGTCCACCAAAAGGCCAATGAAGTCTTTAATGGTGCTGTGGTTAAGGGTTGGGAATAAGCCCTAAGCCATAAACAAGCGGCCAGATTTGCAGGAAAACTTGCAAATCTGGCCGCTTGCTTTATTGCAAGGCCTTGAGTGCATCTTGATAGGTCTGTGAGTTATCCAACAAAATTTTGGCCGATTGGCGGAGCTTATCAATATCCGATTTCGGCAAATAGAAGGAGGTGCTGATATTGAGTACCTCTTTTTTTAGGTCGCCCTCGGGCAGATCCTTCAAGCCCAAGTCCACAAAGTGCAGGGGTACGGGCTTGCCCTTTTGCTGCTGGCTAAAGCGGTTCCAAGTGTCGGTAAATTCACGGAAACGCCGAAGGGTGGCGTGGGTGGTTTTATCAATAGGCACGTTGATGACAGTGTTGATAACGTCACCCAAGCCAGGGATATCGGCACTTTTGTCTATCTCGCTATTAACCTGATTTTGGGCATTGATGTTGATGATAATGATGTTTTGGAGCTTGAGTTTTTGCACTTGTTCATAAAGTTGCTCCAGGCCCAGCACATCAGACATATCAATCAGGCTGGCCAGGCCCAAATTATCGGTTAAACCGCCATCAACCAGGTGAATAAAGGGCCGTTCTTGGCTGTTTTGGTAGAGGGCGAGCAGGTGTTTGACCTCCTCCACATTTTTGACCCGCAGGCCGTCAAGGGTTTTTTCCCGCACCTCGTATTCCTTAGGAATTTGAAAATTGCAGTTGCCGCCGTTGTTGTTGAGGGTCAGCGGGGCAAAAACCAGGGGAACCGCACTAGAGGCGGCCACGGCTCGGGCAATTTCTAAATCGTTGAGGTTGAGGCAGAGGCCGTCAAAGGTTTCTTGGGTAAAGGTCAGTTTTTGGCCAATGTTCATGTCCGTTGCACTGATGACAGCAAAAGGCCCCTTGCGATTTTGGGCCAAATGGCCGAAGGTCTTGCCCCCATAAAGGGCACGGTTAAGCTGCTCTTGGAGCAGATCGCCCCGCCCGAATTGGGGCGAGGCCAAGCGGGGCATATTGGACAGGGAAAAGACTTGGTTGATGACCTCCCGCTGGAAGTTTTTGGTCAGGAATTTGTCCGCAAATTTAGGCACCACATCCTGCCCCTCTAGGGCAAAATAAGAGGCCAGCACCGAGCCGCCCGACACCCCATAAACCATATCCACTTGTTCTAACAAGGTTTTTCCTTTTATCGGTGTGCCTTTAAACTGTTCCAAAACCCCATAACCCAAGGCAGCCGCCCGAGTACCTCCGCCAGAAAACATCAAGATAACCAAGTTGCCATCTTCTTGGCTCTTGAGCATGGTGGAACGCATACGGTAGCCTTGATCGGGATTGACCTGCTTGATGGTTTGCACAGGTTGATAGCTGACCAGGCTACAGGCAGAAAGGAGGAGGGCAGCGGCAAGGGTAAGGGATTTTTTCATGGGGCTTCCAAGGGTAAATCATCAATTTGCAGATTTTAGCAAAAGCAAGACCGCTTGTAAGCCAAAAATCAGGCTAACAAGCGGTCTTGCTTCAAACTATTAAAGGGATTGAGCCGAATAATCCACCAATAAATAATGCTTGGCCACACTCAAGAAGTCGGCCACCTGGGCTGCCTGCCAGGCTTGATCCTTGCCCAGCTCCTCGGCCATCACTTGGGCTACCTTAGCCGCCACATCAATGGCTGCCCGGGCATCCAAGAAGAGTAGGCGGACTCGGCGGGCCAGCACATCTTCCAGGCTTTGAGCCATTTCCTCCCGCACGGCCCAAACCACTTCGGCCACGGTGTAACCATAATTTGGGTGGAGTTTTTCGGCATAGGCGGGCTCTTTTTGTAGCTCACGAATGGCTGGAATGTCGGAGCCGTAAACATAGAGGTGGTTGGATAAGTCCACCTGGTCAGCTGGGATCTTGCCGTGAATAGGCAAATCCACCGTTACACAGGCCTTACGAGGCAGGTCGCTATGGACATTGAGGGCCGTATTGACCGTATCTTCGGCCATTTCACGGTAGGTGGTCCATTTGCCACCGGTAATGGTGACCAAGCCGCTGGTTTCATCGGTAATGACCTTGTGGCTGCGGGAAACCTCCTTGGTGCTTTGGCCTGCTTTTTCAGGGGCGGCAAGCGGTCGAAGGCCGGCAAAAACTGACAAAACATCAGCCCGGGTTGGTTTCTTGGTTAAATATTGGCAGGCCGTATCCAAGATAAATTGAATTTCCTGCTCAAGTGCAATCGGCTCATAGCTTGGCTCTTCAATCAGGGTATCGGTTGTCCCCACCACCAACTTATCATGCCAAGGCACGGCAAAAAGCACCCGGCCGTCAGAGGTTTTCGGGATCATAAGGGCATCATTAGACGGATTGAAAGACTTGTCTAAGACCAAATGCACCCCCTGGCTGGGCACCACGAATTTCTTATCTGAACCGTGATCCATGCTGAGAATTTCGTTCATAAAGACACCAGTGGCATTGATAATCGCTGTGCCCAAGATTTCAAGGCTTTCTTGATTCAGTTCATCATGTGCTTTTACGCCCACAATCTTGCCGGCATCATTCTTAATTAGGCCAGTCACCTTGGCATAGTTAAGCACCGTACCGCCCTGTTCCACAATGGTTTGAGCCATATTAACCGCTAAGCGGGCATCATCAAACTGGCCATCCTTATAGACCACGCCGTTTATCAGGCCCTGGCCGTCCAAGGTTGGCAAGCGTTCTAGGGTTTCAGCCTTGCTGATGGCCTCGGTTCTGCCTAGGCTGAGTTTGCCGGACAGGGCATCGTACATACCCAGGCCAATGCGGTATTTGACCGCATCAAAATACCCAAAATTAGGAATAACAAAGTTTTGGTTCTTAAAGAGATGGCTGGCATTCTGGGCCAAGCGTCCCCGCTCCCGCAGGGCCTCCCGCACCAGGGCCACATCCCCATTGGCCAAATATCGCACCCCGCCGTGGACCAGCTTGGTACTACGGCTAGAGGTACCCTTGGCAAAGTCCTTGGCTTCTAAGAGCAGGGTCTTGTAGCCCCGAGAGGCGGCATCCAAGGCCGTGCCTAGGCCGCTGGCCCCTCCGCCGATAACAATAAAGTCCCATTTTTCTGTTTGTTTAAGCTTGGCTAACTGTGTATTACGTTGCATGATCTTGCCCTCTTGTCGATTTTTAGTCCAAAATGTTTGTTTTCAAGCATTTTGTTTTCGTTTGTGTTTATTTTGAAGAGGTTTAAACAAAAAGACAAATAAAACAACTAAATTTAAGTTGATTTTGTGAGTTATCTCACATTTTTGTGGGAAGCGTGGGCAGATTTGCCTACTTGAGGAGGAGGTAAGGTGTATTGATAATTTGACTAGAATGTATGAAATCCCCCTCCGCCTTCGGCACCTCCCCCCGCAAGCGGGTGGAGGGAAATTTTCTACCAATATTATTTCGTATAATTTTCGCTCCCTCCGCTTGCGGGGGGAGCTGCCCGAAGGGCTGAGGGGGGGATCAACAGCCCTTAATAGAGCGTAGCCAAAATAATCTGTTTAGGGTCAAGGAAAATCCGTACAGTCTGGCCGGCTTCTAAGTTGGCTTGATTGGCCCCACAGAAGGTAACTTCCCCAACCTTAACCAGCATTTCCTGATTTTCTATGCCTTCAATCACGCCTTCAAAGACATTCTCGCCACAGGCTTTATCAGTAATTTCAATCCAAGGAGCCTTAACCATGGCCATCACCTCCTTGCCCTCTGCCAGCTTTAAACGCTCACAGCTTTTGGCTGTAATGGCGGCCACAAGCGGTTGATTTAGGCCAGGAATTTGCAAATCGACCAGGGCAGTCCCCTGTTCCAAACGAACTTGTGCCACCTTGCCGAAAAATTGGTTGCGGGCACTGCTTTGCAGGGAGGCATGGGCAGTGGCTACCAGGAGGCTGTCCAGCGGTTGATCTTCCTGATGGAGGATACTAAAGGCCTTTTCTTGTAGCTGGGTCAGCAAATTATAGAGTTGCAAGAGCCGTTGGGCATAGGCTGTCAGTTGTGTACCGCCGCCCTGCTTGCCACCGGTTGAGCGTTCCAAAAGGGGCTTGGGGCTGAGCTTGTTCATGGCATCCAGATGATCCCAGGCACTCTTATAGCTAATGCCAGCCAATTTGGCTGCCTGGCTGATGGAGCCTGAATGGGCAATTTGGCGAAGGAGCTCGATCCGCTTCGGATCGGCAAAGAGGGTTTGGTTGAGTTTGATGGTTAGGAGGATTTCACTGTTTTGCATAAGCCTATTCCAAAGAAAGTTTGGACACTATTTTAGGCAATATAAAGAAATTTATATAGATTTTTTGCAAGAAATCCTTATAATTCGTTTCGCTATATAAAAATATACATAGCATCAAATCACTCTTTTCCCTCTTGCCCCCACGCAAGAGGGCTTTTTTCCCGCATAAAAGGATGAATTATGAAACTCAAAGCCCTTCTTCTCTCCCTTGGTTTAGCTGCAACATCACTTTCTGCTCTGGCCGATCAGGTTACGGTTTTTGCAGCAGCTTCCATGACCAATGCCATGCAGTCCTTGGCCGAAGGCTATAAAAAGGTCAATCCTCATGATGAGCTGATTTTCTCCTTTGGCTCTTCTTCAACCCTGGCCAAGCAGATCGAGCAGGGTGCCCCAGCCAACCTCTTTGTTTCAGCCAACACCAAGTGGATGAAGCACTTAAGCGACAAGGATTTAACAGTAAAAGAAACCGAGAAGGTCTTGGCTGGTAATGCTCTGGTCTTAATTGCTACCAAAGACTGGCAGCTTAACAGTGTGGATGTGTCAAAAGACACTTGGTTCAAGGGCCTGGATGGGGTATTCTTAGCCTTGGGCGACCCAGACCATGTGCCAGCCGGCATCTATGCCAAAGAGGCCTTGACCAAACTCAAGACCTGGCCAGCACTTGAAAACCACATTGCCCGCACCAAGGACGTGCGTGCCAGCCTAGCCCTGGTCGAAAAGGCCGAAACCCCTTATGGCGTGGTCTATAGTACCGATGCCAAACAGGCTAAAAACGTCAAAGTAGTGGCCACCTTCCCTGCCGACAGCCACAAGGCTATTGAATACCCCGTTGCCATTTTGAAAGAGGGGGATAACCCAGCCAGCCGAGCCTTTTTGACCTATTTAGCCAGTGACGAGGCCAAGGCGGTCTTGCAGGGGTATGGGTTTACAACCAAATAGTTTTATCTCTTTGATGGCGCCAGCGTCCTCGCTGGTGCCGAAGATGACTGAAATCTGATGGAAAAACAGCACCAGCCTGGAGGCTGGCGCTATCTTTGTATCACAAAAACCATGTTGCAAGAATTCTTCAATTTTACCCCGCTTGAACTAACCGCCGTCCGTCTCAGCCTGGAAGTGGCCCTAACCGCCATGCTGACCAGCCTGCCTTTAGCCATTCTCTGTGCCTGGCTTTTGGCCCGTAAGAACTTCTACGGCAAGGCGATTTTTGACAGCCTTATCCACCTGCCCCTGGTTTTGCCTCCAGTGGTGGTGGGCTATTTGCTGCTGGTGGCCATGGGGCGGAACGGCTTTATCGGCAAGTATCTCTACGACTGGTTCGGCCTCTCCTTTGCCTTTAACTGGAAGGGGGCGGTGTTGGCTACGGCAGTGGTATCCTTTCCCTTGGTGGTACGAGCCATTCGGCTCTCCATTGAAGCGGTCGATCCCAAGCTTGAAGCCGCCGCCCGCACCCTAGGTGCCAGCCCCTATAGGGTCTTTTTCACCATCACCCTCCCCCTAACCCTGCCCGGTGTGCTAGCCGGCCTGGTGCTGGGCTTTGCTCGCTCCTTGGGGGAATTTGGGGCCACCATTACCTTTGTTTCCAACATCGCCAACCAAACCCAAACCATCCCGCTGGCCATGTATACCTACATCCAAACCCCCGGGGCAGATGAACAGACCGCCCGACTTTGTGTGCTGGCTGTGCTGATTTCGCTGCTCTCGCTCTGGCTGTCGGAGTGGTTGGCTAGAAGCATGAAGCAGCGTTTGGGGCAGTGATGTTTACATATAGGTAAGAATTAAATGAAATCTTATGATGATTATGTTATTGAAAAGGTTAAGGAAGCATTAGATGATCCCTTGCCATCTTTACCCCACGAAGAAGTTGTGCAGGAAATAAGCCAGCTTATTGAACAGAAGAAACGAAATGCTAAAACTCAATCTCCAAAAACAACTAGGTAATCTAACCTTAAGTGCTGATCTCTCCATCCCCAACATAGGCGTAACCGCCATTTTCGGCCTGTCTGGGGCGGGCAAGTCTTCCCTTATCAACCTAGTCAGTGGCCTTAGCCAGCCTGATCAAGGGCGGATTGAGCTTAATGGCCGGGTCTTGTTTGACAGCCAGACAGGCATCAATCTGCCGCCTGAAAAACGCAATATCGGCTATGTTTTTCAGGATGCTCGGCTTTTTCCTCATTACACGGTTAAGGGCAATCTAGGCTATGGCATGGCCAAATCCGCAGGGGCTAAATTTGATCAGGTGGTGGAACTCTTGGGTATTGGTCACCTATTAAAGCGTTACCCAGTCACGCTTTCTGGCGGGGAAAAGCAAAGGGTCGCTATTGGCCGAGCTTTATTGAGAGAGCCTGAACTTTTACTGATGGACGAACCCCTGTCAGCCCTGGACATTCCCCGCAAACGGGAACTCTTGGACTACCTAGAAAGGCTGACCCAAAGCCTTCAAATCCCTATTCTTTATGTGAGCCACAGCCTGGAAGAGCTACAAAGCCTGGCCCAGCAGGTTATTTTGATGGAGCAGGGCAGGGTGGTGGCCTTTGATCGCTTAGAAAGCCTGTGGAACAGTCCGCTCTTTGCTGCCTGGCAGGAGGGGGAGGAGGCGACCAGCCTGCTTAATCTGCCGGTTCGAGGGCAAAATGAGATCTACCAGATGACCGAGTTGGCCTTTGGTAGCCAATCTCTTTGGGTCAAGGGCTTACATGAGCAGGGCAAGACTAGCCTGCGGGTTTGTATTCAAGGATCTGATGTGGCCATTTCGCTTACCCCTCCCCAACAGACCAGCATTCGCAACAACTTAAGGGCCGAAATTGCTCAAGTCCGACCACAAGCGGATAAAATTGACCTAAAACTTGCAAGCGAGGGCCTTTCTTTTTGGGCCTCCATCAGTCCCTGGGCCTATGCTGAGCTGGGTTTGGCAGAGGGGCAGGCGGTTTATGCTCAAATTAAGAGCCTTGCTCTCTTGCGGTAGGGTAGTAGGGTGGGCATCCTTGCCCACCATAAAACGATATTGCTCAAAATGGTGGGCAGGGATGCCCACCCTACGGATCCGACCACAATGTAAAAAATTTGCCTAATGCCAACAAGTTAGTAAAATACGGCCTTTATTTTAAAAGGAGAAACTTATGCTAGAACTTGTTTTAGCCATCTTATGTAGTGTATCGGTTGGGGTCTTGATCAAAATTGCCCGGAGCAAGGGCGTGATCATCGGCCAGAGTATTGCAGTCAATTATGTGGTGGCCTCCACCCTCTGCTATTTCTTGCTCAAGCCCAACTTCCAAGGCAAGGGGATTGTGGACATCGTGGCAGACAACCCCTCTTCCTACCTCTTTATTGCCCTGGGCATCCTCTTGCCAAGCGTCTTTCTTATTCAGGCCAAGGCCCTGGAATTTGCTGGCATTATCCGCACTGATGCGGCCCAACGCCTTTCCCTCTTCCTACCGATTTTGGCGGCCTTCACCCTCTTTGGCGAGGCCATTACCTCCCATAAATTGATTGCCCTGATCTTGGCCTTTGTGGCCCTGGGTTGTCTCTTGTGGAAGGGCCATCAGGGCATGGAGAAAGGAGGTAAAACCGCCATCCTCAGCCTGGCCCTGGTTTGGGTGGGCTTTGGGGTAATTGACATCCTCTTTAAGCAAATGGCCAAATCTGGCTCTGCCTTCCCATTGACCCTCTTTATTTCCTTTGTGGGGGCAGGCTGTCTCATGTTTGCCTATTTAACCCTTAAACGTACCGCTTGGAACCTGCCAAGCCTGGCCACTGGCCTCTTACTCGGCTTGCTCAACTTCGGCAATATCCTCTTCTATATCAAGGCTCACCAGGTTATGAAGGACGACCCAACCATGGTCTTTACCGGCATGAACCTAGGTGTTATCTGCCTGGGTACGCTGATTGGAGCTTACTTCTTTAAGGAGAAGATCCACAAGATCAATTACTTGGGCGTTCTGGTTGCCATTGTGGCCATTGTTTGTCTTTATTATTGGCGTTAAACCCCAAACGTTTCAGATAAGCCACAGTCTCTGTGGCTTTTTTCTTGCAAGAGCGGTGCCAAGCCTTGTCTTTCTTGGGTATAATAGCCCGATTTTAACTAGACAAGAGATCTTTATGCCAAGCATTGCCCCCAATCCCCTCGTCCTGGTGGACGGTTCTTCCTACCTCTACCGTGCCTTTCACGCCTTTCCCCCGCTGACCAACTCCCAAGGCGAGCCAACAGGAGCCATGTATGGCGTGCTCAATATGCTCAAGAGCCTGATTGCCCAGGTCGAACCCAGCCATATTGCGGTGGTTTTTGATGCCAAGGGCAAGACCTTTCGGGATGAACTTTTTGAGCAATATAAGTCCCACCGCCCGCCTATGCCAGATGAGCTGCGTTCGCAAATCCAGCCCCTGCACACCATCATCAAGGCCCTGGGCATTCCGCTCTTATCGGTTGAAGGGGTAGAGGCAGACGATGTGATCGGCACCTTGGCCGTTCAAGCCGCCCAAGACGGCAAGCATGTGCTGATTAGCACAGGCGATAAGGATATGGCTCAACTGGTGAACGATCACATTATGCTGATTAACACCATGAATAACACGCTCTTAGACCGTGAAGCCGTGATCGAAAAATACGGCGTGCCGCCCGAGCTGATTATTGATTTCCTGGCCCTTCAGGGCGACTCGTCTGATAACATTCCAGGCGTAAAGGGCGTGGGTGAGAAGACCGCCCTGGCCCTCTTGCAGGGCATTGGTTCCCTTAAGGAGATTTATGCTAATCTAGATAAGATTGCCGAATTGAGCTTCCGTGGGGCCAAGACCTTTGCCCCTAAAATCGAGGCTGAAAAGGCCATGGCCGAGCTTTCCTATACCCTGGCCACCATCAAAACCGATGTTGAACTGGCCGTCCGCCACGATGAACTCTTAACCCAGCCTCAAGATCGGGATCAACTGGTTGAGCTTTTTGGCCGCTATGAGTTTAAACGCTGGCTCAATGAAGTGATGGGGGACGGCAACCCTGTCACGCAAACAGCCAAGGAAAAAATCCCCAATCATTATCAGGCAACGGCCAGCCGACAAGCGGAACAAAAAGCCGAAAATTTTGCAAAAATTGAGATAGATCGAACCGCTTACCAAACCATTGACAGCCAAGAAAAATTTGCCGACTGGCTGGCCAAATTAAGCCAGGCCAAGGCCTTTGCTATCGATACCGAAACCGATAATTTAGACCCTATGCTGGCTAATTTGGTCGGGATTTCCTTTGGCCTGGAAAACGGGGAGGCGGCCTATCTGCCCCTGGGCCATACCGAGCGAGTGGCCAAGCAGGTTCAGCAGGAAGATCTCTTTGCAGAAAGTGTGGAAACGGAAAGCAGCCTGGAGCTTGCAAAAAATCAGCTAGACAGCACCGCTTGCTTGCAGGCCCTCAAGCCTATCTTAGAAAATGCTCAAATAGGTAAGATTGGCCAAAATATCAAGTACGATCTCACCATCTTCGCTAATTATGGCATTGAGGTGCAGGGCCTGGCCTTTGACACCATGATCGAGTCCTATACGCTTAACAGCACCGGCCGCCACAATATGGACGAACTGGCCAGCCGTTACCTGGGCCATACCACCATTTCCTTTGAGGAACTGGCCGGCAAGGGCAAGAACCAACTAACCTTTGACCAAATTGAAATTGCTCAGGCGGCTGAATACGCTGCCGAAGATGCGGATGTGACCATGAAGTTACACCAGGTCTTATGGGGAGAGTTGGAAAAAGAACCAAGCTTGGTCAAACTCTTCCAAACGGTTGAACTGCCGCTGGTGGGCGTGCTTTCCCGCATTGAACGCAATGGGGTCTTGATCGACCCTCAAAGGCTCTTGGCCCAATCAGCGGAAATTGCCCAGCGTTTAGACGAGCTGGAAAAACAGGTTCATGCCGAGGCGGGAGAGGTCTTTAATCTGGCCTCCACCAAGCAGCTACAGGAGATTTTGTTCAATAAGCTAGGCCTGCCGGTGCTCAAGAAAACACCAAAAGGAGCGCCTTCCACCAATGAAGAAGTGCTAGAAGAACTAGCCCAAATGGGCCACCAAGTGCCGGTGCTCTTGATGGAACATCGGGGCTTGAGCAAGCTCAAATCCACCTACACCGACAAGCTGCCTCAGATGATCAACCCTAAAACTGGCCGGGTCCATACCTCCTACCATCAGGCGGTGACGGCAACAGGCCGGCTTTCTTCCAGCGATCCGAATTTACAGAACATTCCTATCCGCAACGAGGAAGGCAGACGGATTCGCCAGGCCTTTATCGCCCGGGAAGGCTTTGTGATCGTGGCCGCCGACTATTCCCAAATTGAGCTGCGGATTATGGCCCATCTGGCCAATGATGAAAGCATGATTAAGGCTTTTGCTGAGGGCAAGGATATTCACCGTTCCACTGCCGCTGAAATCTTTGGCCTACCCTTGGAAGATGTCACCAGCGAGCAACGCCGCAGTGCCAAGGCCATTAACTTTGGTCTGATTTACGGGATGTCGGCCTTTGGCCTTTCCAACCAGTTGGGGATTGGCCGTAAGGAAGCCCAGGACTATATGGATCGCTACTTCCAACGCTACCCAGCTGTCCAGCAGTTTATGGTCGATATTCGGGAAAAGGCGGCAGAAAAAGGCTATGTCGAAACCCTCTTTGGCCGCCGTCTCTACCTGCCGGATATTGGCTCCAGCAACCAAATGCGGCGCAAGGCAGCTGAACGGGTGGCCATCAACGCCCCTATGCAGGGCACAGCGGCCGATATTATCAAGGTGGCCATGATTGGGATTGATAAGCTGATCGCCCATGATCCCCATATCCAAATGATTATGCAGGTGCATGATGAATTGGTCTTTGAGGTCAAGGCTGATCAGGTGGAGCATTATTCGGCCCTGATCAAGGCCGAGATGGAAAAGGCCATTGCCCTAAACGTGCCTTTGGTGGCAGAAGTGGGTGTGGGGGAGAACTGGGATCAAGCCCACTAAAGACGGGTTAAACAAGGAGAATCTCATGAAGAAACGAAAACAGTATTACCTAACAGAATTACAAGATCTTCTTACTGATTGGGAAGACGCTGACGGCTGCCTTGCAACCGATAGAATTACCGTTGATGGCTGCAAGGTGGGCTATATGTACCGTGAAGAACCTGATACGAGTGAAGAGTTTGATAGCTATGACAGCGGTTGGCGGTTTTTTGCAGGCGATGAAGATGATGACTATGTCAATGATCCTAAAAATAGTGGTGTTTACCGGCTCAACACCCTCTGCAATTATGACAAGGACATTATTCCGCTGCTTCATTCCCCTTACAATACGGCCTTTTATCGGGATGAAGAGGGTAATTTTGTCCAAGAGGAGCTTGAAGAGTAACTCAAGATCAAGCGGTTCAAATTCAGGGAAAATTTGCAAATTTTCTTGAGGGTTGAGCCGCTTGTTGTTTGAGTTAAACTTGAAATCTAGCCATAATTGCCTTAAGATGTAAGACAAATTAGTTACAAACAAGGACATATCATGACTTCATACACCTTTAGATTAGATGCCGATTTAAAAGAACAGGCCTTTTCTGTTTTTAAAAGCTACGGCTTAAACCCCGCCCAGGCTTTAAAAATGATCCTGCAACATGTGGTCACAACCAAGTCTATCCCTGTTGATTTAAGTTATCAACCTAACCCGACAACTTTGAGAGCAATGAATGATGCGCTCAATGGAAGAGTAGAAACCTATCAAGTCAATTCTGCTCAAGAATTATTGGCCTTAATGCAAGGGATTGCAGGTGAGGCTGAAGATGAAGATTAGTTTAACCAAGGATTATAAGCGGGATCTAAAACGTTTAGCTACTCAACCAGAATTGTTGCTTTCAGCAGAAATGGTTGAAGTAATGTATTGTCTTTATAACAATTTGCCCTTGCCTGAAAAGTATAAGGATCACCCCTTAACAAATAACTGGAAGGGATTTCGTGATTGTCATATTAAGAATGATTTAGTCTTAATTTATCAAAAGACGGAAGATAGTCTTACTTTTGTCCGTTTAAATACGCATTCTGAAATCTTCGGCTAGCTACAAAAACACCCTCTGCTCCTCCATCAAACCCTGCAAAAAATCAATCATCACCCGCACCTTTGGCGATAAATAACGGCGGTGGGGGTAGAGCAGGCTGATGTCCAGCGTATGTTGGTTAATATGGGGCAGAATGTTAATTAGCTGGCCCGAAGCCAATTCCTCCTTCACCAAAAATTTTGGTGTGTTAATAATCCCCAAACCTGATTTTGCCATCTGCACCAAGGCATAGCCGCTGTTGCAATAGAAGCTGCCCTTGGGCTTATAGCGAATTTGCTGGCCCCCTTCAAACAAGATCCACTGCATATAGGACTCATAGAGCAAGAAATTATGGCCGTCTAGGTCTGCTACCGTCTGTGGCATACCATGTTGAGCCAGGTAGTCAGGCGAGGCCAAAAGCAGGTGGTGGGATTGGGCAATCCGCTTGGCCACAATAGAGCTGTCCGTCAGCTGTCCTACTCGCATAACTAAATCATAGCCCTCTGACACCACGTCCACCTTCCTGTCGTTAAAATCTACATGCAGTTGCACATTGGGGTAGGTTTCCAAAAAACGGCCCAAGAAGGGGGCGACGAAGCGAGAACCGAAATCCATAGGCACGGACATGGTGATCTTGCCCTGTAGGGTGGAGGTGATATTGGTTACCGAATCCTCGGCCTCCTTAAGCTCGGTTAAAATGGGCAGACAACGTTGATAGTAGAGCAGGCCGGCCTCGGTTGGGGTGATTTTGCGGGTGGTGCGGTTGAGCAAGCGCACGTTTAAATGGGCCTCTAATTGGGCCACCAACTTACTGGCCATGGCCAGGGAAATTTGCTCTTGGGCGGCGGCCTGGGTGAAACTTTGGGTTTCGATTACCTTACAAAATAGACTGATTGCATTGAGTTTATCCAAAATCTTCTTCCTTTATATTGTATTTTTGCCGAAGCCTTGTTATCGTTAAGCCATTTTGCGATAAGCAGTCTTTAATATCAACTAAAATGAAATAAATTTAAGATTATTTCATACATTATTTATAAGTTCAGGTGTAACAATGGGAAAATCGTTAGTGATTGTGGAGTCTCCGGCCAAGGCCAAGACCATCAATAAGTATCTAGGCAGTGATTTTGTGGTCAAATCCAGCGTGGGGCATATCCGTGATTTGCCAACCAGCGGGGGCGACAAGGAAAAAACTGAAAAAGCTAAACCGATTTCAACCAAAGGAATGACCGCAGATCAAAAAGCCAAGGTAAAAGCCGAGAAGGATCGGGCTGCCCTGGTCAAACGTATGGGCATTGACCCCTACCACGACTGGCAGGCCAACTACCAAATCTTAGCCGGCAAGGAAAAGGTGGTGTCAGAACTCAAGACGCTGGCCAAGAAAGCCGACCATATCTATTTGGCAACCGACTTGGATAGGGAAGGGGAGGCCATTGCCTGGCACTTGCGTGAGGTGATTGGTGGTGATGATGCCCGCTTTAGCCGGGTGGTCTTTAACGAAATTACCAAAAACGCCATTAAACAAGCCTTTGAGAAGCCTGAACAGCTCAATATGGACAGGGTCAATGCCCAGCAGACCCGCCGCTTTTTAGACCGTGTGGTGGGCTTTATGGTCTCTCCGCTCCTATGGAAGAAGGTGGCCCGTGGCCTCTCGGCTGGCCGTGTTCAGTCGGTAGCGGTCAAGCTCTTAGTCGAACGTGAGCGAGAAATCAAGGCCTTCTTGCCGGAAGAGTTTTGGGAAATCCTGGCCAAAACCAAGGCGGGCAGAAGTGTTTTACCGCTTGAATTAGCCAACTACAAGGGTAAAAAATGGTCAGCCAAAAATGAGGCGGAAGCCCAACAAGCGGTGCAAAATCTGCAAGAATCTGCATTTATTGTCAGTGAAATCGACAAGAAGCCGACCTCTTCCCGAGCCAAGGCCCCTTTTATTACTTCTACCCTGCAACAAACGGCCAGCACCCGCTTGGGCTTTGGGGTGAAGAAAACCATGATGTTGGCCCAGCGTTTGTATGAGGCCGGTTACATCACCTACATGCGTACTGACTCCACCAATCTCAGCCAAGATGCCCTAAATATGGCAAGAGCCTATATCGAAAGCCAGTTTGGAACGGACTATTTGCCGGCTAAACCGAATTTCTACTCTTCTAAAGAGAACGCTCAGGAGGCCCACGAGGCCATTCGTCCGTCTGATGTCAAAGTGAAAATCGGCGACTTAAAAGGCATGGAAAAGGACGCAGAACGCCTTTACGATCTTATTTGGCGGCAATTCCTAGCCTGCCAGATGACCCCAGCCCAGTATGATTCCACCAGCCTAACCGTAAGGGCAGGTGACTACGAACTCAAGGCAAAAGGCCGAGTCATGCGTTTTGACGGTTGGACACGGGCCCTGCCAATTCAAGGAAAAACCGCTGAAGATCAGGAACTGCCAGCGGTTGAACTCAACCAAGAATTGAAACTAAGCGAAATCGTGCCAACTCAGCACTTCACCAAGCCGCCTGCCCGCTTTAGCGAGGCTGCCCTAGTGCGGGAGCTGGAAAAACGCGGCATTGGCCGCCCTTCCACATACGCAGCTATTATCTCCACTATTCAAGAGCGGGGCTATGTGCGGGTGGAGAACCGCCGCTTCTATGCAGAGAAGATGGGGGAAATTGTGACCGATCGCCTAAATGAATCCTTTGGCGATTTAATGAACTACGATTTCACCGCCAATATGGAAGACACCCTAGACCAAATCGCTTCAGGCTCCAGCAACTGGAAGGAAGAACTTAACCGCTTCTTTAAGGATTTCTCCCAGCAATTAACCAAGGCGGAATTGGACGAGTTAGAGGGCGGTATGCGGCCCAATAACTTGGTGGAAACTGAAATCGCCTGCCCAACCTGTGCCAGACACATGGCCATTCGCACCGCCAGCACGGGGGTGTTCTTGGGTTGTACAGGTTACGCCCTGCCAGTCAAAGAGCGTTGCAAAACCACGGTAAACCTGATTCCAGAAGCCGAGCTGCTTAACGTATTAGATGACGAATCGGAAAGCAAGGCCCTTATGCAACGCAAACGCTGCCCGAAATGTGACACGGCCATGGACAGCTATGTGATCGACCCACAACGCAAGATCCACATCTGTGGTAACAACCCAAATTGTGATGGTTATGTGGTGGAACAGGGAACATTTAAAATCAAGGGCTATGACGGCCCGATTGTGGAATGCGACAAGTGCGGAGCCGATATGCACCTCAAACTAGGCCGTTTCGGTAAGTATATGGGCTGCACGGCTTGCGACAACACCCGCAAGATTCTCAAAAACGGTGAAGTTGCCCCACCACGGGAAGAGCCAGTCCATTTCCCTGAGCTCAAATGCGAAAAATCGGATGCCTATTTTGTGTTGAGAGATGGGGCAAGCGGGGTCTTTATGTCCGCCCACAACTTCCCTAAATCCCGTGAAAGTCGTGCCCCGAAAGTAGCAGAACTGGCCCTTTATCGGGATCGATTACCCGAGAAGTTGCATTATTTAGCAGACGCTCCACAGAAAGACCCAGAAGGCAACGAGGCCATTATCCGCTTCAGCCGCAAGGAAAAACGCCAGTATGTCACCTCTGAAAAAGACGGCAAGGCCACCAAGTGGCTTGTCGATTATGTCGGGGGTAAGTGGGTAGAGCGGAAGAAATAAGATTCAGCCACCACAAGCGGGCTATATTTGCAAAAATCTTGCAAATATAGCCCGCTTGCGTTTGAAAGGATTAGTCTTCTAAATAGCGTTCAGAGGGTAATTTAAAGGGAGGATGAGCGGTAAAATCGACAATTTTAATAAAACCATCACCTTTGATGTAATGTAAAATATATTCTGAAGTGTAATTGCCAAATCCCTTACTTTTATCATAGCCAGGAATGCCGATATGATAATGCCATAAATGATATTGTTGAGCTATAGCCACTTTTTTTGACCAATAAGGATCATCTTTTGGCACTTCATCAGAAGGTTTATTTCTGCCTGCTAAATGCTCAAAGCCATAGGTTTCAAGGTGTTCCTTGAATTGCCAAATCTTCAATAAATCTTTTTCAGGGAAGTATTGCAATTCATTAGCGATTTTGCTGCCAAATAAAACCTTAATGCCCATTGGCCACACCTTTTAACCAATGTCTAAATTCATCCACATTTGTTACTATCTCAGGTACTTCATAGAAATGATCATTTAGGCGGTTTTCTATTCTAGTTAAATCAAAATTAAAGGCACTAGCTTTAATCAGTGCTTGTTCAATTTTACGTATATTGGCTTTAACTTGATCCAATATCGCTGTAGTTTTTTCACCTTCAGCAAAATAATGCTGTATATCAAAAATGGCAGCCTTGTTTTGAATTAAATATTTTTTAAAATCATTTAAATCAATTTCAGCCCAAAAATTAGGATTGTTTTCAATATTTTCTATACAGGCTATCAATAATTGATTGACCATAGTAATACGAAAATTCAATAATGAAATTTGCTCTTGGGTGGCAGGCAATTCATCAGAAAATGCAAATTGTGGGTAAATGGTGGCGAAAGTATCTGCCATTGATAAAGGGATATTTTTCATATTCACTCCTCGTTGAAGGGGTATTATCCAATGGATTTGTCTAAAAAACAACAATCTATGACCTTTGTGCAAAATTTCCGAAAATTTGCCCCGCTTGCATTGCTCTTTCAAGGTCAAATAGCGTAAAATTCCTCGTCAAAATTATCTAATCTTGAATTCGTAAAAATGCTTGCAATCCTTAAAACACTTCAGACAATAATCACGCACGCACGCACGCACGCACGCACGCACGCACGCACGCACGCACGCACGCACGCACGCACGCACGCACGCACGCACGCACGCACGCACGCACGCATAGCGATCTTTCTAATCTAAATCCCCCTCAAGGCGGTCGCCTATGACCAAGACCGCCCAAACCAAATCCAAACAACGTATTGCCGATCACGGCGAAGTCTTCACGGCGGATCGTGAAGTCAAGGCAATGCTTGACTTGGTTAAAGTCCAAAGCGAACGCATTAACGCCCGTTTCTTAGAGCCAGCCTGCGGTACGGGGAATTTCTTGGTGGAAATTCTCCGCCGAAAACTTACCGTTTGCTTGAGCCAATCGCAAATCAACAAAAGCCAAAAATCCCCCAAATATGCCCAAACCCATTACGAGCGTTTAGCCATTGAGGCCCTTTGCCATATTTACGGCATTGAGCTTTTATCCGATAACGTGGCGGAATGCCGTCTGCGTTTATTCCATATTTTTCTCGAACACTACCAAAGCCATTTTAGCCAAACCAACCCACAGGTGTTGGACGTAGCACAATTTGTGCTGGGTAAAAACATCGTGCAGGGCAATGCCCTGAGCCTAAAACAGGTGGACAGCCAACAACAAGACACCGATCAGCCCATTATCTTTAGCGAATGGAGCTTTGTTGGCCCAACTCAAATCAAACGCCACGACTATATCTACCAAAAATTGGTAGATAAAGAAGATCAATTCCAATCCTACCAAGATTTCCGCCCCATTTTTTATTTAGATTTACCACAGGGAGTGCCTAATGAGCAACGAAATAAATAATGAAATTAATCAGGCATTAGACAAAATCCACCAGCTAGAAGCCCAACCGTTGGGGCAACTCTCGCTTTTTAGCGAAACCTACAACCCCGATGTGCTGGATTGCCTGTCCAACCTTTCCAATGATGAAGTTTTCACTTCGCCAAGACTGGCCAACCGAATGTTGGATCTGCTGCCTAATGAACTCTGGTCTAACCCCAAGGCGACCTTTCTTGACCCCGTCTGCAAGTCGGGTGTGTTTTTGCGGGAGATCGTCAAGCGGTTAAATGCCGGGCTAAAATCGCAAATCCCCGATGAACAGGCCCGTATTAACCATATCTTGCACAAGCAGGTTTTTGGCATCGCCATTACCGAACTCACCGCCTTGCTCTCTCGCCGTAGTGTTTATTGTGCCAAGGTGGCCAACTCGCCTTTTTCCATTTGTACTGAATTTAGCAACGAAAAGGGCAATATCCTGTTCGGGCAGGTCAAACACCAATTTGAAAATGGCAAATGTACTGAATGCGGAGCTAGCGAAAGCGTATTTGGAAGCCGACAAGGGCTAGAAAACCACGCCTATGCCTTTATCCATACAGAAAAAGAAGATGATTTTAAGGATATTTTAACGATGAAATTTGATGTGATTATTGGCAATCCGCCTTATCAGCTGGACGACGGCGGAGCAGGAGCAAGTGCCGCCCCCATTTATCATTACTTTATTGAACAAGCCAAAAAGCTTAATCCAAATTATCTCGTGATGATTACCCCAAGCCGCTGGTTTGCAGGCGGCAAAGGCTTGGACAAATTCCGTGATGAAATGCTGGCAGATAAACGTATTAAACAGATCCACGACTTCCCTAATTCCAAGGATTGTTTTGAGAATGTAGAAATCAAGGGCGGGGTCAATTATTTCCTATGGCAAAACGACTATCAAGGCGATTGCGAAGTCTTTACCTATGAAAATAAGGAATGTATTTCACAGGCGAAACGCCCTTTAAAAGAAGAAGGCATTGATGTCTTTATTCGTTATAACCAAGCCATTTCGATTTTAAGAAAGGTGCAGAAATTTAATGAGCCGAGTTTTAGTGAACTAATTAGTGGTGCGAAACCCTTTGGACTAAGAACCTTTTTTAAGGGTAGTCCTAAGCCTTATAAAGACAGATTGGATAATGTGTTCTTATTTCAAAATAAAGGTTCTTCCTATGTAACCTTGGATGATATTCCTAAAGGAAGAGAATGGATTTTCAGGCATAAAGTGATCGTTCCTTATGCTGTTGGTACAGGTGATGGTAAAACGGATAAGGTTAATCCTATTTATGCGGGATTAAATACAGCTTGTACAGAAACTTATTTGGTAATTGGACCTTTTGATAATGAAGATATTTGCCAGAATGTGATGAGTTATATTGAAACAAAATTTCTTCATTTTATGCTGACCTTGAAGAAAAATACTCAACATGCAACAAGACGAGCTTATGAGTTTGTCCCAATGCAAGACTTTTCTAAACCTTGGACAGACGCTGAACTTTATGTGAAATACGGTTTAAGCAAGCAAGAAATTGAATTTATCGAAAGTATGATCCGTCCTATGGATAGCGGAGAAAAGCCGAAGAAAGCCCGTAGTAAAAAAGCGGATCAAGGCGACTTATTGGCAAACGCATAAAATTTGATTTAATGTGATTGGTAGGGACGCATTGCATGCGTCCGCAAACATCATCGCAGCAAGAATATCGCACGGACGCACGCAGTGCGTCCCTACTAAACGCATTTGGTTTCTCAGAAGTTTCTTAATAATTCAGAATTTTAAGGCAAAAAATATGACAACCTTCAACCCCATCCACACCCCAAAAATCTACGCCTATTCCGACAGCCGTTTTGCAGGTTGCCTGAAAATTGGCTATACCGAACAAGATGTACTGGAACGGATTAAACAGCAATATCCCACCATCACCCCTAACCAAAGCTGGCACTTGGAATTTGAAGATACGGCAATAAAATCAGACGGTACTTATTTTAAGGATTTCGCTGTTCATAAAGAATTACAAAAAATGGGCGTAAATCGTATTGAAGGCGAATGGTTTGAATGCGATTTAGATACCCTAAAAAACGCCATTTTAAACGTCAAAAACAACCGCACTTTTGAGCGTAGCCGTACCGCAGATTTTAAAATGCGCCCTGAACAAGAAAGAGCGGTGGAAAAAACCGCCCGATATTTTGAGCAGGTTAAAAGCGACCCCGCTTACCAAGACAAAACCCCGCACTTTCTTTGGAATGCCAAAATGCGGTTTGGTAAAACCTTTGCGTCTTACCAGCTTGCCAAGCGAATGAACTGGCACAGGGTGTTGATTTTAACCTTTAAGCCTGCGGTGGTCAGTGCCTGGCAGGAAGATTTGGAAAGCCATAGCGATTTTAACGGCTGGCAGTTTATCAGCCGTACCAGCGAATTGGGCCTAAACGATTATGATAAAAACCGCCCAATGGTCTATTTTGCGTCTTTTCAAGATGTTTTGGGTAAAACCAAAAATGGCGGAATTAAGTTCAAAAACCAAGAAATCCACACCATCAACTGGGATTGCGTGATTTTTGATGAATACCACTACGGAGCCTGGCGGGACAATGCCAAGGGCTTGTTCGCTAAAGACGAAGAGAACGAGCAGAAATCCATTCAAGAAGAGCTGGCAGAAATGGAAGTGGCCACTGTGGACTATTTTGATGAAGAACTCTTGCCCATTACCACCGATCACTATCTCTACCTATCAGGCACCCCTTTCCGAGCCATTGGTTCGGGCGAGTTTATTGAAGAGCAGATCTTTAACTGGACCTATTCCGATGAACAAGCGGCTAAATTAGCCTGGCAATCTGCAAATAATCCGTATGCCGCCCTGCCTAAGATGATGCTTTTGACCTATCAGCTGCCTGAAACTGTACGTCATATTGCCCTAAAAGGTGAGTTTAACGAGTTCGATCTGAACGAGTTTTTTAAGGCAGAGGGCAGTGGCGACAAGGCACGCTTTAAGCACGAGATCTATGTGCAAAAATGGCTGGACTTAATTCGGGATAATTTGGACGAAATGCACTTGGTAAATCTTAAAATAAGAAAAGATGAAAGAACACCAATGCCTTTTAGTAATCCACGTTTACTTGGTAATCTTTTACATACCCTTTGGTTTTTGCCCAATGTTTCTAGTTGTTATGCGATGGCCAATTTACTTAAACAGCCCCATAACCGTTTTTACCAAGACTACGAAATTATTACCGCCGCAGGCACACAAGCAGGCATTGGGGCAGAGGCACTCAAACCTGTGCAAAAAGCGATGAAAAATAACCCGCTTGCTAGCAAGTCTATTACGCTGACCTGTGGCAAACTCACCACAGGGATTTCTGTGCCAGCTTGGACGGGGATCTTTATGCTGCGAAATCTCGCCACACCTGAAACCTATTTCCAAGCCGCCTTCCGTGTGCAAACCCCTTGGACGGTGAAAGATAGTGAAACAGGCGAGCAGAGCATTATCAAACAGGAATGCTATGTTTTTGACTTTGCCCCCAACCGAGCCCTAAAACAGATCGCCGATTACAGCTGCCAGCTCAACACCGACCCAATCAGCCCAGAGCAAAAGGTTAAGGAATTTATTGAGTTCTTGCCTGTGCTGGCCTATGACGGATCGGCAATGGAAGCAGTGGACGCAGGCAAACTCTTGGATATGGCAATGAGTGGCACAACGGCAACGCTTTTGGCACGCCGTTGGCAGTCAGCCTTACTGGTTAATGTGGACGATGCTACTCTGAAAAACCTGATGAACAACCAAACGGCAATGGATGCTTTAATGAAAATCGAAGATTTCCGTAATCTTAATGACGAGATTCAAGTGGTCATCAATCGTTCTGAAGCCGTGAAAAACAAAAAACGCCAAGCCAGCGAACGGGAGCTAGACAAGGAAGAAAAAGCCCAGTTGTCTGATGATGAGAAAAAGGAAAAGGCACTGCGTAAGCAAATTCAGGAAAAATTGGTCAAATTCGCCACCCGTGTGCCGATTTTTATGTATTTAAGCGATTACCGTGAACACGCCCTGCAAGATGTGATTCAAGAGCTAGAACCTGAACTCTTTACCAAGGTAACAGGCCTAACCCAGGCGGATTTTTCGCTTTTGGTTGGATTGAATGTATTTAATGCAGGTGTGATGAACGATGCCATTTACAAATTCAAACGCTATGAAGATGCCAGCCTTGAGTATGCCGGCATTGATAAGAAAGAGGCTTGGATTGGGCTTTATAATACCAGAGTAAGACGGTCAGATCTTTTGGGCTAGGCTGAAGTTAGCTTCTTTTGCCACCACAAGCGGGCTATATTTGCAAAAATCTTGCAAATTTGGCCCGCTTGCGTTTTTCTTTCGGGACAAAATAGCGTAAAATTCCCATCTTAAACGTACTAGTAAAATAGTATGATCTCAAATTTAAAACCCGATAAGCAAATGGACAACCTACTGACTTTTTTATCTTCTTTTTAAACAACGTAACCTGGATTGGGGCGGTGGAGCTGGGGCTGATTTATGCCCTGGTAGCCCTGGGGATGTTGATTTCCTATAAGATCCTGGATTTCCCCGACTTAACCGCAGACGGCAGCTTTCCGCTGGGGGCGGGGTCTGTGTGCTGTGTATTTTGCACAGTGTCGATCCTTGGCTGGCCACCTTGCTGGGTATGCTGGCAGGCTTTGTGGCTGGGGCTATTACGGCCAGCCTACACATCGGCTTTAAAATTCAAAAGCTCTTGGCCAGCATTTTGATGATGATTGCCCTTTATTCCATCAACCTACGCATTATGGGCAAGCCTAATGTGTCGCTCTTGGGCGATCCAACCATTTATGATGCCATCACGGCCCATGATGATTTGCAGTTAGCCTTGGTACGGCTTTTGATGGCGCTGTTTGTGGTGATTATTGCCAAGATCCTCTTTGATCTCTTCTTTGCCACTCAAATCGGCCTGGCCGTGCGGGCAACAGGTACCAACCCTCGTATGGCTAAGGCCCAGGGGATTGCCATTAACAAGATGACCCTGCTGGGCATGGCCATTGCCAATGGCCTGATTGCCTTGGCCGGCGCGCTTTATGTGCAAAGCAATGGCGGCTTTGATATTTCCATCGGCGTGGGCACCATTGTAATTGGCCTGGCGGCGGTGATTATCGGCGAGGCCATTTTTTCGGTCAAGCGGATGGTTTGGTTTACCACGGCTGTGATTGTTGGCTCCATCTTATACCGTATTTTTATTGCCATGGCCCTGAATAATGATACCCTTAATAGCCTTGGCTTTGGCCCGCAGGATCTGAACCTAGTCACTGCCCTCCTGGTGGTGATTGTGCTGACCCTGCCGCAAATCAAGCAGAAAATATTAGCCGCCAAAGGAGGTCGCCGTGATTAAGCTCAACAACCTCTTTATTACCTTTAATAAGGGTACAGCCATTGAAAATCCTGTCTTGCGAGGCTTGTCCCTGTCTGTCAAAGCGGGTGAATTTGTGTCGGTGATTGGCAGCAATGGGGCAGGGAAGTCCACCATGCTCAATGCCATTAGCGGGGATTGCAGTTTGGATAGGGGGGAGATTTTTATTCAGGGTAAGCCTGTTAGCCAGCAACAAAGTTGGCAGCGGGCAGGCCAGGTGGCTCGGGTCTTCCAAGATCCTATGGCTGGCACTTGTGAAAGTTTGACCATTGAAGAAAATATGGCACTGGCCTACCAACGGGGTAGAAAGCGGGGCCTGGGCTTTGCCCTAAACCGTCAAATGCGGGAGTTATTCAGGGAAAAACTAGCCCTCCTAGGCTTGGGCTTGGAAAACCGTTTAACTGACCACATGGGCCGTTTATCAGGTGGCCAGCGTCAGGCAGTAAGCCTGCTTATGGCTTCCCTCCAGCCTTCAAATATCTTGCTCTTAGACGAACACACTGCAGCCCTTGACCCTAAAACCACGGCCTTTGTGCTGGAACTGACCAATAAGATCGTACGGGAACAACAACTAACTACCTTGATGGTCACCCATTCCATGCGTCAGGCCTTGGATTATGGGGATCGGACGGTGATGCTCCATCAAGGCCAGGTCGCCTTTGATGTCAGCGGCGAGGAGCGCAAGCGGATGGATGTGCCTGATCTCTTGCAATTATTTGAAAAGAGCCGGCATGAAAAACTGGCGGATGATGCGCTTTTGTTATCAACAGACTAATCAAATAAGGGAACATTATGTGGAAAGAAGTATTACTTAATTACGGCATCTTTTTATTGGAGCTGCTGACTGTGTTTGGCATTGTCGCCCTGGTGGTAGCCCTGATTATTCACAGCCGCAAGCAGCATGAAGATGGCGCCATTGAAATCACCAACTTAACCGAAAAATACAGCGAACAGAAAAAAGATCTGACCAAGCTCTTTTTAAGTGAAGCTGAACTCAAGCAGGCTGAAAAAGCCGAGAAAAAGGCCGAAAAAGAGAAGGCCAAGGCCGAGAAAAAACGCCTTAAAGCTGGTGAGGAGAAGACGGAAGAGGAGAAATCCCGTCTCTTTGTCTTGAACTTTGAGGGCGATGTGATGGCAAGTGCTGTCTCTTCCCTGCGGGAGGAAATTTCGGCCATTATTTCCCTGGCCAAGCCTGAAAAAGATGAGGTGTTGATTAAGTTGGAAAGCCCAGGCGGAGTAGTGCATGGCTATGGTTTGGCGGCTTCCCAGTTGCAGCGTTTAAAGCAGCATCATATCCCGCTTACCGTGGCGGTGGACAAGGTGGCGGCCAGCGGGGGCTATATGATGGCCTGCGTGGCAGATAAGATTGTTTCAGCGCCGTTTGCAGTGATTGGTTCAATCGGTGTGGTGGCTCAGGTGCCCAATATCCACCGCTTGCTCAAACGCCTGGATGTGGATGTGGACGTGATGACCGCAGGCGAGTACAAACGCACGGTCACCTTAGTGGGCGAGAACACCGAAAAGAGCAAGCAAAAATTCCAGCAAGAATTGGAAGAAACCCATGAGCTTTTCAAGCAGTTTGTTGGCCAGCACCGCCCGCAGCTAGATATGGCTAAAATCGCCACAGGCGAACACTGGTTCGGCCAACAGGCCTTGGACTTACAGTTGGTGGATGAGCTTTCAACCAGTGATGATGTGATTCTCAAGGCTGTGGAAAGCAAAGAGGTGATTGAGGTTAAGTTCTTCCAGAAGAAAAAACTGGCCGATAAATTGGGGGCTAAACTAGAAAGCAGCCTGGAAAATGTGATTGCCAAGTTGCTGAATAAGGCAAATTCGCCTAAATATTAAAATCTCCTTGCCATCTCAAGGCAAGATCGTACAATAAAGCAAGCGGGTCAAAAGGGATGAAAACTTGCAAATTTTCCCCGATTTTGCCCCGCTTGCTTTTTTCTTAAACACGAGATTTGACATGAAAAAATTACTCTTCATTCTCGCTCTTGGCGGCCTAACAGCTTGCAGCGTGGGTGGATCTTTTGGTGTGGGCAATGGTGGTGGCAGCATCGGCATTGGCACAGGAATCGGCTTCTAGCCTTGATTATATTGACTCGAACTGTTTATTTGAGGACTTATGAAATACCAATTACACAAAACATCAGGCAATGCCCGCCGTGGCCGCCTGACCTTCTCTCGCCCAAAGGGCGAATACACGGTTGAAACCCCGGCCTTTATGCCAGTGGGGACTTATGGCACGGTTAAGGGCATGACGCCTGAAGAGGTTAAGGCCACGGGGGCAGAAATCCTCCTGGGCAATACCTTCCACCTTTGGCTGCGCCCTGGCCAGGAAATCATGAAAATGCACGGCGACCTGCACGATTTTATGCAGTGGCACGGGCCGATTTTGACCGACTCAGGCGGCTTCCAGGTTTTCAGCCTGGGCAAGCTCCGCAAAATTAAGGAAGAGGGCGTAACCTTCCAAAACCCAATCAGCGGGGAAAAGATCTTCCTTTCACCTGAAAAATCTATGGAAATCCAGTACGACCTGGGTTCGGATATTGTGATGATTTTTGATGAATGCACACCTTACCCTGCCACCTTTGACTATGCCAAGAAATCCATGGAAATGTCCCTTCGCTGGGCCAAGCGCAGCCGTGATCGCTTTGATGAACTAGGCAACCAAAACGCCCTCTTTGGCATTATCCAGGGTGGGGTTTATGAAGAATTACGCAAGGTATCGGTTGAAGAGCTGGTTAAAATCGGCTTTGATGGCTATGCCGTAGGCGGCCTGGCCGTGGGTGAGCCGAAAGAGGATATGCACCGTATTTTGGAATACGTCTGCCCACAGATCCCAGCTGACAAGCCCCGTTATCTTATGGGCGTGGGCAAGCCAGAGGACTTGGTAGAAGGCGTTCGCCGAGGCATTGATATGTTCGACTGCGTGATGCCAACTCGCAATGCCCGCAACGGCCACTTGTTTGTCAGTGATGGCATTGTCAAGATCCGCAACGCCAAATACCGTAACGACATCACGCCTTTAGACCCAGAATGTGACTGCTACACCTGCAAAAACTACACCAAGGCCTATTTGTATCACTTGGATAAGTGCGGCGAAATCCTAGGAGCCAGACTCAACACCATCCACAACCTGCGTTACTACCAACGCCTCATGGCCCAAATCCGCCAGGCTATTGAGGACGATCGCTTTGATGATTTTGTAGTGGAGTTCTACCAAAAAATCGGCAAGCCTGTGCCGCCTTTGCAAAGTAATGTTTAAGATATAAACATACTAAAAAGAAGGAGTGAGATACTCATTATGGGTGATGAGGTCTTGCTCTTTTTATTTATAAGTGATTTTTTTATAGCTAAGAAAGGTTTTGCTTTTGCATTTCATATACTTTGACTATAGAATGCGCAGCGCAATTTGGGGTTTATTGTATTTTAATTGATTTAATGTAAGGAATTTAATATGAACAAGGTCTTTAAGGTAATTTGGAATCGAGCGACTCAGTCTTTGGTTGTCGTTTCTGAACTAGCTAAGGGAAGAGTAAAAATCTCATCGACAGAGCATACGCTAGAGGTAGGGCATTTAGGGTTAAGTAAAACATTTAAATTTTCCTTATGTTTTTCATCATTGCTACTGTTCTTATCAACCAATACATATTCAGCGGATTCCTATTTCCATGTGAATACGGGATCAAATACAGGGGGAAGTTCTACGACGAATTTTGGGTCAACAGAGTCGTCCGCAGGTGCTATTGGTCGTAATTCTCTTGTTGCTGGTGCAAATTCATTTTCTGCTCAGACCAATTCTGTTGTAGTGGGTTCTTCATCCAACTCATCTGCATCTGCAGCAACAGTTGTTGGCTATGGCTCATCTATCGGTCAAAATGCCATAAATGGAGCTATAGCTATAGGTAGTAATGTCTCTTTTGATATTAACTCAGGGATTGCAATAGGTTCTAATAGCCGTATAACGGGTGTAGGCTTAGGTTCTATTGTTTTGGGTACAAATGCTAAAGCAGGTGATGGAGGTGAAAGAACAAATAACCGCCATATGGTTGGTATTGGTTATAACGTGACTGTTCAAGGTCAGAACTCAACTGCACTAGGTAGTTTTAGTAATACAACGGGCAATAACGCTTTGGCCTTAGGTTCAAATGCGAATGCTAGTGCTAACTCCGTTGCCCTTGGCGTTAGTTCAACAACAACCGCCCCAACAACATCTGCCACTGCCAATAACTACACCATCGTTGCAGATGGAGGTACGACAACAAATGGCTCTTTTGCAGGCCTGGCCTCTACAGCTAATGGCGTAGTTTCTATTGGTTCAGCAGGTAAGGAACGCCAAATCCAAAATGTGGCAGCAGGTGATGTTTCTGCCACCTCAACTGATGCCATTAACGGCAGCCAGCTTTATCATCTTGTAAATAACAGCGGTTTTAATATTCAAGCCAATGGTAACTCATCTAGAATTAATAATAATGGTGCAGTGAATTTTACCAATGGAAACTTTACTACTGCAGTGGTAACAGACGGCGAGAATAAGTCAGATGTTAAATTTGATGTTGTGACTCAACGTATTAATGTTAATGGAGGAAGGGTTGCTGCTGCACCAGGAACGACAGAAGGCCTAGCAACAACCGCTACTTTGGTACAGGCGGTCAATGCAGTTGGTCTTTATGTGGAAACAGGCAATGGTGGCTCAGGCACGAGTACTGGACAACGTAGTTTTGTTGGCACAGGAAGTACCTTAAAAATCATGGCAGGAAATAATATTGATGTTAATCTTAGTCGCTCAAACTTTACGGTTAGCACCTCTATGACCCCAACGTTTACGACAGTCAATACAACAGGTGCCATTACCGCAGCAGGCTCAATTGCAGCGAATGGTGGTTTAACGGTTGGCTCAGGTAAAACTGTTAATATGGGCGGCAATGTTATTGAAGGTGTGGCTAATGGAACCGTTACTGCTAATAGCAAACAAGCGGTTAATGGAAGCCAATTATTTGCAGTTAAAACCACAGCGGATAATGCCCAAAATGTAGCGAATACCGCAAATGCCACAGCCAATAACGCCCAAAATGTAGCGAATACCGCAAATGCCACAGCCAATAATGCCCAAAATGTGGCGAATACCGCAAATGCCACAGCCAATAATGCCCAAGATGTGGCAAATGCTGCAAATACTACAGCTAATAATGCTCAAGATGTAGCAAATACTGCAAATACCACAGCCAATAATGCCCAAGGTGTGGCGAACACCGCAAATACCACCGCAACTGCTGCTTTAGCTGCGACAGATGCATTAAATAGACGCAGCTATACTTTTAGTGTTAAAAATGATGAAAGTGAAGCGGGAACAAAAGAGGGTACTGCGGATACTTGGAGATTAAGTGGTGATGATGCTTTAACCTTTGGTGCGACATCAGATCTTTCTGTTTCAACAGATGGAAGTGGAAAAATCATTTATGGCTTATCCAATACGGCTAAAACAGCTATTTCTGCTGCGTCAGATGCTGCGAAAACAGTGACCGAAAATTTGGATAAGATCAACTCACAGGTTGAAAAGGCTGAAAATGCTGCTAAGGCAGCGTCAGACTCGGCTTCAGATTCTGCTAAGTCAGCCAGTGATTCAGCTAAATCGGCTTCAGATTCCGCTAAATCAGCAGATGCTGCATCAGACTCGGCCTCTGATTCTGCCAAGTCCGCCAGCGACTCAGCTAAATCGGCTTCAGATTCGGCTAAATCAGCAGACTCGGCATCAGATTCAGCTTCTGATTCTGCTAAGTCCGCCAGCGACTCTGCAAAATCGGCTTCAGATTCGGCTAAATCAGCAGATGCTGCATCAGATTCAGCCTCTGATTCTGCTAAGTCAGCCAGCGACTCAGCTAAATCAGCTTCGGACTCAGCTAAATCAGCTTCGGACTCGGCTAAATCAGCGGATGCTGCATCAGATTCAGCCTCTGATTCTGCTAAGTCCGCCAGCGACTCAGCTAAATCGGCTTCAGATTCGGCTAAATCAGCAGATGCTGCATCAGACTCAGCCTCTGATTCTGCTAAATCCGCTAGCGATTCTGCAAAATCGGCTTCAGATTCCGCTAAATCAGCAGACTCTGCATCAGATTCAGCTTCTGATTCTGCTAAGTCAGCCAGTGATTCAGCTAAATCGGCTTCAGATTCCGCTAAATCAGCAGACTCAGCATCAGATTCAGCTTCTGATTCTGCTAAGTCCGCCAGCGACTCTGCAAAATCGGCTTCAGATTCCGCTAAATCAGCAGACTCTGCATCAGATTCAGCTTCTGATTCTGCTAAGTCCGCCAGTGATTCAGCTAAATCGGCTTCAGACTCAGCTAAGTCCGCAGACTCTGCATCAGATTCAGCTTCTGATTCTGCTAAGTCAGCCAGCGACTCAGCTAAATCGGCTTCAGACTCGGCTAAATCAGCAGATGCTGCATCAGATTCAGCTTCTGATTCTGCTAAGTCCGCCAGCGACTCAGCTAAATCAGCTTCAGACTCGGCTAAGTCCGCAGACTCTGCATCAGACTCGGCCTCTGATTCTGCTAAGTCAGCCAGTGATTCAGCTAAATCGGCTTCAGACTCGGCTAAATCAGCAGACTCTGCATCAGATTCAGCTTCTGATTCTGCTAAGTCCGCCAGTGATTCAGCTAAATCGGCTTCAGACTCAGCTAAGTCCGCAGACTCTGCATCAGATTCAGCCTCTGATTCTGCTAAGTCTGCCAGCGACTCAGCTAAATCAGCTTCAGATTCCGCTAAATCAGCTTCAGATTCCGCTAAATCAGCAGACTCTGCATCAGATTCAGCTTCTGATTCTGCTAAGTCCGCCAGCGACTCTGCAAAATCGGCTTCAGATTCCGCTAAATCAGCAGACTCTGCATCAGATTCAGCTTCTGATTCTGCTAAGTCAGCCAGTGATTCAGCTAAATCGGCTTCAGATTCCGCTAAATCAGCAGACTCTGCATCAGATTCAGCTTCTGATTCTGCTAAGTCCGCCAGTGACTCAGCTAAATCAGCTTCGGACTCTGCTAAATCAGCTTCGGACTCTGCTAAATCAGCAGACTCTGCATCAGATTCAGCTTCTGATTCTGCAAAATCAGCTTCAGACTCAGCTAAGTCAGCAGATGCTGCATCAGACTCGGCCTCTGATTCTACCAAGTCAGCCAGCGACTCAGCTAAATCGGCTTCAGATTCGGCTAAATCAGCAGACTCTGCATCAGATTCAGCTTCTGATTCTGCTAAGTCCGCCAGCGACTCAGCTAAATCGGCTTCAGACTCGGCTAAATCAGCAGATGCTGCATCAGACTCGGCCTCTGATTCTGCTAAGTCAGCCAGCGACTCTGCAAAATCGGCTTCAGATTCCGCTAAATCAGCAGACTCTGCATCAGATTCAGCTTCTGATTCTGCTAAGTCCGCCAGTGATTCAGCTAAATCGGCTTCAGACTCAGCTAAGTCCGCAGACTCTGCATCAGATTCAGCTTCTGATTCTGCTAAGTCAGCCAGCGACTCAGCTAAATCGGCTTCAGACTCGGCTAAATCAGCAGATGCTGCATCAGATTCAGCTTCTGATTCTGCTAAGTCCGCCAGCGACTCAGCTAAATCAGCTTCAGACTCGGCTAAGTCCGCAGACTCTGCATCAGACTCGGCCTCTGATTCTGCTAAGTCAGCCAGTGATTCAGCTAAATCGGCTTCAGACTCGGCTAAATCAGCAGACTCTGCATCAGATTCAGCTTCTGATTCTGCTAAATCCGCTAGCGATTCTGCAAAATCAGCTTCAGACTCGGCTAAGTCAGCAGACTCTGCATCAGATTCCGCCTCTGATTCTGCTAAATCCGCTAGCGATTCTGCAAAATCAGCTTCAGACTCGGCTAAGTCAGCAGACTCTGCATCAGATTTAGCCTCTGATTCTGCCAAGTCAGCCAGTGATTCAGCTAAATCAGCTTCAGATTCGGCTAAATCAGCAGACTCTGCATCAGATTCCGCCTCTGATTCTGCTAAATCCGCTAGCGATTCTGCAAAATCAGCTTCAGACTCGGCTAAGTCAGCAGACTCTGCATCAGATTCAGCCTCTGATTCTGCCAAGTCAGCCAGTGACTCTGAAAAATCAGCTTCAGACTCGGCTAAATCAGCAGACTCTGCATCAGATTCAGCTTCTGATTCTGCTAAGTCCGCCAGTGATTCAGCTAAATCGGCTTCAGATTCCGCTAAATCAGCAGACTCTGCATCAGATTCAGCCTCTGATTCTGCTAAGTCAGCCAGTGATTCAGCTAAATCGGCTTCAGACTCAGCTAAGTCCGCAGACTCTGCATCAGATTCATCCTCTGATTCTGCTAAGTCCGCCAGCGACTCAGCTAAATCAGCTTCAGATTCCGCTAAATCAGCAGACTCTGCATCAGATTCAGCTTCTGATTCTGCTAAGTCCGCCAGCGACTCTGCAAAATCGGCTTCAGATTCCGCTAAATCAGCAGACTCTGCATCAGATTCAGCTTCTGACTCTGCCAAGTCCGCCAGCGACTCTGAAAAATCAGCTTCGGACTCTGCTAAGTCAGCAGATTCAGCTTCAGACTCTGCCAAAGCAGCTTCTGATTCAGTTCAGACCATTGAGAAGTCAGGCTTAATTAGTGCAGATGGCAAAACAGCATTTGCAGCAGATAACACTAGCGGAGCAGAAAGTGCTAAAGCCAATGGACAAGATAGTACATCTTTAGGATATGGTTCTGATGCTAGTGGTGAGAAATCTACGGCTACTGGCCATAGTGCAAAAGCCACGGGTAAAAATTCGACAGCCAACGGTAATGGTGCAAAAGCAACGGGTACAAATTCAACCGCTGTAGGGCAAAATGCTCAGGCAACAGCAGAGAATTCAGTTGCTCTAGGCCAGGGATCGATTGCGAATGAGATCAATACGGTTTCGGTTGGTAGTGTTGGTAAAGAGCGACGTGTAACGAATGTGGCAGATCCTGTAAAAGGAACAGATGCCGTCAATAAACGCTATGTTGATAATTCTATCAATGCTGTTCGCAAAGACTTAAGAAAAGCCGATAAGAAATTACGAGGTGGTATTGCAGGAGCAACAGCGATCGCAAATATTCCACAAGTTACTCAAACAGGTGCAAACCTTGTAGGGGTAGGCGTTGGTTCTTATAATGGCCAAAGTGCTGTTGCTGTAGGGTATTCCAAACTGAGTGATAATAACAAGGTGATTATTAAGTTCAGTGGTGCTGCGACAACCCAAGGTGATTATAACTTCGGGGCTGGCGTTGGTTATCAGTGGAAATAAGCCTTAAATCTTAACCTTGAGCAAAGCTTCCCTAGTCCCCTAGGGGAGCTTTTAATTCTTTTAGATCAGCGTACAAGGTGTTTTGATCTAAAAGAATTAAAAAGGAGTGCTAATGCGTAAATATAAACTTGGGATTACCTTTAATTTAGAGGCCGAAGTAAAGGATATTTGGTCTAATGGGGTTAATCAGAATGTGATTCATCTCTATACCTTATTTAAATCTTCTGATCTGGTTGAGGATATCTATTTAGTCTCTTGGGGGCTGGAGAATACCACTACACCGCCAAGTGGCTTTATGTTGGATGGAATGGATCTGAAGTTTGCCTATGTCAATGATGTGATCGATGATCTAGATGTGCTTATTGAGGGCAGTATTACTATTGAACCCTCCCAAGTTAGGCGTATGCATAGCCATGGTGGTAAGGTGGTTTCTTATAAGATGGGGAATAGCTATATCATGGATGTAGAGTATTTCCTCTTTGACCGTCGTGCTGGCCGACTTTTTAATGGGGCCAAGTTTGATGCTATTTGGATGTTGCCCCACCATGATAAGATGTGTCGCTCATACTTATCCATTATGCAACATTGCGAATCGTATATAGTTCCTTATATTTGGTCACCTATTTTTTGTGATAAGGTGATTAAAAATTTAGATGATAAGTATCAGCTTAAATTTGGCTATAAGCCCGATTTATCTCAAAAGAGTAAGCGCCTAGCCTGCTTTGAACCTAATAGTAATGTAGTTAAAACCTGTTTTACCCCGATTCTTATTTGTGAACAGGCTTACCGCACAGCTCCCGAAAAAATCAAACATTTTTACGCCTGTAATACCTATAACAAGAAAGACAATCCGACCTTTTTTAATTTTATTGGGCGAACAGAATTGGTAAGAGATGATATTATGACGGTTGAAAGACGTTATCAATTGCCTGATTACTTAACACGTTATGTGGATATTGTCGTGAGTCACCAATGGGAAAATGGCTTAAATAATGCCTATAATGATATTCTTTATGGTGGTTATCCCCTGATCCATAATTCGCCTTTCTTACCCAAGGGAGTAGGTTATTATTACCCTGAATTTGATGCTTTTGAAGGAGCTAAAGTCTTATTAGATGTGATTGAAAACCACGATAAGCAACATGAGGCTTATGTGAAAAGAGCCAATGAATACCTCGAGTCGCTTTTACCAACTAATCCTGTTAATGTTTATCTTTACGAAAAAGAATTAAAACGTTTATTTGAAGAATAAAAGGAAATTTATGATCCAACAACTCTCCCCCAAAATTTTGTGACCTGGGATGAACCCATTGAAATGCTTTATGCCTGCCACGGGCGGGTTAAGGCTTTTTGTAAGCAGTTGCAGATCTTGCCGGATTATTTGGCCCAGCATGGCATTAACCAAGCAGTCAAAAATGATGTGCAGCAGATCTTAAATTATTTTAACAAGGCGGCACCCCTTCATCACGATGATGAGGAAAAAGATTTCTTCCCAGCCCTGGCCAAGGCTGCACCTGAGGCTCAGGCCGATATTGATACCCTGGAAAGCCAGCATCATGAGCTGCACCACAATTGGGCCTTGTTGAGAGAGCAGCTAGAAGCTCTCTTGGCAGGCAACCGAGACAATGTTGATCGGGAACTTATTCAGAAGTTTGTGGCTGGTTATGATGTCCATATTGCCATTGAAGAGCCGCTCTTTGAGCTAGGCAAACAGCATTTGGCGGAAGATGAGCTGGCAGCCATGGGCAAGATCATGGCTGAACGTAGAAGCCTGTAGAGATAAAAATAGGAACCTGAGGTTCCTATTTTTTTTGTGCCTGTTTCCACTGGGCTATGGCCCCTTTTCTCCGCTTGTTTAACTCTTCCCGAATAGCCTGTTTTTCAAAACCGTCTTGAATAACGGCCTGTACATCTACTTGGTTGGCGGCAAGGTAGAGCTGGCGGGCATATTCCCGCTGTGGGTAATCTCGATTTTCAAAACCTAATCGCCCTCTGGCGTCAGCTTCGCAGGCCAGGAGGAAATCCTCAAAGCGGGCAGGTTTACGCCAGATATCTAAGTGATTAAAGAGCTTGACCACGGTTTCAGGCCGTAGCTCAGCGATTTTGTGGATGTGGGTGTGAAATTCCGTGACAAGTTTAGCAAAGTCCTTGACCTCACTTGGCACTTTGAGCCTATTGCAGAGGGCTTCTGTTGGTTTGAGGCCAGCTTTTTCATGCCCGTAATGGTGGGGTAGAATGTCTTTAGGTGTTAAGCCCTTGCCTAGATCATGGCAGAGCAGGGCGAAGATCAGGGCTTCTGGGTTATTGGCCAGGGGGCTTAAACGCTTGGCTTGAGCCATGGCCATAAGGGTGTGGATGCCGCTGTCGATTTCAGGGTGATGTTTTTCTGGCTGAGGCACGCCGAAAAGCCTGGCTAATTCAGGAAAGAGAACTTCAAGCGCACCGACTTCCCGTAAGACCTCAAAATAGATATGAAGATGATCCGTTTGAAAGGCCTTTTGGGTTTCAAGCCAGACCCGTTCAGCCGTCAGATGAGTCAGCTCGCCCGCTTTTACCATCTCTTGCATAAGCGCCAGGGTTTCAGCTGCAATGGCAAAGCCTTGTCTATAAAAACGGGCAGCAAAGCGAGCTAGCCGCAAAACCCGTAGCGGATCTTCGGCAAAGGCAGGGGAGACATGGCGTAAGAGGCGGTTGGCTAGGTCTTGTTGGCCATGATATGGGTCGATGATTTGGCCTTTTTCATCTTCTGCCATGGCGTTGATGGTTAAATCTCGGCGAAGCAGGTCTTGCTCTAGGGTGACATCTGGGGTGAAGTCGCAGCTAAAGCCGTGGTAGCCTGTGCCATTTTTGCGTTCGGTGCGGGCTAGGGCATATTCTTCGTGGGTTTGGGGGTGGAGAAAGACAGGGAAGTCCTTGCCGACCTGTTCAAAGCCTTGGGCAAGTAGGGTTTCAGGTTTGGCACCCACCACCAGCCAGTCCCGATCTTTGACGGGCAGGCCTAATAATTTATCACGGACAGCGCCGCCAACGAGGTAGATTTGCATGGGAATATAGGTTATGCCCCCCTCAGCCTTCGGCAGCTCCCCCGCAAGCAGGGGGAGCGAAAGGTACTTGAATATCTTGATGAACTTCCCTCCCCCGTTTACGGGGGGATGTGCCGAAGGCGGAGGGGGGGAACTAAAAGAAAATTTATTCAACCGTCACTGACGTGATAATCACATCTTCAGTCGGGACATCTTGGTGAAAACCCTTGTTACCCGTTTTCACGCCCTTGATTTTCTCAACCACATCCATGCCCTCAACTACTTGGCCGAAGACGGCATAGCCCCATTCTTGCACCACTTCACGACCAAACATCTCTTTGGCACGGTAGTCTAAGAAGGTGTTGTCGGCCACGTTAATAAAGAACTGGGCGGTGGCGGAATGTGGGTCAGACGTACGAGCCATAGCAATTGAGCCTTTAATATTGCTCAAGCCATTATTGGCCTCGTTTTTAATGGGCGCACGGGTTGGCTTTTCAAGAAGGCCAGGTTCCATACCGCCGCCTTGGATCATAAAACCGTCAATCACACGGTGGAAAATGGTGTTGTTGTAGAAGCCATCACGGCAGTATTGTTCAAAGTTGTCGGCCGTATTTGGCGCTTTTTCATGGTTTAGGGCGATTTTAATGTCGCCAAAGTTGGTGTGTAGTGTAATCATAATGTTCCTTATGGGAGTAGAAATAGGGCATTATAACAAAGTTTTTGGGCAGCTTCTTACAAGCGGCCTATTTTTCTTAAAAACTTGCAAATTTTGCTTAACTCTTGGGGCTTTTATATTAGAATAAGGTCGCCTCAACCCAATTAAAGGAATCTTATGCAGCCCCATTTTTTGCCGCCTCGTGAATTTGCCGCCATTGATCTTGGCTCTAATAGCTTTCATATGATTGTTGCCCGCATTGTGAATGGCTCCATTCAGGTGCTTTCACGCATCAAGCGGCGGGTGCGTTTGGCGGATGGTTTAAATGAGGAGCGGATTCTCAGCCAAGAGGCCATTGAGCGGGGCGTGGCTTGTCTGGCCTTGTTTGCCGACCGCTTGGCAGGCTTTGCCCCTGAAAATGTCAAGGTGGTGGGCACCTATACCTTGCGTCGAGCAGTTAATAAGGAAGCCTTCTTGGCGGAGGCAGCCAAGGTTTTCCCCTATGAGATCAAGATTATTTCAGGCCAGGAGGAAGCACGCCTCATATATTCGGGCGTCAGCCATACCCAGCCTGAAAAGGGGCGCAAGCTGGTGGTGGATATTGGCGGCGGCTCAACGGAAATGAGCATTGGCGATGATTTTCAACCCCTGCGGGCAGAAAGCCGTCACATGGGCTGTGTCAGCTTCGCCAAGCGTTTTTTTCCGCAAGGGGAGTTGAGCAAGGAGCGTTTTGAGGCAGCCTATCATTTGGCCATGGAAAAGATTGAAGACCTGGCCTGGGAGTACCGAGAACTGGGCTGGCAGTGCGTGCTGGGGTCTTCTGGCACCATTAAAACCGTGAGCAAGGTCTTGATGGCCAATGGCTATCGTGATGGCAAGATCACTGAACCCCGTTTGCAGGAGCTGGTGACCCGTTGCCTAGCCTTTTCCAACCTCAATGATTTAAAAATGAAGGGCGTGCTGGAGGAGCGGGCAGACGTTTTAGTGCCAGGCCTGGCTATTTTGCTGGCCCTCTTCCATACCTTTAATATTGAGGCCATGCGTTATTCCAATGGTGCTTTAAGGGAAGGGGTCATGTATGGCCTGGAGAAGGCCTTTCAGGTTACTGATATTCGCCAGCGTACGGCAGAAGCCCTGGCCCTACAGTTTGATATTGACCAGGTTCAGGCCAAGCGGGTGCAAGAAACGGCCAAGGTTCTCTTTGAGCAAATAAGTATGTGGCGAGATGCCCCTCAGCGTTATGAGCTGTATGGCATTTTGCACACAGCCAGCCTCTTGCATGAAATCGGCCTGGCCATCAACCACAACTTTGCCCACCGCCATGCTGCTTATATTTTGACCCACACCGAGCTGCCAGGCTTTGACCACGAACAGCAGACCCTGCTGGCCAGCCTTATGCGTTTTCAGCAAAAGGCCTTTAAACGCAGCCAAATTCGCCCCATTAACCGTTTTCAAAACCGTGACATCATCACGTTAATTCGGCTTTTTCGTTTGGCGGTTTTACTCAATCGTTCCCGCCAAGCGGTGGCCCTGCCCCTAGATAAACTAACCCTGTCCACCAAATACCACCATTGGAAATTAGCCTTTCCAGCAGACTTTTTAGCGGATAATCCGCTGGTTTTAGCTGACTTGATTGAAGAACAGGACTGCCTGCGGGAGATTGGCTGGGAACTGTTGGTGGAGTAGGGGCAAGCGGGTAAAAATTTGCCAAAATCTGCAAAAATTTACCCGCTTGTCTTAGACCTTCTCGCTCAAATAGGGATCATCAAAGCCCATGGCCTGCATAATTTCCGTTTCTAGGCCTTCCATTTCTTCAGCCTCCTCATCATTTAGATGATCGTAACCCAATAAATGCAAAGTCCCGTGTACGGCCAAGTGCGCCCAGTGGGCTTCAAGGCCGATGCCTTGTTCCGCCGCCTCTTTTTCCACCACCTGACGGCAGATAATCAAGTCACCCAAGAGTGGCAATTCAATGCCTTCTGGGGCTTCAAAGGGGAAGGAAAGGACATTGGTTGGCTTGTCCTTGCCTCGGTAGGTGAAATTTAAGTCCTGGCTTTCGGCCTCATCGACAATGCGGACGGTGATTTCGGTTTCGGGGAAAGCCTGGCTTTGGGCTTCTAGGGCCAGGGCCTGGCCTATCCAGAGGGTAAATTGTTCCAGGCTTGGTAAGTCAGCCGTGTTTTGGCTGGCCAGTTGAAGATCAATAATTGGGTTGGTCATGTTTTACTCGATTAAGTGGTTACAAGCGGTTGGTTTTTTGTAAAAACCTGCAAGATTTTTTTAGCTAGATTGTTTCATCAGAGCCTGAAGTTGCCTTAATTTTTCTGCCTTGCTCAAGGCCTGATCGGCCGTTGCATTGAGCTGGTTAAGCAGTTGGTCATTTTCAGGCTTGGCTGTGGCTTGAAATTTAGGGCCGTCTTCCAGTTGCTTGGCATATTGGCCCAAACTTTCAAGCAGGGCCAGTTTGTCAGGCTGATCGTGGTAGTCGCTAAAAAGCTCATCCATGGCGGCTGCAAATTCTTGGGCCTGGTTATCAATTTGTTGCAGGCAGTATTTTTGCCAGCGGATCTGCTCGGCTCTATCTAGAGTATGCGGGTAGTGGCGGGCACGGTAGTGGAAGAGCAGCTTTTTCACCCGTGGGTCGCTAAATTTGAGGCCGTGATGGGCCAGCTCTTCAGGCGGTAAATCCCGCAAAATGGCCATATTGTTTTTATCAGCAGGGGAGAAAAAGCCCTCGTAAAGGGTGGTTTCCACATTGGGAGAGGCGGCAAAACTGCGTTCTTCGCTAAAGATTTCAATCACCTTTTCCCGCACCAGATTTTTTTGTGCCTTGATGGCCTTGAGGTTTTCCAAACAGGCGGCTCGGTCAATGCCCAAGCGTTGGGCATTTTCTGGGAGCAGGGTCTTGGCAGGGGCTAAAATCGGGCACTTGTTAATATGCACCAGTTTAAGCGGCACAGAGGCCAGGCCTTGAGCTTCTAACTCTTCTTTTTTGGTGTAGAGACGGGAGCGGAGCAGGGCAGCCTCTTCATTGAGGAGATCTTGCACGTTTCCAGCCAGATCACAGACGATCACCGCATTTTGATTACTTGGATGCCAGGCTAAAGGTACAACCCAAGTGGTATTGCCCCGATAATTTCCCAACATACCTGAAACATGAACCAGCGGGGTCATTTCCCCCGTGTCAATCATAGCCTCTAGGGCTTTTTTGCCTCGATTGTTAAAGAAGAAGTCAAAGAGCTTGGGCTGTTTTTCCTTGATTAATTTAGCCATGGCAATGGTGGCGTAAACGTCCGCCATGGCATCGTGGGCGTTGCTATGCTCAATGCCATTTGCACGGGTTAGGTTTTCCAGTTTAAAACTGGGCTTGCCTTCCTCATCAAAGGCCCAGTTGATGCCCTCTGGCCGCAGGGCATAGCAGGCCCGAACCACATCCAGTAAGTCCCAGCGGGAATTGCCGTTTTTGTAGCTGTATTCATAAGGCTCAAAGAAGTTGCGGAAGAAGGTATAGCGGGTCATCTCGTCGTCATAACGGATGTTGTTGAAGCCCATAATGCAGGTGTTGGGCTGGCTAAATTCGGCGTGGATCCGCCTGGCAAATTCAGGTTCAGACAGGCCCTGTTCATTACACTGTTGGGGGGTAATGCCCGTGACCATCACCGCCTGCGGATGAGGCAGGTAGTCAGGGGTTTGCTTGCAGAAAAACATAACCGGCTCGCCAATGATATTAAAGTCGCTGTCGGTACGAATGCCAGCAAACTGGGCCGGGCGGTCGGAGGCAGGATTGACCCCAAAGCTCTCGTAATCGTAGATAAAAAAAGTATGGTTGTTCATAATCTAGCCATAAACAAGGAAATTGGGGCTATTGTAGCATATTGGAGGTAAGGAAGATGAAGTTAGATTTGCAAAAAAGCAGGGTTTTTGCCCCGCTTGTAGGCTATTGCGGATCAATTAAATCGACCAATTTCATCACGACTTCATCCACCAAATAAGATTCGGCCTCGGTGCTGTAGCTTGCTTGTCGAGCAGATAGGTCTAAGGCTCTAACTTGATGGCAAAGTACCACGCCTGTGATTTTGCCTGATTTAGTGCTGTTACCATCTAAGGCGACGGTTACACTATGCGAACGTGCTGCATTTCCGCCGGTGGAAATAGGACAACAAATGGCGACACCCAATGCTTTATTAAGGGCCTGTTCAGAAACCACGATAAAATAGTGCGGATTTCTTAGCTCTTTGCCTGATGTTGGGTCTGGATCGATATGCCAAATCTCGCCTTTTTTAGGAATACGCATTACCAGACCTCATTACCCTTAGCAGGCAGGGCATTATATTCTGCCATTTCTTCATTTAGGGTTTGAATCTCTTGGCAGTCAATGCCAGCAAGGAGTTCATCCAGGCTCTTTCTGCCCCGTGGTTTACGTTTGGCAGAGCGTAGTACAACAGTTTCGCCCTGCGATTCAATATCCAATAAATTGCCAACCTGCCAGCCCATTTGAGCCACAATAGCGTTGGGTACGGTTAGCACCATGGCACCGCCTTGTTGGCGTAGTTTTCCTGTTAGCATGGCTTTCTCCTCTTAAGTGTGACAAAGTAGCATAAGTGACTTTTGCATAAATTTCAACAGGCCGCTTGTAGTTTATTGTGAGGAAAGTAGTTTTTATTTTTCCAAAAACTCTGCTGGTGTCAAAATTTCAGGGCCTTTGTAGGGATTTAAAACCGTCAAATCCTTGTCGCCACTGACCAGATAAATGGCTTTACAGCTTAGGGCCAGTGATAGAAATTTGTTATCTTTGGGATCGCGGCAGTCGTGAACGTGATGGCTTGGCTCAATAAACACACCAAGGGCCTGCAAGTCCTTAATAAAGGCATCTCGCTCATCTAAACGGTTATTAAGAAATTTTTTGAATTTATCACGTTGAATAACCTCCAAAAACTCACTAAACGTCTCTTTGGATAGGTATAAATCATAATCTATCAAGGCTTTTTTAAGTGCCAAAGCGGATAATGATTTAGGCGATAAGATGGCACTAATCAAAACATTGGTATCAACCACAATAGGTTGTTTGAGCTTGTTATTTGGCATTTTTCTTTAAATTTTCTTGATAAACAAGTTCACGTTCTTCCTCAATTAAGCGGTTTAAGGCCTCCATTTCTTGGTCTGTTGGCTCTGTGGCATAACGTGCCTGTTTATCTAAACGCTCAATAAAACGCATTTTTGCCGCCAAACGCATTAATTCCATGGTGTCTTGATAAGAGGAAAGCACCAAGGTAGGGCGGTTATATTGCGTGATAACAATGGGTTCAGAGCTTTTGGCGATGTTGGCAAATTCGCTAAAGTTCTTTTTTAGTTGTTGAGATGGAATAGTCAGCATGTTCAGAATCTCCATAAAATTTAAAGCAGAATAGGCTGATTTGGATTGATTTTCAAGCAAAATAGTTTGGCTTTTCGTTATCTAGGCTTTTGTTATATCATAGCCCTAATCTCCATTTTATCTCTAACACTATGCCTAACTTCGACCCCAAAGCCTTCCTCGCCACCGTCCCCCACCTACCAGGGGTCTACCGAATGTTTGATGCCAAGGGCACCATTATTTATGTGGGCAAGGCCAAGGATCTGAAAAAACGCCTGTCTAGTTACTTTCGCAGCCAGCTGGCCAGCCGTAAGACCGAGGCATTGGTGGCTCAGATTGCCCATATTGAAACTACCATCACTCACTCCGAAACCGAGGCCCTGCTGCTTGAGCATAACTACATCAAGGAAAACCAGCCTCGCTATAATGTGCTTTTGCGGGATGATAAGTCCTACCCCTATATCCTGCTGACCAAGCATAAACACCCACGCTTGGCCAGCTTTCGGGGAGCCAAGAAGATTGCAGGTGAGTATTTTGGCCCCTACCCCAATGTCACGGCCGTGCGAGAAACCCTCAATCTGCTGCAAAAGCTCTTCCCCATCCGCCAGTGTGAGGATTCCTACTACAAGAACCGCTCCCGCCCCTGCCTGCAATACCAGATTGGCCGTTGCCTGGCCCCTTGTGTGGAGGGCTTTTATGAGCAGGCCGAATACGACCAGCAGGTCAATTTTGTCCGTCTATTCCTACAAGGGAAAGATAGTCAGGTGATTGAACATCTGGTGCAAAAAATGGAAGGCGCGGCGGAAAACCTAGACTTTGAGGCGGCCGCCCGTTTTCGAGATCAGATTCAGGCCGTGCGGGCAGTAACAGAGAAGCAGTTTGTGTCTAATGATCGGTTGGACGACTTGGACATCATCGCCATTGCCTACCAGCACGGCATAGCCTGCGTGCATATTCTTTTTGTGCGCCAAGGCAAGGTGCTGGGCAACCGCTCCTATTTTCCCAAGGTGCCGTCTAATACTGACCTAAGCGAGCTGGCCGACACCTTTGTGGGCCAGTTCTACTTGCAGATTAACCAGCACCGCACTATTCCCAACCAGATTATTATCAACCAGGCCATCAGTGAAGCCGAAGCTCTGGCCCAGCTGCTTAGCCAACAAGCGGGCCATAAGGTGACGATTTCAGCAAACGTGCGTGGGGAAAAGGGCCGTTATCTGGCCCTGGCCCAGACCAATGCCCAGGCCGCCTTAAATCTGCAATTACAGCAAGACTCCCGCATTCAGGCCCGCTTTGCTGCCCTGCAAGAGGTCTTGGATCTGCCTCCGATCAAGCGGATGGAATGCTTCGACATTTCGCATACCATGGGGGAGCAGACGGTGGCTTCTTGTGTGGTTTTTGATGAGGGCGGCCCGCTTAAGTCCGACTACCGTCGCTTTAACATTGAGGGCATTACCGGGGGCGATGATTACGCCGCCATGGAACAGGCTCTGATTAAGCGTTACGACAAGCCCCTGCCACCTGAAAAGATCCCCGACATCATCTTTATTGATGGGGGCAAGGGCCAGCTCAACCGAGCCTTGGAAACCTTCGCTAACCTAAAAGTGGACTGGGACAAGACCAAGCCACTTCTGATCGGCGTGGCAAAAGGGGTGGAACGCAAGGCAGGGCTGGAAACGCTTTTGATCAGCAAGTGGGATAAGGAAATCCACCTGCCGCCTGACAGCCTGGCCCTACATTTGATTCAACATATTCGGGATGAATCCCACAACCACGCCATTTCAGGCCACCGCAAAAAACGCCAAAAGGCCTTTACTGAAAGCGGCCTGGAATCCATTGCCGGCGTAGGGGCCAAACGCCGCCAGGCTCTACTCAAATACTTGGGGGGATGCAGGGGGTGAAATCGGCGACCTTGGAGGAGATCCAGTCTGTGCCAGGGATTTCCAAGGCTTTGGCGGAGGTGATTTTTGATACCCTCCAGCATGGCGAAATGCAGGCGCTTTAGGAGCGATATTTGCTAAGCGCAGCTCCCTTTGTTAAGATGAGCCACATCAATATGCCATCTTCACCACAAAAAGGACATTCTTATGAAATTAAAAAACCTTTTCATAGCACTTTGTGCCAGCTTAAGCCTCAGTGCTTGTGTGAGCCTAGGCACACAGGCAGACAGCACTAACATTTACACTACCACAGCCAAAGACGGGCAGGCTGTCAGCATTGATGTTTCAGAATTAGGTAACCTGAAAGGTGCCTTGAATAATGCCCTGGGCCAGGTAGCCGAGCAGCTTAATAAGCCAACCGTGCTCAACAATATCACGAGCTTTAGCACCGAAAATAAGACCATTGAGGGCAAGCAGTACGCCATACTCAACTTCCACACCGCAGACGGCAAAGCCTATAGCGGCCGCACCGATCCTACGGGCCTTACCCAAGATAAGCTGGAGAAGCTCCACAAGGTTAGGGGAGCAACGGTGATCGGCGCCATTCCTGTCCAAGGCCAGCCCAACCACTTTATTATCCAAGACATCAAAGACTTTGTGTTTTAGTTGATAACCTATTTAACAAGCGGTCATTTATGCCTGAATTTTTGCAAATTTTAGGCCTAAAGAACCGCTTGCGTCCATCTATTTTTGCGATCACTTCATTTTCGCCTTTTCAGCACTGAGTATCTAGCTGCTTCTTCTGATGTAAATCAAGGTAGGGCAGGGCCCAATCGTGTAGAATGCTGGCCGATATTTCAAATAAAAGGAGGTAAACATGGATCTATTGATTGGCTTGCTGGCCGTGATTTTGGCTGGTTATTATATTGTAAAGGGCTATGCGGCCTCTGGCGTGCTGATGCTGACAGGCTTGGGCCTGCTCTTGGCCAGTGTGATTTTAGATAAGAATATCCTGCCGGCGGCCGTCAAAACTACGGGCTCAAGCTATACAGATATTCTAGAATATGTGAAGTTCCTGCTCATGGACAGGGGCGGCAACCTGGGCATGATGATTATGGTGCTTTGCGGGTTTGCGGCCTATATGACCCACTTGGGGGCCAATGATATGGTGGTCAAACTGGCCTCCCGCCCGCTGCAATATATCCGATCGCCCTATATCTTAATGGTAGCCGCCTATTTTGTGGCCTGTTTGATGTCTTTGGCCGTGCCGTCTGCCACGGGCTTGGGCGTTTTACTGATGGCCACACTTTTCCCGGTGATGGTCAATATGGGCATCTCCCGTGGGGCAGCGGCAGCCATCTGTGCTTCACCTGCTGCCATTATTTTATCGCCAACCTCGGGCGATGTGGTCTTAGCCGCAGAAGTGTCTCAAGTGCCGCTGGTCGATTTCGCCTTTAAGCTGACCCTGCCCATTTCCTTTGTGGCCATTGGGGCCATTGCAGTGACCCATTATTTCTGGCAGCGTTATTTGGATCGCAAGGCAGGCTTTGTGGCTGAAAGCCTGAATGTGAAGGATATTGAGGTCAAAGTACCAGCCTTCTATGCCATCTTGCCATTTTTGCCGATTGTGGGTGTGATAATTTTTAATGGGACTATCCTGCCCAAACTCCATATTATTACCATCATTATTTTCTGTCTTGTGCTGACAGCGGTGATTGATTTCTGCCGCAACTTCAGTGCCAAACAGACCTTTGACAATCTTAACGCCGCCTATCAGGGCATGGCAGAAGCCTTCTCTGGCGTGGTTATTCTCTTGGTGGCAGCCGGCGTTTTCGCCCAGGGCCTTAGCACCATCGGCTTTATCCATAGCCTGATTGATTCCGCCCAATCCCTAGGCAGCGGCGGTATTGTGATGATGTTGGTCTTGGCGATTATTACCACCCTAGCTGCCTTTACCACCGGCTCAGGTAATGCACCTTTTTATGCCTTTGTGGAGCTTATCCCGAAACTGGCCACCCAAATGGGCATCAACCCGGCCTACCTGACCATTCCTATGCTACAGGCTTCTAACATCGGCCGCAGTATGTCGCCAGTGTCAGGCGTGGTGGTGGCCGTATCGGGCATGGCCAATATCTCGCCTTTTGAAGTGGTCAAACGCACCTCTGTGCCTATGTTGGTTGGCTTGGTTGTGGTGATTGTGATGACGGAGTTTTTGGTGGTGGCTTAGCTGGTTCTTCTTACTCAATGGGGCGGATATTCCGCCCTTATTTGCAAAAAATCCTCAAATTTACCCCGCTTGCCCTTGATCTTTCCTTAAAATTCCCCAAACTATCTTAACCTAATTTGTAGGGGCGAATCATATTCGCCCGAAAACGCACAAGGGGCGAATGTGATTCGCCCCTACATTACACAAAAAGGAGACACAATGTCTAACCCATTACTTGATTTTTCGGGCCTGCCGAAATTCTCTCAAATCCAACCTAGCCATATCCAACCTGCTGTTGAGCAGCTCATCAAAGAAAACCGTGAAACGGTGGAGCGTGTGGCTCAAATTGATAATCCAAGCTGGGAAAACTTCTACCAACCTTTAGCCGAGGCTGGCAACCGTCTTTCCCGGGCCTGGTCGCCAGTTGGTCACCTTAATGCAGTGAAAAACAGCCCTGAATTGCGGGAAGCTTATCAGGCCTGTCTACCGCTTCTTTCTGAATACAGCACCTGGGTGGGCCAACATCAGGGGCTTTATCAGGCCTATGTCAAACTCAAAAACAGCCCTGAATTTGCTACTTATTCTGTCGCCCAAAAAAAGGCCATTGAAAACAGCCTAAGAGATTTTGAGTTATCCGGCATTTCCCTGCCTGCGGAAAAACAACAACGCTACGGTGAAATTGTAGCTCGCTTGTCGGAACTGAGCTCTAAATTTAGCAACAACGTGCTAGATGCCACCATGGGTTGGGAAGTGGTGATTGAAAATGCCGATGAAATCAAGGGCCTGCCAGAGTCTGCTTTAGAAGCCGCTCGCTTAGATGCTGAAAGCAAGGGCAAAACCGGCTACCGTTTTACCCTTGAATTCCCAAGCTACCTGCCGGTCATGACCTACTGCGAAAACCGAGAGCTCCGCCAGCGTATGTACAATGCTTATAACACTCGCGCCTCCAACGAGGGAGAAAATGCTGGTAAGTGGGACAATTCGGCCTATATGCAGGAAATTCTCAGCCTGCGTTTAGAGCTGGCCAACCTGCTGGGCTTTGAGCAGTACACCGACTATTCTCTTGCCACCAAAATGGCCGAAAGCCCACGTCAGGTGCTGGATTTCTTAGAAGATCTGGCCCACCGAGCCAAACCACAAGGGGAAAAAGAGCTAGCCGATCTCCGCCACTTTGCCAAAGAAAACTTTGGAGCAGAGGACTTACAGGCCTGGGACATCGCTTTTTACAGCGAGAAGCAAAAACAAGCCCTTTATGCCATCAGCGATGAAGAACTCCGCCCATATTTCCCTGAAAACCGGGTGCTAAGCGGCTTATTTGAGCTGGTTAAACGCATTTTTGGTATGCGGGTGGAAGAGCAGTCTGGCGTGGATGTTTGGCATGAAAGCGTGCGTTTCTTCCATATTTATGACGAAACCGACCGCTTGCGGGGCTCCTTCTATTTAGACCTCTACGCCCGTGAACACAAGCGTGGCGGAGCCTGGATGGATGACTGCATTGGCCAAAAACGCTTGTCAGATGGTTCTTTACAAAAACCAGTTGCTTACCTTGTTTGTAACTTCAACAAGCCAATCGGCGACAAGCCAGCCCTCTTTACCCATGATGAAGTCACGACCCTCTTCCACGAATTTGGCCACGGCATTCACCATATGCTGACCCAAATCGAAGTGGGCGATGTGGCCGGTATTAACGGCGTGCCGTGGGATGCCGTTGAGTTGCCAAGCCAGTTCTTAGAAAACTGGTGCTGGCAGGAAGAGGCCTTGGCCTTTATTTCTGGCCATTACGAAACCAATGAGCCTCTGCCAAAAGAGAAGCTCACCCAGCTCTTGGCTTCCAAAAACTACCAGGCAGCCATGTTTGTGCTTCGCCAATTAGAGTTCGGCCTCTTTGATTTCCGCCTGCACAATGCCATCAACCCAGCCAACCCAAATCAGGTGCTGGAAACCCAACGGGCGGTGCGTAATGAGGTGGCAGTGATTGAAATCCCAACCTACGTTCGCTCCCCACACGCCTTTGGCCACATCTTCTCAGGCGGTTATGCGGCAGGCTACTACAGCTATATGTGGGCAGACGTGCTTTCAGCCGATGCCTTTGGCCGGTTTGAGGAAGAGGGGATCTTCAGCCGTGAGGTAGGGCAGTCCTTCTTAGATAACATCCTGACCCGTGGTGGTTCAGAAGAACCAATGGTGCTCTTTGAACGCTTCCGTGGCCGTAAGCCGAGTTTGGATGCCTTATTGAGACATAAGGGCATTGCCGCCTAAGAGCAAGACTTAAGATGAAATCCCGATATGTGTTAGCATATCGGGATTTCTTTAATGATAGGTTCTTAAAAAGGTTTGAAAGGCCAGTAGGAATTTCTCAAAATCTTCTAGGCCGCAAAAGGCAATGCTTTCTTGATCGTAGAAGCTAAAGCCATCTTCCATTTCCACATCATCAAAAATGGCCTCAAAGCTATTGGCCTTGACCATAACCTCATCGGTATCCAAATACAAGCTAAACTCCTTGCCCTCAAAGGCCCACTCATATGGGTTGGGGAAGGCTTGTTTGCATTGGGTAATATGTTCCAAAATAGTGGTGACTTTTTCAGGCTTATTGGCAATTTCAGTGTTAAGCCAGTGGGCAAAGGCCTCGTGATCCATAGAACATTTGGCTACGACACCGTGCATGGTGTGGGTGAATTGGTATTCCATAAAAATCCTTAAATAAAAAGAGGGCAATCAGCCCTCCAACTTATGCGGTTTGTACGATGGGAATTTGCGCCTTGGTGGAGCCGGCCATTTCTGCCAAGGCCTCCATTTGGTTGATGGTAATGTATTTGCCTTGTACAGAGATCATACCACTTTTTTGGAAGCGGCTTAAGAGGCGACTGATGGTTTCAATGGTTAGGCCCAAGTAGTTGCCAATATCGCCACGGGTCATGGTAAGCCTGAATTCTCGGGCAGAGAAGCCACGGGCAGCATAACGTTGGGATAAATTATAGATAAAGGCAGCAAGTTTTTCTTCTGCATTCATCTTGGACAGGAGTAAGATCATTTCCTGATCGGTGCGGATCTCGCTACTCATTAAGCGCATAATCTGGTGGCGGATTTTCGGCATTTTGCCGGCCAAATCATCTAAGACCTCAAAGGGGATTTCGCAGATCATCGAGGTTTCAAGGGCCTGGGCAAAGCCAACGTGCTTCATATTCATAATAGCATCAAAGCCAACCAAGTCACCAGGCAGATGGAAGGCAGTAATTTGCTCTTCGCCATTTTCACTGATGGTGTAGCTTTTGAGTGTGCCTGAACGAATGGCATAAAGGGACTGTAGCTCATCGCCAGATTGGAAGATAATTTGTGATTTTTGGACAGGTTTTTTGCGTTCAATGATGTTATCGAGCTGGGTTAGCTCGTGTTCGCTCAAGGTAAAAGGCAGGCAGAGCTGGCTGATACTGCAATTTTGGCAGTGAATTGTGCAGCTAGATTTTGCTGAGCCCTTATATTCCGAAACAATTTTCATACACGTCTTCCAATTGAAAATAGTAAGATTTTTTGATTTAGGGCAAATTTTAGCATAAATCTACCTATTTTGAACTATGTTTTTTATCTTTGTGGTTTTCAAGCTCCAAATGATAAGGGCCGATTTCAATGTAAGATCGAAATCAGCCCTTTGGGGTTGGAGGCCTAAGTATAATTAGGCCAGCTTTTCACAGGCCCATTCTAAGCCCGAATGGAAATCCTCCGTTAAATGCGGCTTAAGGCTTTCTAAAAGCTCACATAAGACAGCCTTGTCGGGGTGGGTGAGATTGATGTGGCCCAGTTTTCGGCCAGCTCGGACTTCTTTGCCATACCAGTGCAGTTGGCTGAAGGGCAGATTGAGCCAGGCGGCCTGGTGTTCAATGCCGATAAGATTGACCATAACACTTGGGGCAATCGGCTTTAATTCTGGCGTTGGCAGGTCTAAAAGGGCACGCAGGTGGAGTTCAAATTGGCTGATGGAGCAGCCCAGTTGCGTCCAGTGGCCGCTGTTGTGCACCCGTGGGGCTAATTCGTTAATCAAGAGCTTATCGCCAACCACAAAGCATTCCATGGCCATCACGCCCACATAATCTAGCTCCTGCATGATGGCAGACAGCATTTTTTCGGCTTGAGCTTGATAAAGGGCTTGGTTAGGCAGCGCAACATCCGCAACACTGTAACGTAAAATCCCATTTTGCTGTAGGTTGTGGGTAACTGGGTAGAAGCGGGTGTTACCATTGCGGAAGCGGGCACCAACCAGGGAAACCTCGCCATCAAAGGGGATAAATTTCTCGGCAATCACTTCACCAAAGAGATCAGGCGTGATTTGGTCAATGCTGTCTTGGGTCACAATCCATTGGCCACGGCCGTCATAACCGCCTGTACGGCGTTTTACCACCACTTTTTCCCCGATTTGGCTAAAGACTTGAGGCCATTGTTCAGGGCTTTCTAGTAGTTGCCAAGGGCTGGTAGCCAGTGTTAATTGGTCTAAGAGGGTCTTTTGGGTAAGCCTGTCAGCCAGGCGGCCGAAGACGGGCAAATTGACAAAATTTTGGTGGTTGCCCAAGAGCTGGGTAAGCGGTGTGTCAGCCCAGCGTTCAATTTCAGCCGTAATCAGGCTATTGGCCTCGATCTCAAAGACGGGAGCATCAAAGGCCAGGGGCTTAACATCAATATCCAGCGGGGCGCCGGCATAGCGGAGCATTCTGCCCAGTTGGCCATTGCCTAGGACATAAATAGGCGGGTAGAGGGAGCTTTTGTTCATGGTATCGTCCTTAAAAATAGTCTGCAAGCGGTCGGTTTAGGGTCTGATTTAACAAAACCAGCAATTTGATACGGGCCTTTTGGCCACTCAGACCTGTGGTGAAAATTACACCTTTTTGCTTGAGTTGTTTGCCGCCGCCTTGGTAGTCATAGACATCTTGGGTTACGCCGTTAAAGGCACGGGAAACCAGCACCACGGGGATCTTGGCCTGCAAGAGAGCCTCAAGCCCTTCCAAGCAACTTGGCGGCAGGTTACCAGCACCTAAAGCTTCAATCACCACACCATGGCAGGCACTTTGGGCCAGTTGCTTGAGCAAGAAGCTGTCCATGCCCGCATAGGTTTTGATCAGTTGCACATTGTCTTTAACCAAGTCTCCCATTGGGAAGCGTTCATAGTGGCTGAGTTGCTGGAAGTAGAGCACCCGATTTTTAGCCACTAGGCCGCAGGGGCCGAAGGTTGGGGTTTGGAAGGTGGCCACATTGGTGGTGTGGGTTTTGGTCACAAACTTGGCATTGTGAATTTCATCATTCATAACCACCAACACGCCCTTGCCACGGCTTTCTTCACTTAAGGCAACCAAGATGGCGCTTTGCAGGTTGATGAGGCCATCGGCCCCCAGTTCATTGCTGGAACGCATGGCGCCCGTGATGGCCACAGGCACGTCCACGGCCAGGGCCAAATCAAGGAAATAGGCCGTTTCTTCCAAGGTATCTGTGCCGTGGGTGATCACAATGCCATCCACCTGCTCGGTTTGAACGGCCTGTTCAATCCGATTTTTCAATAAGATCCAATGTGCCAGATGAATATGGGGCGAGGGCAGGTTAAGCACTGCCTCCTGCACCAGTTGTGCTGGGTGGTTGAGGCGGGTAAGGGAATCTAAAAGGGGATTACGATCTGAAGGGGTAACCTTGCCGTTTTCTCCCTCGCTCATGGAAATGGTGCCGCCTGTGTGCAAAATCAGCAGTTTTTTGCTCACTATTCAGCCCTCGGATCAGGATTATCCAACACGCTTTGGGTTTGTTGGGCGCGGAATTGGTGGAGTTTTTGGGCTAAATCCTTGTCAAAAGCTGCCAAAATTTGGGCAGCTAACAGGCCTGCATTGGCCGCTCCTGCATTGCCAATGGCCAGGGTGCCGACAGGAATGCCCTTGGGCATTTGCACGATAGAGTAGAGACTGTCAATGCCGCTGAGGGTGGAGCTTTTAACTGGCACACCCAGCACAGGCACAATGGTTTTGGCCGCAATCATACCCGGCAAATGGGCTGCCCCGCCTGCGCCTGCAATAATCACCTTATAACCGGCTTGTTCAGCTCCTTGGGCAAACTGGAAGAGCTTGTCGGGCGTGCGGTGGGCAGACACCACTTCAACGTGATAAGGCAGGTTAAAGAGATCCAGCATTTGAGTGGCTTCAACCATGGTCGCCCAGTCGCTTTTGGAACCCATCACAATGGCAATTTGTGCTTTTGCGGTCATTTTAAATCCTTTGGTATTGATACTAAAAAACGGGCGGAATGATAGCACAAAAGCAAACGGTTGCTTAAGACAAATTTGCAGATTTTGAGGGAATTTAGACCGCTTGTTGAAAGGGAATGAAAGAAGAGGATATAGATAGCGCCAGCCTCCAGGTTGGTGCTGATTTTTACGGCTTTAATATTGGCACCAGCGGGGACGCTGGCGCCAGCAGAGCAAGAAAGCCTAGTGAAGCACCGCCGTAAAAATTGCCAACATAAAACTTACCACTGCCAGTAAGAAATGTTTGAGGGAGAAGGGTTGGTTTTTCTTAAAGGCCTTGGCGCTGAAAATCACATAAAGCACAATAAAGGCCAGTTTTGGCAGCACCCAACTTAACTGGGCCAGTTCGACATACTCGTTGGCTAATAAGATTCCCACAAAGGCAAAGCCCGTGACTAAAAGAAGGGTATCGACCGCATGCGGGGCAATTTTAAGGAGTTTATAAGCCCGCCAGTCTTTGCCTTTAACAGACATCACACCACGAATGAGCAAGAGGCTCAAGCTAAGATAGGCCGTAAGGCCATGGATCATTAATAAGGTTTTCATTTTGTTCCCACTATTCTGCAATCACAGATTTTAAATATTGAAAGATTTCACGGTAGTTTTTAGGTGGCTTGTTGGCCTGTTTTTCCTTTTGAGCCATCCGCACTAGGTTGCGTAGGTGCTGGCGGTCTAGCTCAGGGTATTCATCAAGCAGGGCATTGACGGCACTGTCGCCTTCTTCGATTAGCTGATCTCGCACCACTTCCAGCTTTTGTAGCAAGGCTAACTGTTGGGCGTGGCGGTTTTCCACCTTGTCTAAGGCCTCTTGAATAGGCTCTGGATCAAGGTTGCGTAAGAGCTTGCCGATGTATTGCAACTGGCGACGGCGAGCTTCTAGTTTGAGGCGCTGGGCCAGTTCAATGGCATCTTTCAGTTCATCATCAAGGGGGATTTTTGCCAAGTTTTGCGGGCTAAGTTCAATCAAGCTGGCACCAAGCTTTTTAAGGGCTTCCGCATCCCGCTTAATTTCGCTCTTGCTGACCCAGATGATTTCTTCTTCCTCATCTGTCCAGTCGATTTCATTGCGTTGTTTTCTGGCCATTAGGGCTCCTATCCATAAAAAATGGCATATTTTAGCAGAGTTTTGCGGTAGAATGTGCAAATTTATTCGTGTAGATAAGGCTAGGAAATGGCATTAATTGATAAAGCAGAACTCCAAGAACAGGAACAAACCCTAAGACAAGCGGTGCAATCGGCCCTTGATTTTGCAAAAAAGGCCGGCGCAGAGGCCGAGGTGGCGGTGACCAAGGTAGCCGGGCTTTCGGTTTCTACCCGTTTGGAGGAGCTGGAAAATATTGAGTTTAACAATGATGGATCGCTTGGGATCTCGGTTTACTTGGGCAAGCGCAAGGGCAATGCTTCCACTTCAGACTTGCAACCCCAGTCCATCCAGCGGGCGGTGGAGTCGGCCCTGGCCATTGCCAAATACACTTCAGAAGATGATTGCACAGGCCTAGCCGATCGGGACATGATGGCCTTTGATGCCCCTAATTTAGACCTCTATCATCAAGCCGATGTCTCGGTTGATGAGGCCATTGAGTTGGCCAAGGCGGTGGAACATTCAGCCCTGGCGGCGGATGAAAGGGTGGTCAATAGCGAGGGGGCCAGCTTTAATTCCCATTCGGGCGTGCGGGTTTATGGCAACACCCACGGCCTCTTGCAGAGCTACTTGTCTAGCCGCTATTCCCTGTCTTGCAGTGTAATTTCTGCTTTTGAAGATCAGCTCGAACGGGACTATGAGTACACCATTTCCCGTGATTTCAGCCAATTAGCCAGCCCTGAATGGGTGGGCCAAGAGGCGGCTTTTAAGGCGGTGGACAGGCTCAATCCACAAAAACTCAAGACCTGCGAAGTGCCGGTTATCTTCTATAACGACATCGCCACAGGCCTAATTGGCCATTTGGCAGGCGCAATTAGCGGCGGCGCACTTTATCGTAAGGCCAGCTTTATGCAGGATAAATTGGGCCAGCAAATCCTGCCCGACTGGTTTGAAATTGTGGAACGGCCGCACTTGCTCCGCCAGTTAGCATCTTCACCTTTTGACAGCGAAGGGGTTCGTACCCAAGATCGGGAAATTGTTAGCGATGGTATCTTACAAACCTACCTACTGACCTCCTACAGCGCCCGCAAGCTAGGCCTACAAACCACAGGCCATGCAGGCGGCATTCATAACTGGCTGGTTAAACCGAATAGGGCAGGTGGGCTAGATGCCTTGCTGGCAGAAATGGGCACAGGCCTCTTAGTGACTGAAATGCTAGGTTCTGCCATCAACAGCGTGACAGGCGAATATTCCCGAGGGGCGGCAGGTTTTTGGGTGGAAAATGGCCAAATCCAGTACCCTGTGGCCGAAATTACCATCGCAGGCCAGTTACAGGAAATGTTTAAGAACCTGGTTGCAGTAGGAGATGATGTGGAGCATCGTTCCAATATTCAGACGGGGTCGATTTTGTTAGACAAATTGAAAGTGTCTGGGGAATAAGATGAAAAAGGGCAGTTTATCTAAGGGTAAACTGCCTTTTTGCTATTGAGCACCTGAAAAACTTTGATCTACTTCTCATTTTTACACTTTGCTGCTTGTTTTTGAAGTAAAAAATCTTTATTCTTTCAATAACTGGAGTATATTTTCAAAGTGCTAATTTTAGAAGGAATGTCGTATGCTATTAGGTGATCTCTCTCGTGATGATTATGCAAAATCCTTACCCCCTGTTTTTGCCCGCCTCTGCGGCAAATTAAAAGCCCTTGATTTGGCCAACCTACCTTTGGGCTGGCAGGATTTGGAAGAGGGGATAAGAATGAATGTGATGGAGTTTGAAACCGCCCCTGCTGAAGGCAAACAGGCTGAAATGCACCGTAAATTTGTGGATATTCAGCTCCTGATTTCAGGCCAAGAAATGATTGAATATGGCCTGGCCCAGCCTAATTTAGCCCATTACGATGAATACCGTGATGAAGACGACTACCAATTAACGCCTGCCATTGAAGATAAGAATGAAGTGGTTTTAAGGCCCAATATGTTTGCCATCTTCCTGCCTTATGAACCCCATAAGCCAGGCAACCAGGTCGGCCAAAGCCAATTATTACGAAAACTCGTGGTAAAAGTCCCTGTTGAGATCTTATAGGAGGCGAAAATGTCGTCCCGTGGAAAGATTTTAGACACCATCGGTGCCCTGCAATTTAGCCTAACCAAGACAGAAAAAAAGATTGCCAATGCCATTTTGGCCTCGCCCCAGCTGCTCAACCAATGTTCCTTGTCTGAAGTGGCAGCCCAGTTGGATGTGGGGGAGGCAACCTTTATTCGCTTTTGCCGCACCTTGGGCTATAAGGGCTATACTGATTTTAAATTGGACTTGGCCATTGAGCTGGCCACCCAGGCCAAAGAAAATTACGAAATGTTGGACACCGATGTGTCCGATGTGGATACGCCCAAAGAAATTGCCGTGAAGTTGCAGGCCAGCCTAAGCAATGTGATTGCAGAAACCATCAACCTGCTGGATTTTGAGGTGTTAGACGATGTGGTCACCATGCTTAGAGGGGCCAATCGGATCTTCTTGTTTGGGGTCGGTTCATCAGGCCTCACCGCAGAAGATGCCAAGCATAAATTGATGCGTATCGGCCTGCAAACCGATGCGGTGACCAACAACCATTTTATGTATATGCAGGCGGCCTTGGTCAAGCGGGGGGATGTGGTTTTAGGCATTAGCCATTCGGGCCAGTCGGAAGAAACCAACCGCGCCTTACGCATTGCCAAAATGAATGGCGCTGTGACCATTGCCCTGACCCACTATTTACGCTCCCCCATTACGGATGTAGCCGATTATGTGCTGATTAACGGCAACCGTCAGGGTCAGATGCAAGGGGACTCCATCGGCACCAAAATGGCCCAGCTTTTTGTATTAGACTTAATTTATACGCTCTTGGTCACAGCCGATCCTGACAAGGCATTGGCCCATAAGCAGAAGACGCTTAATGTGATTTTGGAGCAAAGACTGTAATTTACAAGCGGTTGGGATTTGCAAAAAACTTGCAAAACGCAACCCCTATTTATTTAACTTAATCATCAAAAGGGTATTCCTATGAAAAATTTAAAAGGTATTTTCAGTGCCTTATTGGTTTCTTTTAACGAAGACGGCACCATCAATGAACAAGGCCTACGCCAAATCGTCCGCCACAACATTGATAAAATGAAGGTTGATGGCCTCTATGTGGGCGGCTCAACAGGTGAAAACTTTATGCTTTCAACCGAAGAGAAAAAAGAAATCTTCCGCATTGCTAAAGATGAAGCCAAAGACCAGATTGCACTTATTGCCCAAGTGGGTAGTGTAAACTTAAAAGAAGCAGTTGAATTGGGTAAATATGCCACCGAATTAGGCTATGACAGCCTGTCAGCGGTAACGCCGTTCTACTACAAATTTAGCTTCCTAGAAATCAAAAACTTCTACGAAACCATCATTCGTGAAACAGGCAACACCATGATCGTTTACTCTATCCCATTCTTAACAGGGGTAAACATCGGCGTTAGCCAATTTGCGGAACTCTTCCAAAACGAAAAAATCATCGGCGTGAAATTCACCGCAGGCGACTTTTATCTGCTTGAGCGTTTACGCAAGGCCTTCCCTAACCACCTCATCTATGCAGGCTTTGATGAAATGATGTTACCAGCTGCCGTATTAGGTGTGGACGGTGCCATCGGCTCAACCTTCAACGTAAACGGTCTTCGTGCCCGTCAAATCTTTGAATTGGCCCAAGCAGGCAAGGTTAAAGAAGCCTTTGAAATTCAAAACGTGACCAACGATCTTATCGAAGGCATCCTGGGCAATGGTTTATACCAAACCATCAAAGGCTTACTGGAGCTTGAAGGCGTACAAGCCGGCTACTGCCGTGAACCAATGACCAAAGAGCAAACCGCAGAACAAAAAGCTGTAACCAAAGAGCTTAAGGCTAAGTTTCTGTAATGATTTGTAACAAGAAGAGATAAGTAGAAATCCCCCAGCCTTGAGGTAAAGCTGGGGGATTTTTTGTTGTAAATTTGTCCGTTATGTTCAAGTAAATTAAATAGATGAGTCCATTATTTGTCTGTTAAAATAAGGCTAGGTGGCGTCATAGGTTTGGGAGAATCAAACTAATGCCGCTTACTTTTTATATATCAAGGTTCACAGATCTTTCTGAAAAACCGATAAATTCCTGATAATAGGCCCAAGTTTTTTCTAAACCAAACCCATGAACTTTAACCAATCCCTTTCCCAGCAACTGGCCTTCTTTAGGCCCTATGAGCAGGAAACCGTAACCACCGCTCCCCAAGCCTTTAATCAAACCAGGGCCAAGGTGGCTGATTTTATACGAGAAATTCAGGTCACAGCCGCCCTGCTTAGTCAGGCAGAACAGGCCGAACTGGCCGAGTTTTATGCCGATAAGCTGCTTCGCCAGTTCAAGGCCCTGCAACAAGCGGTGGAAAAGCACCAAAAATTTGCAAATCAACTCAAAGCCACTCGGCCTAGCTTTCAGTCTAATTTCCGCTTCCCCCGCAATATCCATAATCTGCCCAATGATAAAAAGCTGGCCGAATACAAGAAGGCGCTTAGGGCCTTAAATGAAAAAATCTCTTGGATTATGGAGCAAAATTATCAAGCCAGTGAACCAGACAAGGCCTTTTGGCAGGAACAGTTGCAAGAAACCGAATACCGCAAATTCAAATGCCTGGCGGCCATTGAAGCGCTTGAATAGGAAACCTTATGAAAAACATCAAACACTACGGACAGGCCTATGTAAACTGGGTCTTAAAATTGGGCAAGGTGCGTTCCGCCCTCTTAGGCTTTGCTGTGCTGGCCTCCTTTGCCATTGGCTTACAAATGCTCTTAAGCCTCTTATTTTTTGCCCAAATTCACACCAGTGATATTTTACGCTCCATTATTTTTGGGTTAATTTCTGCCCCCTTTGTGATTTATTTTTTCAATTTAATTGTAGAGAAATTAGAACGCTCCCGCCTGCGTTTACAAGAATCTCTGCAAGATTTATCCGAACTACGAGAACAGGATGCCCAATTAAATATTGAATTAGAACAAAAGGCCGAATTTCTCCAATCCTTTATTGATGCTTCACCTGATTTGGTTTTTTACCGTGATGAGTCGGGCAGAATATTGGGCTGCAACCGTGCCATGGAATTATTAACGGGCAAAACCCAGGCCGAATTAACCCAATTAAATATAAAAGATGTTTATTCCCTGGAAACGGCCAAGTTAGAAACCGACTCCGACCGTGACACCTTCGTCAGCAATTCCAGTATGACCTATGAAGAATGGGTGCGTTACCCCAACGACAAACTGGCCTGCTTTGAGATCCGCAAAGTCCCTTACTACGACCGAGTTAAAAACCGCCACTGCATTATGGGTTTTGGGCGGGATATTACCGAACGCCGCCGCTACCAAGACATTATCGAAAAAAATAACCGTGACAAGTCCAAACTCATGGCCACCATCAGCCACGAATTACGCACCCCCTTAACGGCATTATTGGCCTGAGCCGTATTCTCTTAGAGGGGGAGCTAAATACCCAGCAGCGGGAATATTTAAAAACCATCAATGTGAGCGCTATTTCTTTAGGCCATATTTTTAGCGATATTATTGATTTAGAAAAAATTGACAGCCGCCGCATTGAATTATTTAGAACCGAGGTAGAATTCTCCCAATTAATTACCGACATTAGCCATTTTGCCAATATTATGGCCGAAAAGAAAAAAATTAAATTCCATATTGATTATGCCGACAACCTACCGAGCTTTATTTATATTGATAACGCCCGACTTAGCCAAATTTTATGGAACTTGGTCAGCAATGCCGTTAAATTCACCCCACATGGCGGCGATATTTATTTGACCGTATCCCAGCTCGACAGCAACCATTTCTGCTTTAAATTAAAAGACACCGGCATTGGCATTCCCAAACACGAACAACGCAAGATCTTTGCCATGTTCTATCAGGCCGAAAACAGCCAGGGCAAAAAGGCCCAGGGCAGCGGCATTGGCCTGGCCATTTCCAAACGGATTGCCCGCCTGATGGGTGGCGATTTAACCGTGGAAAGCGAAGAAAACCAAGGGGCGACCTTTACCCTAACCATTCAAGCTGACATCACTCAGGCCCAAGAAAAAATGGAAATCAGCCACCACGCTCTGAAAGTGTTGCTGGTGGAGGACATTGAGGTCAATGTGGTGGTGGCCCGTGCCATGCTGGAAAAATTTGGCTGTGAAGTGGACGTGGCCATGACAGGGGCGGAAGCCTTTGAGCGTTTTAACCAGCAAAGCTACGATCTCATCTTGCTGGATATTCAACTGCCTGATACCACGGGTGTGGCTATTGCCCAGGCCCTGCGGGAGCAGTATGAAAGCGGCAAAATCGACTACCTGCCGCTCTTGGTGGCACTGACTGCCAACATCGTACAAACCAAGGGCGAATACCAGCAACAGGGTATGGATGATGTGCTACGTAAGCCGCTTTCACTAGAGGCCCTTTCCCAGTGCCTCAACCACTATTTCGGCCATGATATTTTGCAAAAAAATCCCGAAAAACAACCGCTTGTTGAGCAAAGCCAGGTTGCCTTCGACCGTCAAATTCTACGAGAACTGTGTGAGGTCATGGGCAAGCAGGCTGTGCTGAATAACTTCCAGCTCTTTGGCAGCCTGATGCCTAAGTATGTGGAAAACCTTATCAACTACCACCAAGCCTGGCAGGCTAGCCCAAGCCCAGCTTCACGTAAGGCTGTGCTGGACGAAGCCCACAAAATCAAGGGGCATTGGCCTCCGTGGGCTTGAGCCAACTCCAGCAAATCGCTCAAAAAGCCCAAACAGACAGTCAAGAATGGGAACAATGCATTGCAACTTGGGTTGAAAATATTGCCCAGGCCTGGGAGAAAGATTTGGAACAGGCCCAGGAATGGGTGAGACAGACGGCGCATGCCTAATAAGATGGCCTTTACAAGCGGTTGATTTTTTGCAGATTTTTGCAAATCCTCAACCGCTTGTTCTATAAGAAGAGTTGGGTTAGATAATGGGCAACGGCTTCATCCTTATGATGGCCGATCACCTCATTGTGGGGCAGGGCAGCCTTGAGGCGAGGGTCGGCATTTTCCATCAAACAACCCTTGCCAACCTGGGCCAGCATTTCCACATCGTTCATGCCATCGCCAAAGGCAATACAATCTTCCAGGCTATAACCCCGCAACTTGACCACTTCCGCCAGGGTATTGGCCTTGCAGACACCCTTATTCATAACCTCAAAACATTGGGGGTAGAGTAGGCAAAATGGACCTGATCGGCGTAGTGTTGTTGGATATGGGCAGCGATGGGTTCCAGATCTTTTGGATCTTTGGCGATATAAAAGACCTTTTCCGTCTGTCTGCCGTGGTGCTGGGTAAAATCCACCACCTGATACATATAGCCCGAATCTTGGTGGTATTGGCGTAGCTGGGGAATGTCCTTATTGATAAACCAGTCATCGGCCTGATAGCTGTTAAGGCAAACCAGACTAGGGTCGAAGTCAATATTCATCAATTCAAGTGCCAAGTCTTCAGGCAAGTAATGGCTGGCCAGCAGTTCGCCATTGAGTTTGTTGGCCCGGGCACCGTTTGCGGTGACCAACGTGGCCTCTTTTACACTGACCTTGCTGATAATATGGCGGACATCAGGGTGATTACGGCCCGTGGCCAAGTAAATATCAATGCCTTTCTGGGCCAGTTTTTCTAGAGTTTGAATGGTAAAATCACCGATTTTATGGTCAGCATTGAGCAGGGTGCCGTCAAGGTCAGAAATAATGGCTCGAAAGGGGACGTGCATGGCTTTCCTTGTAAATAAAACTTTGTAGCATGGAAAAGATAGCGCCAGCCTCCAGGCTGGTGCTGGTATAAGATTAATAGGCACCAGCCTGGAGGCTGGCGCCATCATAAGAAGCTAGGGCTTATTCTGCTGTTAAATCTTTAACGGTTTCAGTGGCTGCGTTATTAACCACAGACTGAATCCCGTTTTTGGCAGCGGCTTCAGAGCTGTAGTATTGGCTGCGGCCAATTTCTTGGTGGTTTTTGGCCTTTAAGATGAAATAAGGTTTTTGGCTTGTGGTTTCCTTCATTTCAAAATTGGCAGCGTCCACACCATTTTTTTGCACAGAAGCAATGCCATTTTCTGCCGCTGCACGGGATTTATAGAGTTCACTGGTCAAGATAACCTGACTATTGGCTGCCTTTAAGTTGAACATAAATTGTCCATCTTTTGCCAGTTTAAGTTCATACCAACCTAATGCCATAATATGCTCCTTGGGGTTGAGGGAGGGATAAAAAACAGGCTGAACCCAAGTTCAGCCTATCAACTTATTTTACACGAGAAACGTATTCGCCAGAGCGGGTATCCACACGGATAACCTCACCAATTTGAACGAATAAAGGCACACGCACGACCGCACCTGTGCTTAGGGTTGCTGGTTTACCACCGGTACCAGCTGTATCGCCCTTAAGGCCTGGGTCAGTTTCAACCACTTCTAATTCCACGAAGTTTGGTGGAGTAACAGAAATGGCCGAGCCGTTCCAAAGGGTGATGATACATTCTGCTTGATCAACCAACCATTTGTCGTTGTCGCCAAGGGCTTTTTCATCTACAGAGATTTGCTCGAAGGTTTCTGGGTGCATAAAGTACCAGAAATCTTCATCTTTGTAAGAGTAGTTGTAGTTGTAGTCCACCACATCAGCGGCTTCTACGCTGGTGCCAGATTTGAAGTTGATTTCAAGCACCTTGCCAGAAATCAATTTGCGGATTTTAGTGCGGGTAAAGGCCTGGCCTTTGCCTGGTTTAACAAATTCGTTTTCAACGATTACACAAGGTTCACCATCTTGGATAAATTTTAAACCTGGTTTGAAATCATTTGTGCTATAACTTGCCATGTTGTCCTCAAGGTTATCAAAAATGCCGTTTGGCATAAGGGTATAAAAAGAAGCGTATGATACAACAAATTCCCCACTTTGCGAAGAAAATTCCCTCAGGGCTGTATTGCCTTGATAAGAAACAAATTTCCCCCAAAATCTTATTTATTTTCCGCACAAATTTTTATAGGATAGGCCTTTACTTCTATTTCCAAGGAACCACAATGTCTAACAGCACAGCACAGCACAGCACAGCCTGTCCAACTTTCTGACCAAAGTCAAGCCTTTTTAAATGATTTAGACCGCACTTTGTGGGCATCTGCCGACAGCCTACGCAAAAACCTTGATGCCGCCAACTACAAGCATATCGTACTCGGCTTTATCTTCCTAAAATACATCTCTGACAGCTTCTCCAATCATCGCAACCAGCTCCTAGCCCAATTTAGCGACCCCAACCACGAGCTTTATTTAGACCCCGACATCTTCAGCCCCGACCTGCAAGAGCAGGAACTGGAACAGCGGGACTACTACGCCCAAGACAACATCTTCTGGGTGCCACAACAGGCTCGCTGGGAAAATATCCGCGCCCTGTGCAAGCTCAATCTAGGCGATGAACTGCCTTGGGGTGGCAAATTCAAGGGCGTGGCGATTTTAATTGATGACGCTTTTGCAGAAATTGAGCGAGAAAACACCGCTTTAAAGGGCATTTTGCAACGCATTAGCGGCTTTGAAGTGCCGGACAGCACCCTGATTGGGCTGATTGACACTTTCTCCAACACGTCCTTCACCCAGCCCGTCTATAATGGCGAGCCTGTCCACCTGCACGCCAAGGATATTCTGGGCCACGTTTATGAATACTTCTTGGGCCAATTCGCCTTGGCAGAGGGCAAAAAGGGCGGTCAGTATTTCACGCCTAAATCCATCGTTACCCTAATTGTAGAAATGCTGGAGCCCTATTCTGGGCGGATTTACGATCCAGCAATGGGTTCAGGCGGCTTTTTTGTGCAAACCGACCGCTTTATCCAAGCCCACCAAGGCAACCGCAACGCCATTTCCATTTACGGCCAAGAATCCAACCCCACCACCCGCAAACTGGCAGTGATGAATATGGCCATTCGGGGCATTAGTTTCGACTTCGGCGACAAGCCCGAAGACACCCTGCAACACCCCCTGCACTTGGACAAAAAAATGGACTTCGTAATGGCAAATCCGCCCTTTAATATGAAGGAATGGTGGAGCGAATCACTCGCCCAAGACCCCCGCTGGGCCTACGGCACACCGCCTGCCGGCAACGCTAACTTCGCCTGGCTGCAACATATGCTCTACCACCTTTCCAGCCAAGGGCGAATGGCACTCCTGCTTGCCAACGGCTCGATGAGTTCCAACACCAACAATGAGGGCGAAATCCGCAAAAACTTGGTTAAGGCAGACCTAGTGGAGGCCATGATCGCCCTGCCCGGCCAACTCTTTACCAACACCCAAATCCCCGCCTGCATTTGGATTCTCAACAAGGCGAAAAAACGCCCAGGCCAAGTTTTGTTTATTGACGCTCGTCAAATCGGCTATATGAAAGACCGTGTCCTACGGGACTTCACCCCAGCTGACATCGCCAAGATCGCCGACTGCTACCACCACTGGCAAAAGCAAGAAGGCTACCAAGACACCCCAGCCTTCTGCTATTCCGCCAGCCTTGAGGACATCGCCCAAAACGACTATGTCCTGACCGCAGGCAGATATGTCGGTGCAGAAGAACAAGAAGACGACGGCGTGCCATTTGCAGAAAAAATGCAAAATCTGACCGCTTGTTTAAGGGAGCAGTTTGCCAAGGGCAGAGAGTTGGAAGTGAAGATTAGTGAGAATTTGAAGGGGTTGGGGTATGAGTAGTTGGAATATATCTAAATTGTCAGAAGTTATTAACATTATTGGAGGTGGAACACCAAAAAGAAGTGAAGATAGCTATTGGAATGGGGACATAAATTGGCTCTCAGTTGCTGATTTTAATAATGATTTCAGGTATGTTTCTTCATCAGCAGAAAAAATTACAGAATTGGGATTAAATAAAAGTAGTACGAAATTATTAAATAAAGATGATTTAATTATTTCTGCTCGTGGAACAGTCGGTTGCTTAGCTCAATTAAGTAAACCAATGGCATTTAATCAATCTTGTTATGGACTAACAGGAAAAGACGACGTTATAGATAATGGATATTTATATTACTATCTGAAAAATAATATAAGTGAATTAAAAAGAAAAACTCACGGTGCGGTCTTTGATACGATTACTCGTGATACGTTTGAATTTATGAATATCTCTTATCCTGATTTAAATGAGCAGAAAAGAATAGCTGATGTTTTAGGCTCTTTTGATGAAAAAATCCAACTCAACACCCAAACCAACCAAACCCTAGAACAAATCGCTCAAACGATGTTTAAAAGCTGGTTTATCGACTTCGACCCCGTCAAAGCCAAAGCCCAAACCTTGGCACAAGGCGGCACACCCCAACAAGCCAACCGATCCGCAATGAGCGTGATTTCTGGTAAAACCGACCAAGAATTAGACCGCTTGCAGGCAGAAGATCCTAAGGCTTATGGAGAGTTGTGGGAAGTGGCAGAGGCTTTTCCGAGTGAGATTGGGGAAGATGGCGTGCCGAGGGGATGGGAGATGAGACCCTTACCAGAAATCATTGATTTTTTAGAGGGGCCGGGAATAAGGAACTGGCAATATACGGAAGAAGATGATGGTATTAAATTCATTAATATTCGGTGTATTAAAAATGGAGATTTATCTTTAGAAACAGCAAATAAAATAACTAAGGAGGAGGCATTTGGTAAATATTCACATTTTCAATTAAAAGAAGATGATGTTGTTATTTCTACATCAGGAACTCTAGGACGTTTTGCTTTTGTTAGACAGGCACACTTACCTTTATCTTTAAATACCAGTGTAATCCGTTTTAGACCTATAGAGAATAAAAGTACATTGTCCTTTATTACTGGTTTTGTAGAAACACAATTACAGCACGAGCTTGAAATAAGAGCATCAGGTTCAGCACAGAGAAATTTTGGGCCTATGCACTTAAAACAAATAAGTTTATTAACACCTGATTTCAACCTGCTAACATTGCATCATAAATATGTAAATGTTTTTTTTGAAATGAGGAAGTCTAATTTAACTGAAAATGATTTTTTGGTTCAAGTTAGAGATGTTTTATTACCTAAATTACTTAATGGAGAAATTTAAAATGTCACAAGATTCTTTATCTTTTTTTGATCTTGGTGAAAAATTCCTTAGATTAGCCAAATATTCATCAGAAGAGATAGTTAACAATAACAATTCATATAGTGTTTTATCAGAAAGGCTATTAACTGCTCAAGAAATAGATGATGCAACAAAATGGTGCGACGTTAATGTATCTGTACCTACATTGTTTAATTTTTACCACGGGATTGAATTGATATTAAAAGGAGCAATTGTTTTAATTTCAGGAAATCCCCAAGAAAACATAAATTTAGTGATTTAATTTCATCTTATATTGAGCTGGTTGGTGAGGATGAATTTATTGATTTGATAAAATCAAATACAACAATCTTACCAGAGGAACATATTGTTAAAAAGTTTTTAGATGATAATGAAAAAAGTATCGATGAGTGGTATCAATTATTAAAGTACCCTTTTTCTAACCAAGGAGAGGAATATACGCATTTTAAGTTAAAATACGGTGGATTCAATACGATAAAATCTTGGAAGGAATTATCTAAAATGTGTGATGAAATTTTGAAAAATGCGGTTAAGTTATATAGAGAAAGTGGTGAAACATAAAACCTATATGAGTTTCATCATAATAGGTTACTGATAAGCCAGGGGCTTTCCCCTGTAGATTCTTAGGGGCAAAGCCCCTAAATATGCGTAACCCCGTACGGCTTGCCGTGCGGGGGATAAATCAAATTTTTATGAGGAATTAATATCGCAACGGACGCATTCAATGCGTCCCTACAATACGTTATTTAATATCACTATAAATACAATTAAACGTGACTGGTAGGGACGCATTGCATGCGTCCAAAAACGGGGCGTTAAATCAAAATTGATGAGACATAAATATCGCAACGGATGCATGCAATGCGTCCCTACAATACGCTATTTAATATCACCAAAAATATAATTAAACGTGATTGGTAAGGACGCATTGCATGCGTCCACAAACGAGGTGTTAAATCAAAATTGATGAGACGCTAATATCGCAACGGACGCATGCAATGCGTCCCTACAATGCATTATTTAAGACCATCACAAATATAATTAAACGTGATTGGTAGGGACGCATTGCATGCGTCCACAAACGGGGCGTTAAATTAAAATTGATGAGACCAAAATATCATAACGGGCACATGCAGCGTATTCCACACAAAACATTATTTAATACCACCACAAATATAATTAAACGTGACTGGTAGGGACGCATTGCATGCGTCCAAAAACGGGGCGTTAAATCAAAATTGAAGAGACAAAAATACCGCAACGGACGTATGCGATGTGTTCCACGCAATACATTATTTAATATCACCGTAAATATAATTAAACGTGACTGGTATGGACGCATTGCATGCGTCCACAAAATATGTTATCCGATGTTGCATTGCTAATAAAAACAATCATTCGCCCAATTGATAACATTATTTTCAACATAATCATAAATGTAATTAAAGGCTCGTTCATTTTGAATAATATGCTCATGAAAACGTGGTTGCCATTGAAAGGGAATTCCATTTTTCTTGGCAAAGCTGGTTAAAGCTCCTTTAATACCACGCACAATGGCGGATAAATTTTTACTTTGCGAACCAAAATAATGCTGATGGTGATCAATTTCATGATTGATGGTAATGATGAAATGAACGTGGTTAGGTATAACCACAAAAATAGGTATTTCAATAAATAAATCAGGGCGAATAAGCGGTGTATTTTGAATGATGTTTTGCAATTCCAAACCTAATAAGGATAAATGCATTACATTATTTGATATTTCACCAAAATAATGAAATTTGTCCTTGGTGCAAATGGTAACGAAATAACAGCCGTTTTGATAAGCGTCCCAACGGACACGGACAGATTTGCGAATGGTTTTTTGCATATATTCATCTTTATAAGATATTGGTGGGGCATAAATATCGAAATGGACGCATGCAATGCGTCCCTACAATACGTTATTTAATATCACCATAAATACAATTAAACGTGACTGGTAGGGACGCATTGCATGCGTCCGTAAATAAGAAAACCCCAAAAGCAAGCTCTTGGGGCCTATAAATTACTTAATGACATCGTCTTTGGTGAGTTTGCTTGACCAGCGATAGATAGCGAAAATAACAGCAAGCATAAGAAGTAATACAATCGTGAGATCCATTTTATTTGTTCTCCTCTTTTAGAGCACGATTAAGCCAAAAAAGGAAAGACCAAACCATTATGGCGATGATAGCAAGACCAATTGAAAGCCCCATAATATGCTCCTAGTTTTGAAGTAAGTTACGTCTTATGGCACGACTAATCGCAATAAGACCATAAATGATAAATAACACTGCAATGATGTTAAACGTCTTCAAGACGTTTGAATACTGCTCATTGTATAGAATAACAGGTAAAGCCAAAATTGCAACTTTTATAATGTCATCTGCTATTTTCGCCCAAGCCTCAAGGCTTGATTTTTCAATGGGTTTTTTAAGAATATTCCACATAAATCCTCCAGTTATCAAAAAGGCCAACATTGTGATTGGAGAAGGGTAGGCGAGCAAGCCACACATTTAAATTTTACGATCCCGATCGCAAAAACCAACTTTCCCTCTTGAAAAAAGGAAAAAACATGAAAATCAACAACTTCGACATCAATGAAAACTTTATCGAACAATCCGCTATCGACACCCTGCAACTGCTGGGCTGGAATTACAGCTTTGGCAAAACCATTGTGCCAGAAGGGGAAAACCCTTGGCGGGAGCGGGTGAGTGAGGTGGTGTTAAGGCCGATTTTGACGCAGGCGGTAAGGCGGCTCAATCCGCAGTTGCCAGAAAGTGCGGTGGAAGAGGTGGTGCGGTTGGTGACCAGTTGGGACAGTGCGGATTTGCTGGAGCAGAACAAGCAGGCCTATGGCTGGCTCCGCAATGGGGTGGCGGTCAGCTATCAGGCGGAGGGCGAACAAAAACACGATGTGGCGATTTTGGTGGATTTTGCCCAGCCTGAAAAGAATGATTTTCGGGTGGTCAATCAGTTGGATATAGCCACCCAAAAAGGCAAGCGGATTCCTGACTTGATCGGCTTTGTGAACGGCTTGCCCTTGGTGGTCTTTGAGCTGAAAAATCCGCTAGCGGTGGATGCGGATCTACCCAAGGCCTACGCCCAGTTGCAGACTTACAAGAGCGAGTTGCCCGATCTCTTTGTTTTTAATCAGGCACTGGTGATTTCAGACGGCACGTTTGCCAAGTTAGGGGCGCTAACGGCTGATTTTGACCGCTTTACCCCTTGGCGAGTAGTCAATGAAAAGGCGGAAAGTGAGCTGATTACATTCGGTGATGAGTTAAAAGATCTGCTGCGTGGTCTCTTTAAGCCTAAAACTTGGTTGGATTATGTGCAGAACTTTGTGATTTTTGAGAAGGACAGCCAAAATCGCACCATCAAGAAAATCGGGGCTTATCACCAATTTTATGGGGTGAATGAGGCGGTGGATTGTACGCTAGTGGCAGCAAGCGAAAGGGGCAATCGCAAGATTGGCGTAGTTTGGCATACCCAGGGTTCGGGCAAGTCGCTCTCTATGCTCTTTTATGCCGGCAAGGTGCTAGCACAAAGTGAATTGCGTAACCCTACCTTGGTGATGGTAACCGATCGCAATGATTTAGACGGTCAATTATTCGCTACTTTTTCTGCTGGTCAGGCTTTAATTAAACAAACGCCCGTGCAGGCGGATAGCCGAGAAGAATTGCGTGATGAACTGGCAAAACGGGAATCGGGCGGGGTGATTTTTACCACCATTCAAAAATTCGGCTTGCTGGAAGGGGAGAGTGCCTTTCCAATGCTGAATGAGCGGAGCAACATTATTGTGATTGCTGATGAAGCCCACCGTTCCCAATATGGCTTTGAACAGAAACTGACCGAAAAGGGCGAGTATCGCACGGGTTACGCCCAGCACCTGCGTCAAGCCCTGCCCAATGCCTCCTTTATCGGCTTTACTGGCACGCCTTTGATGGACTTGGAAGATCGGGACACCCGTGATGTGTTCGGTTCCTATGTGTCTATTTACGATTTTCAGCGTGCCATTGAGGACGGAGCGACCGTGCCGATTTTCTATGAGCCACGCCAAGCGGTGCTGCGTGAAAGCCCTGAATTTGCCAATGTGGTGCGAGAGGCGGAGGCAGTTTATGGCGATAATCAGGCGGCGATGCGTTTGCGGGAGGAAATTCAGGGGCTGGACAGCCGTTTGGATTTGCTGGCTCAGGACATTGTCAGCCACTATGAAAAACGCACCGAGCTGGTGGACGGCAAGGCCATGATTGTGGTGATGAGCCGTAAAATCTGCGTAAAATTGTACCAAAAAATCACCGCACTTCGTCCAAGTTGGCATTCTGATGAGGTCACCCAAGGGGCGATTAAGGTGGTGATGACCAGCAATGTCGCCAGCGATCCTCCCGAATGGCGAATGCACCAACAGGACAAGAAAACCCTGGAAAAACGCTTTAAGGATCCTGATGATCCGCTCAAAATCGTGATTGTGCGGGATATGTGGCTGACGGGCTTTGACGTGCCTTGTTGTAATACAATGTATCTGGACAAGCCAATGCAGGATCACAACCTTATGCAGGCGATAGCCCGGGTTAATCGGGTCTTTCGCAATAAGAGCCGGGAAAGTGGTGGCTTGATTGTGGACTATTATGGGCTGACCGAAGAAATGAAAGCCGGCTTTGCCAAGTACACCAACGCTGGCGGCAAGGGCGAAATTGTGCAGGACGTGGAGGCCGCCTTTGGCAAGATGTTGGACTATATTGAGACCATTCGGGGGCAGTTTGCTACACCAGTTGAAGGCAAGCGGTTTGATTTGGCAGAAAGTTTGCAAATTCAGGAACCTCAGGCCCTGCTTGCTGCCATTCGCCGTGCGGCTAACCATATTTTGGCCTTGGATCGTATGCAACCATCATTACAGACCAAAAGCCCAACCCCACGCAAGGACGCTTTCTTGCAGGCGGTGCGTTTGGCACATAAGGGCTTTAGCCTGTGTGCCGCCTTGCCTAAAGCCGACAAATACCGCCAAGAACTGGCCTTTTTCGATGCTGTTCGTCGCACGATTAGCAAAAGTGAAGAACGGTCACCGCAAGATAAAACCGACAAGGGCTTACAGCTAGCCGCCCTGCTCAACCGTGCCGTAGAATCAGAAGGCGTGGTGGATTTATTTGAGGCCTTGGAAAAGGATCGGCCCAATATCAACCTGCTGTCAGATGAATTTTTAGCCAGCATTAAGCAAAGCGAAACCAAGGACTTGTGGGTGTCGGCTTTAGAGCGTTATTTGGGCAGTCAAATCCGCCAAAAATCAGGGGCTAACCAAACCCTGAAAAAGGATTTTGAGCAGAAACTCAAAGAGGCGATGAGCCAGTACCACAACCACAATTTAAGCGTGATTGATATTTTGGAAGAGCTGATCGCCCTGGCTCAAGAGTTCGATGAAAAACAAAAGCGGGGCGAAAGCCTAGGTTTAAGCCCTGCCGAATTGGCCTTCTATGACGCTTTAGCCCAAAACGCCAGTGCCAAGGAACAAATGGGCGATGAAACCCTGATGAAACTCGCCAAAATGATCACCAACAGCCTACGCAAATCGGTGACTATTGACTGGCAATACAAGGATTCTGTCCGAGCCAAAATGCGACTGCTGGTTCGCCGAGCCTTGTTGCTTTTCAAGTATCCGCCTGATAAGCAGGAAGATGCCATTGAGTATGTAATGCAACAGGCAGAGGCGGTGGCCGAAGAATTGGCTACAAGCGGTTAAATTTCCTGCAAAATTGACAAATTATACAGGCTAGGGCCTTACAAATTCGACATTTTGTGTATAATGCAGGCTTCTATTTGAAATTTTGAAACAATTTGCTTGTTAGCCCAAGAAAATAAAAAATAGTTTATCAGCCACTGCAAAGTGGCTTTTTCATGTAAGTTATAAGCCCTATGTTTATCCAACCCACCCAAACCTCTTGCCCGCTTACCCTTTCCCAGCAAGATTTTCACTTTATGCAATATGCCCTTGAGCTGGCAGATCGTGCTGAACAGGAGGGCGAAATCCCCGTGGGAGCGGTTTTGGTGGATAGCCAGGGGAATGTTTTGGGAGAGGGCTGGAACCGAGTGATTGTGCAGTCTGACCCTACGGCTCACGCAGAAGTTCAAGCCTTACGACAAGCGGCGGACAAGCTGGGAAATTATCGCCTACTGGATACCACCCTTTATGTGACCCTAGAGCCTTGCCCCATGTGTGCCGGGGCTATTTTGCATAGCCGCATTAGCCGTTTGGTTTTTGGAGCCAGTGACTATAAAACGGGGGCGGTTGGCTCTCGCTTCCATCTGTTTGAAGACTATAAAATGAACCATTTTCTGGAGATTCGAGGCGGAGTAATGACCGAGCAATGCAGCCAAAAAATTAGCCACTTCTTCCAAAAAAGGCGGAAGGAGCAAAAATTAAAGCGTGAGTGAAAGGGCTGATTGGGCTATAATTGGAACTATTCTTAAAAACGGTAATCTTAGGATTACCTTTTTTCTATCAAGGAATATTATGAAAGCATTATTTAAACAATCCGCATTGGTTTTAGGCTTGATGACCATGAGCAGCGCCCTTTGGGCCAATCCACAAGCGGTGGCAGAATTGCAAAAACGCTTGGATCAGGCCGTGCAATACGGGGCGGATTTTGACCAAACGGTGCGTTCAGCCAAGGGCAAGGAAGTGCAGAAAGGTCAGGGTAAGTTCTATGTTAAACGCCCAAACCTCTTTAGAATGGAAACCAAGAGCCCACAGGAAAACCTGATTGTTTCAGATGGTTCAACCCTGTGGTTCTATGATCCTTTTGTATCGCAAGCGACAGCCAACTGGGTCAAGGACGCGGTCAGCGATACGCCTTTTGTGCTTTTAACCAGCAATGATAAGCGCCACTGGGAACAATACACTGTCACGCAAAATATGGATAACTTTGTGCTCAAGCCAAAATCCAAAAAGAGTGCCATCAAGCAGTTTGATGTTCGTATTGATGCCAACGGCCTCTTAAAGGGCTTTAGCACCATTGAACGAGATGGGCAGAGCAATCTCTATGTGCTTCGCAATGTGTCCACCGCCAACGTAAACGACAGCCTATTCAAGTTTAACCTGCCGAAAGGGGCAGAGTTGGACGACCAACGCAGCAAGAAAAAATAAAACAAGCGGTCGGGATTTGTGGATTTTTTGCAAATCCCGACCGCTTGCTTGGAGGCCTCATGAAATTACCCTACACCCAACGTGATCCGCAAGAATGGCAAGATTTTCTTGAGCTTGTTCGACAGGCCGTGGCAGAGGATAAACTGGAAGAGCTTTTATCTATTATGCTGACCCCTGATGAACGCAGCTCCCTGGGCCTGCGGGTGCAAATTGTTGGCCTGCTCTTAGGCAACCAACATTCCCAGCGTGAAATTCAGCAACGCCTCAACACCAGTGCCGCCACTATCACTCGTGGCTCTAACCAACTTAAAACCATTGACCCACAAATTTTAGCCTGGGTAAACCAGAAGTTTAATGGCCAGAAAGCGTAAATCCTCCCGCAGAAGATCTCAAACTTGGTTGGGCAAATTGGTGGGATTCTTTCTGCCCAAAGAATTACAAGGCCTGGGACAATGGCTTTGGTTTGGCTTTAGCCGAATCAGCCTGGCCCTGGGCAGCTTCTTTTTAAGCCTGACCTTGATTTTTTCTCTCCTGCCCATTCCCTTTTCAGCCTATATGGCCCAACAAAAAATCAGTCATTTATGGCAGGGCCAACCCTATAAGATCCAATATCAATGGGCCAGCCTAGACCGCATTGCCTGGCAGATGCAAATGGCCGTGATTGCGGCTGAAGATCAGAATTTTGACAACCATTTTGGCTTGGATTTAGCGGCCATTGAAAGTGTTTTAAAGCGGAAAAATAAGAAACTGCGAGGGGCTTCCACCCTTTCCCAACAGGTGGTGAAGAACCTCTACCTCTGGCACGGTACAAGCTGGGTGCGTAAGGGCATTGAAGTGCCATTGACCTTGCTGACGGAAACGGTTTGGAGCAAGCAACGGATTTTAGAAATCTACCTCAATATCGCCGAATTTGGCCCAGGCATTTTTGGGGTCGAGGCCGCCGCCCAGCATTATTTCAAGAAAAAGGCCAGCCAGCTGACCATGCAAGAAGCCGCCTTGCTGGCTGCCAGTTTGCCCAATCCGCATATCTATAAGGTCAATCGGCCTGGCACCATTATGCGGAAAAAGCAAGACTGGATCATGCGGCAGGTTCAAAACCTGGGCGGCAGGGCATATTTAGGCCGTTTATCAGGCTAACAAGCGGTCACAAATGATCAATTTTTTACAAATAAGGAAAGACTATGCGTTTAGAAAATGAAAGAGAAAGCCGCAATGTGGAAGATCGCCGCGCCCAGTCGGGCCGCCGAGTATCAGGCAAGGGGAAAGGCTCCCTCTTAGGCCTGATTATCGTCTTGGTTGGGGCCTATTATGGCGTGGATTTATCAGGCATTGTCAGTTTGGGTGAGCAGTCTTCTTATACCGAGCAGCAGGGCAGCTATCAACCAAGCGCCGAAGAAGCCGAACTTAACACCCTCTCCCGCAAGGTGCTTTATACCACCGAACGAATTTGGGCTGACTATTTCAACCAAAATGGCCTGACCTACCGTGAACCCAAGTTGGTGCTTTATCGTGGAGCAACCCAAACGGCCTGCGGCACAGGCCAATCTGTGATGGGGCCTTTTTATTGCCCGGCCGATGAGAAGATCTACCTGGATCTGTCCTTTTACGATGATATGAAATACAAACTCAAGGCTTCGGGCGATTTTGCCTTTGCCTATGTGATTGCCCATGAGGTCGGCCACCACGTCCAAAACCTCCTGGGCATTAGCCGCAAGACCCAAGCCGCCCAGCAAAACGCCCGCTCCCAAACAGCCGCCAATAAAATTTCCGTCAATGTAGAATTACAGGCCGACTGTTTTGCAGGCGTATGGGGCTATCAATTACAGCGTGAAGGCAAGTTAGAGCAGGGCGATGTTGAGGAAGCCTTCTTAGCCGCTGAAGCGGTGGGCGATGACCGCCTGCAACAGCAAAACCAAGGCCGCATCGTGCCAGACAGCTTCACCCACGGCTCATCCGCCCAACGTTTGGCCTGGTTCAGAAAGGGCTTGCAGGCCGGCAATCCGAATGTGTGTAATACCTTTTCCAATTAGCAAACGTAGGGTGGGCTTGCACCCACGCCATCATAAAACTGAACCCTCCGATAGCGCCAGCCTCTAGGCTGGTGCTTCTTTTTTACCCATAGATTTTTAAGTAAACCACGGCACTAGCGAGGGCGCTGGCGCCATCGACCCTGTTCTATTTTTTACATCTTCAGAGGGTACAAGCGGTTCAGTTTCCCTTAAAATTTGCAAAAAATTCAACCATTTAACTGCTTGTTAAGTCAAAAAACTACCAACTAGTAATTGGACGATATGGATTACTCCAAAATGGCAAAAGGTCTTTATGAAAAAAATAATACTCTTTGCATTCACGGTCTACACTAAAGCCCAGATCATTAAAAACAATCCTGCCATCTCTTCTTTCTATAAAGGAGTATTCATTTTTAAGAACTAGTAAATCCTCTTTATTGGTAATGCAAAAATCAGAAATATAGATCTCTATGTTTTTATTTACTTTTTTATCTACAAGTACTTCATTAAACCTTTCTCCTCTAAAGGAAAATAGCACCTGATCAATCTCAATTATTCTCTTATTATTTTCATTGAAAGGATGTTTTTTGTTTAATATTCTCACAAAATCCTCAAAACTCATCCCAAAATAAAACTGATCAAATGAAAAATAAGGCTCGACTTTTAGTTGATTTTCAAAAAAGCTTGTGGCTTCTTGTAGATGTCGCTTGAAAAAGCGGCTAAATTGTTTTCATATAGTTCTTTGATTGATTCATCATAAATCAAAACCTCCGCAAAATAATTATATCCACTCAATAAAACAATGCAAATATTGTATTCTTTAAAAATATAGTGTGTAGAGTGAATGTGATTTTCTATAAGTACAGAATTTTTTTCTAAAAAATTTTCAAAATTGTCAAAGGTTATCTTTTTATTGTTTAAATAGAATTCTTTAATGCTTTTTGCACTGATAGCAATAAGTCGTTGTGATTTTCCCTTGTCAAATTCAAAGAAAATCTCCTGATTTAATAAAGCATCTTTAGAGTAAACTTCTCCCAAGTTATAGCCGTTTACAGAATTATTAAAAATAATTAATTGCATAAATTATATCTCCGATAGAACCAGCCACCAGCTGCTGCTTCTTTTTTATCCATAGATTTTTAAGTAAACCACGGCACCAGCGAGGGCGCTGGCGCCATCGATCCTGTTCCATTTTCGCTTCTTTAGAGGGTACAAGCGGTTCAGTTTCCCTTAAAATTTGCAAATTTTTGGCAAAAATTGACCGCTTATTAAAGCATGCTTTATTATTTTCCCCATGCTAATAACAAGGCCTTCAATCCTTGATTTAAATTTTCCAACATCTCATCTGATAGATCTTCCAACAGCCTATTCTCATTTTCCAAGTGGGCCATAAAGGCCTGATCAATTAGCTCTTTGCCCTCATCAGTTAAGGCAACCAGCAGGCTGCGGCTGTCGTTTGGATTGGGCCTTCTCTCGATTAAGCCCTTGTTTTCTAAGTGCTTTAAGCGATTGGTTATGGCACCTGATGTAATCATCAGGGTCGAATAAAGTTCGGTAGGCGATAAGACAAAGGGTTCGCCAGATCGCCGTAAAGTCGCCAATACATCAAATTCGCCATAATTTAGCCCAAATTCAGCGAATTTGGCGGTTAAAAGCGGTTCAAGCATAGCGGCACAGCTTTGCAAACGCCCTAAAATAGCCATGGATTTTAAGGCAAAATCTGGGTGTTGAGTTTGCCATTGGCTGATGATGTCGTCTACTTTATCAGTGGGGAGTGTGTTTTTCATAAAAAATATCTTTACATTAAGATAAATAGGTACTAAACTGAATTTATCTTAGCATTAAGATAGTTTTTTGGCAATCCATTTATATAATAAGGGTTTTATGATGATTTTATTGATTGGTATTTTGGCAGGTATGGGCATTGCCTTTCAGTCTGCCGTGAATGCGCGTTTACGCTTACATTTGTCTGTGCCGTTTTTAACTTCGCTGGTTTCTTTTTCTGTCGGTTTTTTATTTTTGCTGATGTTATCGTTTTTGTCAGGCAATTCCTTAATGATTAGCCAGCCTGTTTTACAGAATGTACCGTTTTGGGCCTGGCTTGGTGGTGTGTTGGGCATGATTAGTTTAACGGTCAATGTGCTGATTTTCCCTAAATTAGGTGGTGTGCAAACGGCGGTGATGCCCATTTTGGGGCAAGTTTTGATGGGAGTCTTGATTGATACGTTTGCTTGGTTGAACGCCAAACAAATCGCTTTTTCAAGCAGCCGAATGCTTGGGGTTAGCCTTGTGTTACTTGGTGTTGTGGTGGCGGTGGTTTTGCCCAATATCAAAACCTTAAACAGGCAAACACATGGCAAAGGCTTATGGCTATGGCGTGGTTTGGGTATTTTGGGCGGCATGGGCATGGCAACGCAGGCCGCCGTCAATGGCGAGCTAGGGCGAGTGCTGGGGTCGCCTTTAACCTCATCGCTGGTGTCCTTTTTGGTGGGAACACTGGGGCTGTTATTCATCGTATTATTTTATGAAAAAAGCCTGTCCCATTTAACAAAGTCGCCTAAAAATCAACCGCTATGGATTTGGTTTGGCGGTGTGTTGGCAGGCCTGTTTATTTTTGCCAGTGTGTGGCTTGTGCCACAGATCGGCACAGGTTCAGTGGTAATGTTGATGTTGCTTGGCTTGATTGTCGGCAGTCTGTTGGTGGATAAATTCGGTTGGTTTGGCACAGCCAAAAAAGCCGTTTCATGGCTACAGGTTGCTGGCGTGATCTTATTACTGGCTGGTGTGGCTTGTATTCGTTTGATTTAAGAGGAGTTTTTATGTCTTTACTTAATAAAGGTGTTTGGGTTGCCGATGAATCTGTGGAAAATGCAACGCTCATTCCAACTGCGACCATTGTACAAGCTGACCGCTATCATTTGTATATTTCACTGGCTTGCCCTTATGCCCACCGTGCCAATTTGGTGGTGCAGTTTTTGGGCTTACCGATTACGGTTTCATCTGTATCTTCTTTAAAAACAGATGGTTGGATTTTTGACCAACATTTTTCCGACCCTATTTTAAACCGACACCATCTGTATGAAATTTACCAAAAACACCAACATGATTTTTCAGGCAGGGCAACCGTTCCTGTACTTTGGGATAAGGCGGAACAGAAAATTGCCTCCAACAGCTCGGCAGAGTTGGCATTGAACTTGGCAACAAACTGGCAAAATGTGGCGAAAAATCCCCATATTCTTGTGCCAAACCCCTTAAAAAATGAAATTATCGCCCTAAATCATTGGCTAAACGACCATATTACTGCCAAAGTATATCAAATTGGTTTTTGTAGAAACCAAGCTGATTATGATACATTACTTTCAGAATTTTTTGCTGATTTGGCAGATTTGAATAAGCGTTTGCAACATCAGCCCTATTTATTTGGCCATGAGATAACCTTAAGTGATTTTTTCTTGTTCCCGACCTTAATTCGCTTTGAAAAGGTTTAGGCATAATAGACAAAATAGTTGCTAAAAAGTGGCTTAAAGCCTTATAGTACAAGGCTTTAAGCCCTCTTTTTGAAAAATGAACAAAAAACTGCCTTTTCTGCCAAAGTGCGAATATCAAGAAACATGGTAAACAAAATAACATTCAGCGTTATTATTGTAATCAATGCCATAAAACCTTTACCCATCAAAAGAAATTAGACCCAATACAGATCTGGGATGATTACACTTCAGGAAAACAAACTTATCAACAGCTTGCCAATAAGTATCATTGTTCGGTTAGAACTATCCAAAGATATATTGATAAAGCTCCTAAAACATTATTACATCCACCTCAAAGCACATCGCTTAATATAATTATGGACACTACCTTTTTTAAGCGTAATTTCGGCGTATTAGTGTTAATGGACTCTCATACAAAGAAAGTGGTATTTCACTGTTTTGTAAGAACAGAAAAAGACGTTTACTATAAGCTGGCACTTAATAGATTGAGAGAAAAAAGCTATATAATACAATCCATTACCTGTGATGGTAGGCGAGGTCTGATGAAGGACTTGTTCAATGCACCTGTGCAGATGTGTCAGTTTCATATGGTTGCAATAGTGATGAGAAAACTCAGAAAAAAGCATCAATCACAAGCGGGAAAAGAATTAAAAGTTATCGTAAAAACACTGGTGGAGAGTTCAAAAAATGAATTTTACAAACGCCTTCATTATTGGTATTTAAAACATGAAGAGTATTTAAAAGAAAGAAGTGATAAGCCAAATGAAAAGGGATATTTACCTTATAAGCATCGTAGTGTTAGAGGGGCTTATGCAAGCCTTAAATGGTATATGAAATATTTATTTACTTTTGAAGAACGGTCAGATTTAAATATAGAAAGGACAACAAATAGGCTTGAAGGGCTATTTAAACATATGAAGCGACAGTTAAATAATCATAATGGATTAAGCAAAAAACATAAAGCCATGTTTATAAAGGATTTTTTGAATAAAAATAGCTGCTAACATTTTAGAAAATAAACATTAGCAACTATTTTGTCCACTTGGCATAGTTTTTGACGAATCAGCAACTATTTTGTCTACTATGCCAAGGTTTATGCAACGCTATTTAAATGCAGTCTAAAACCACTTTCCGAGTTTGAATATTTGTACCGATATATGCTTGATTTATACAAAATAAGTGCAATCAGAAAAACCGTGGATTTAGATTATATTGTGCAGAATTATTTTTATTCTTTTGCCAATGTTAATCCCAGCCGAATTGTGCCTGCTTTGCCCAAATTAGATTGGCAATAGCAAACTTAGTTTGAGCTTACCGCTCAAAAAGAAAAAGGCGGGTGTTTAACCCGCCTGAGAATTAGCCATTTAAGGCTCTTAAAATATCATCCACACGTTCTTTAGCATCCCCAAAGAGCATTTGGGTATTTTCCTTAAAGAAGAGTGGGTTTTGGACGCCGGCGTAGCCCACGGCCATAGAGCGTTTAAACACAATCACATTTTGTGCCTTCCACACTTCTAACACTGGCATGCCAGCGATTGGGCTAGATGGATCGTCTAGGGCGGCTGGGTTTACTGTGTCGTTAGCCCCGATAACAAGTACCACATCCGTATCCGCAAAGTCCTCGTTGATTTCATCCATTTCAAGCACCACATCATAAGGCACCTTGGCTTCGGCTAGGAGTACGTTCATGTGGCCTGGTAAACGGCCTGCCACTGGGTGGATACCAAAACGCACGTTTACGCCACGTTCGCGTAATTTAGCGGTGATTTCTGCCACAGGGTATTGGGCTTGCGCCACGGCCATACCGTAGCCTGGGGTGATGATCACTGAACTGGCATTTTTAAGCATTTCAGCCACTTCTTCCGCCGTGGTTTCACGGTGTTCGCCGTATTCTTCATCACCTTTTGAAGCTTGAACTTCTGTGCCGAAGCCACCAGCAATTACGCTAATAAAGGAGCGGTTCATGGCCTTACACATGATGTAAGAAAGGATGGCACCAGAAGAACCCACTAGGGCACCAGTTACGATGAGAAGGTCGTTGCTAAGCATAAAGCCTGCCGCTGCCGCGGCCCAACCAGAATAGGAGTTAAGCATAGACACCACAACCGGCATATCAGCACCACCGATGGAGGCCACCAAGTGCCAGCCGAAAAGGAGGGCGATTACGGTCATCACCATCACAGGGAAGATGTTGTGCGGATTGTTTAGGAACACGATCATCAAAAAGACCGATACCAAAATAGCCGCTAAATTCCACTTGTGCTTGTGAGGAATGTTGAGGGCAGCAGAGGAAACCTTGCGGCCGAAGAGCTTGCCGCTGAGTTTACCAAAGGCCACCAGGGAGCCTGAGAAGGTCACGGCACCGATGAAGATCCCCAAGAAAACTTCCACATTGTGGATGTTGGCAAGCGTTTTTTGCTCAGCCACAAAGGCCTCTACCTGCTCTGGCGATAGGCCGCCTGGAATAACCGCATCAACGTGTAGGCCATAGCTGTTAAAGCCAACCAAGACGGCTGCCAAGCCCACAAAGCTGTGAAGGATGGCCACTAATTCTGGCATTTCGGTCATTTCAACTTTAAGTGCCTTACGCACACCCAAGAAACCACCGATGGCCATGGCAATGAGAATCCAGAAAGTGCCCTGGGATTGAGGGCCGAAGATGGTGGCCACTAAGGCAATCCCCATCCCCACAATCCCGTACCAGCAACCTGCCTTGGCCGTTTCGTGCTTAGAAAGGCCGGCAAGGCTCATAATAAAGAGAATGGCGGCGATGATGTAAGCCGCGGTAACAAATCCAAAAGACATAGTTTCTCCTTAACCTTTTCTAAACATAGCCAGCATGCGTTGGGTTACCTTGAAGCCACCAAAAATATTGATGCTGGCAACCAAGATGGCAAAGAAGGCTAAAATATCAATAAAGAAATTCCCGGTTGGTTGGGCAATTTGCAGCACCGCACCCACGATAATAATGCCCGAAATGGCATTGGTCACCGCCATAAGCGGGGTGTGTAGGGCGTGGCTGACGTTCCAAACCACATAGTAACCGACTACGCAAGAGAGTACGAAAACGGTAAAGTGGGACAGGAAGGCAGCAGGTGCAACCGAAGCCAACCAGAGGAAGAGGACACCGGCTGCGGCCAACAAGCCATATTTGAGCTTAGGATTTGCAGGTTTTTCCTCTTTTTTCTCCGCTTGTGGGGTAGCTTTGGCCGCCTGTTGCGGTTGAGCCGAAACCTGAATTTGGGCTGGTGGGATTTCTTCCCCATCACGCACCACGGTCACACCACGCAAGACCACATCGTCAAAGTTGATGTCGATTTGGCCGTCTTTATTTGGTGCCAATAACTTGAGTAAATTCACTAAGTTAGTGCCGTAAAGCTGGGAGGACTGGGTCGGTAAACGGCTTGGGAAGTCGGTGTAACCTAGGATTTTCACCTGGTTATCGGTTGTCACCACTTCGCCTGCTTTTGTATATTCACAGTTACCCCCTGTCGCAGCGGCCAAGTCCACAATTACCGAACCTGGTTTCATGGAATCGACCATTTCTTTGGTAATCAAACGAGGGGCAGGTTTGCCTGGAATGGCGGCCGTGGTGATAATAATATCCACCTCTTTGGCCTGCTCTGCATAAAGCTCCATAGCACGGCGGTTAAACTCATCTGACATAACCTTAGCATAACCATCGCCGCTGCCACCTTCTTCTTTGAAATCGATTTCTAAGAAGTCAGCACCCATGGATTTGACCTGTTCTTTTACCTCAGGACGGGAGTCAAAGGCCCGCACAATAGCACCTAGGCTGTTGGCTGCACCAATGGCGGCTAAGCCTGCCACACCTGCACCGATCACAAGCACCTTGGCTGGTGGCACCTTACCTGCCGCAGTAATTTGGCCGGTAAAGAAGCTACCAAAGACGTTGGCGGCCTCAATCACTGCACGGTAGCCCGAAATATTGGCCATGGAAGATAGGGCATCCAGGGCTTGGGCACGGGAGATACGTGGCACAGAATCCATGGCCAGCACACTGATTTTCTTAGCGGTCAGTTTAGCCATCAGTTCTGGGTTTTGAGCTCGCCAGATAAAGCTAACCAGGGTTTGGCCTTCCTTCATCAAGGCAATTTCCGCATCGGTTGGGGCATTGACCTTAAAGATAATATCGGCCGCCCAAACGGCTTTCTGATCGCCAACCGTGGCACCGGCTTCAACAAAAGCATTGTCTTCAAAACTGGCCTTAAAACCGGCATCGTGTTCCACGATGACATCAAAGCCGAGCTTTAAAATTTGCTGAACGGTCTTAGGCGTTGCCGCCACCCGATTTTCACCCGCCAGCAGCTCTCTTGGTACACCAATAAGCATAAAGACTCCTGTATGATTTAAAGTTAAAAATGATTGCGTTTTAAGATAAAACGGGGGTAAATGTACCACTTTTATGAGGAAATTGGCACAGTTTTAAAGGGGAAATTTAGGGATTTTTATGAAAATTTGATCTGACAAGCGGGTAGGGCAGGGGCGATTTGCAAAAAATCGCCAAATTTCTCCCGCTTGTTAAGAAGGGAACTTAGAGATACTTAGGCAAATCGGCCAAGCTATCCAAAACTTTATCCGCCTTGGCTTCCGCCTCAGGCGTCACGGCCTTGCCGGTGCGAACCAAGATCTTGGTTTTAACCCCCGCATTTTCGGCAGCCAACAGGTCTTCGAGTTTATCGCCCACCATAAGGGACTGGGCAGGATCGATATTGAGATCCCTCATGGCCTCTTTAAACATACCTGCCTTGGGTTTACGGCAGTCACAGTCTTGGCCATATTGGCCTTGGCCGTCTGGGTGATGAGGGCAGTAGTAGATGCCGTCCAAGACCACACCGTAGTCTTCGTCTAGCGACCAATCGAACCATTCGGTTAGCTGCAAAAATTGGTCTTCCGAAAAATAACCCCGAGCAATGCCCGATTGGTTGGTCACCAAAACCAGCAAATAGCCCTTATCCTGCAAGAGCTTGAGGGCCTTGCCCACGCCTTCAATGATTTGGAAATCATCAATTTTATGCACATAGCCGTGGTCAATGTTAATGGTGCCGTCACGGTCGAGGAAGATTGCCTTATTGGCCATGGCCTAACCCCCGCACAAAATCTACAACCATTTGATGGTGGTCGCTGGTCTTAAATTTATCAAAAACCGCCTCAATCACGCCCTTTTCATCAATTAAAAAGGAAATACGATGAATGCCATCATAGGTCCTGCCCATAAATTTCTTCTCGCCCCAAACCCCAAAGGCCTCTGCAACCGCATGATCAGGGTCGGAAAGCAGGCTAAAGTTGAGGGCTTTTTTCTCCTTAAATTGGGCCAGTTTTTTGGGGAGATCTGGGCTAATGCCCAACACCACCACATTAAGCTCATCTAACTCGCTCTTGCTATCCCGCAAGCCACAGGCCTGGGTGGTGCAACCTGGGGTCAGGGCTTTGGGGTAAAAATAAACCAGCACCTTCTTGCCTGCAAATTGGGCAAGGCTGACTGGCTGACTGTTTTCATCTAAGAGGGTAAATTCTGGAGCCTTTTGCCCCGCTGTTAATCTGTTCATAATCAAATCCTGTAAAAAAACCGCCTATATATTACTATACAAGCGGTTGAAATTTGAGGATTTTTTGCAATATTCTTTGACTAGGCCTTGAATATACAGAATGTAAAGATTTTGTTTTCTTCTTGACAATAATCGTATTCTTTTTAAACAATAAGATTGGCAATCCTATTTAAACCTTAAAATAAGTCTTTAATCAAAAGGAGAACGCTTATGAAAGTGATGAAATACAGCCTCTTGGCCATGGCCTTGGGGCTAACGGCCTGCGGCGAAAAAGATCAGGCCTACTATGCCAAAAATCTTGATGAAGCCAAGGTTAAATTAAAAGAATGTGAAAAGGCCTTTTGGGAAGGCAAACTTAAAAAGGAAGATAAGGCCTTTACTGAATGTTTAGCAGCAGAAGGGGCGGTTAAGGAGCAGCGCCGTATTGAGCGTGAAAAAGTAGAAGCTGAACGTAAGGCCAAAGAGCAGGCGGAACTGGAAGCAGCCAAGGCTAAAATGGTTGAACAGTATGGCTCACAATCTTGGCAAGATTTTACCAAAACGGTACTCAATTCTTCTTGTTTGAATACGATCGGTTTTGAGCGCAGCTCAGATTGCCGTGCTATGGAAACACTATATAATGAAAAAATCAATCCTGCCATTGAAGAACTAAAATCCCAAGGTTTGGCCAACCTATTAAATACACGGGAAAACTATTGCAAGCAAGATCAACGCAAATTTTCTACTTGTGATGTGTGGAAAAGAGCTGCGGGCGAACAGGCTCAAGTAGAGCTGGCGCAAGTGCCTTATGAAACCTTACTTAGCCAAGAAAAAACCTATTGTCTCAAAGGCGATTATATGAAGATTGATGAACCTTGCAAAACATGGGGAAACACCGTTAAAGCTAAAAATGATGAAATCGTAGAAGCCTTTACCAAGGATTATGAAAAGCTCAAAGTAACCTACAATCAATGTATTGACCAGATTAAAAAGGCAAATTGGGATAAGCAATATGAAATTTCTAGCACTTATCCTTGCCGTCACGCTCAAGACGCCCGTATTAAATTACGACTTCCTTATGATAATTTTGATACAAAAATGGACTAACAGCAGGAGAAGACAGATGGTAGCGTGGGCTTCAGCCCACGTTATTGATAAAATTTACCTAACATCGTGGACTGAAGCCCACGCTACAAAAAGCCTATCTCAAAAAACCTTCCAACAACTCATTTAAAAACAACTTGCCGTGCTGTGTGATTTGCCAGCTGCAAGCGGTCTCTTGGATGTAGTTTTTTGCAAGGGCCCAATCCATAATTTCCGCAACATTGTCACGTTTTAAACCTGTATATTGTTCAAACTCGGCTTTTGGCGTTGGCTCTAAGAGGCGAAAGCGGTTCATAAAGTATTCAAAAGGGCGGTCTTCTAAAGCGATTGGATCTTGGCTGTAGAGATATTCGCCCCGCATATAGCCCTTGGGGTGTTTGGTTTTGCTGAAGCGGTAGATTTCACCCGTTGGATAGCTGATTTTGCCGTGGGCCCCGCAACCGATGGCCAGGTAATCACCAAACCGCCAATAATTTAAGTTATGCTGGCACTGAAAACCAGGCTTGGCATAGGCCGAGGTTTCGTATTGCTCATAGCCTGCTTGAGTGAGAAGCGCATGGCCTTGCTCGAAGATGTCCCAAAGTTCATCGTCATCGGGCAGGGTAGGGGGGCGGGAATAAAAGAGAGTATTGGGTTCAATGGTTAATTGATACCAAGACAAATGCGGTGGATTGAGGGCAATGCCTTGCTCCAAATCGCTCAAGGCCTGTTTCACCGACTGGTTAGGCAGGCCGTGCATGAGGTCGATATTAAAGCTCTTAAGGCCAAAATTTGCAGCATTTTGGGCAAAATGCACCGCTTGCTTGGCCTCAAGATTATCGTGAATTCGGCCCAGCTTGAGCAGTTTTTCAGGTTCAAAGCTCTGAATGCCCATAGAAATTCGGTTTACGCCTGCCTGGGCGTAGCCAATAAAGCGTTCTGCCTCGGCTGTGCCTGGGTTGGCTTCCAGAGTAATCTCGATATGGGGTTCAAAATCAATCAGTTGGCGGATTTGAGCCAGCAAATAGCCAATGCCTTCAGCCGAAAAGAGGCTGGGCGTGCCACCGCCGATAAAAATGGAGTGGATCTTACGCTGGCTTATCGCAACCCTGTAACGCTCTAAATCAGCTCTGAAGTCTGCCAACAGATGTTGGATATAGTCCGCTTCAGGAATCAGTCCCTTTTGGGCGTGGGAGTTAAAATCACAATAAGGGCATTTTTGTACACACCAGGGAATGTGAATATAAAGGCTCAGGGGCGGCAGGCTTAGGTTCATTAAGGTCTTGATATAGTGGCTAAAAAGGGTCTTATGGTAGCATTTTGCAGGTAAATTGGCTATAGTTGGCTTACAAGCGCCGTGATCCACAGGATACCTATAAGATGATGAAATTAAAAACCTATCTTTCTAATCATATAACCCATATTGCCCTCTTTTCTGGCCTACTTTTCTGGGGTGTAGTTATTGTCCCCCGTCTTCTTGCCCTATTATTTTCGAACACGCTTGATTATAAGAAGGCCTCTGAAGAAATTCGGCTAGATAATTATGAATATGTAGAGCGTTCTTGGAGAAGCCATATGTATCATGATCGGGCAGATATTTATTTGTTGAGAAAAGATAAGACTTATTACGCTGTCTATTATTTCCATAAGGGCAAAAGAGATCATGATTTTAAGCCCCTGGCCAGCTATAGTAAAGGCCTTAAGAAGGGGCCTATCTTTTTGCTTGTTCATCCTAAAGAAAGGAGAGAGGGCAAGGGCACACGAGATAATCCTATTCGGGTTTTCAATTATGGTTTTGCACCTAAGGAATACGTTTGGGACGGGGTCAGTTACGATAATAATGTAAAAAAGGATTTCGCCTCTTATACCATCATGCAATCGGGTAAATTTGATGATTGGGTTTATAATAGCTTATTTGCTTTTTTGAGCATTCTGTTCTTTGTTTTTGTCTTTTTAATGTCTAAAAAGGCGAAAAGATTTAAAAAGTTTAGGTTTGGGAAAAAGGAGCAGGAAAATGATAACAAAGTTTAAGGAGGAGGCCTTAAGGAAAGCCTTACGGGCTTTAAACCTTAATCAACAAAAACGCTTTGGTGTTTTTTGTCTTGATAGAATTGTGACTTTATACCAGGATATTGATTGCCATATAGATATTAGTGAAATGGATAGAGGCCTTCAAAAAGGAGATGCCTTTCTCACCTTTGATTTCATTTATCAGAACGCAAAACAAACAAATGATGCTTTAACCCTTATCCCTTTAAGGGAAAAATGTGATGGCTTAATCATTGATACAGATGAAATATATAGCAGCACAACAGAGAATATCACTTATAAAATAGTCGGGGAGTGCTTATATACCTTTTTGAGTTTTTTAATTGAGCATAAAGTTGAGCATATCCTGGATTGTTCAAGGTTGATGATTGATCTTTTGAACGCTCAGCTTTCGGATTATCTTTTCTCAATCCTCGAAAATGAAGAGGCCTGCGATCAGGCTTTGGATAAATGCTTTCAAGCTGAATATGCCATACAAGGAGAGGCCATAACCTATATTTCAAAACAAGATTTAGAGGGACTTAATCACTTGACCGATAAAACTATGCTTTTTAAACAACCTGATTTAACCCTTAACCTCTTAAAAAGACAGTTATACTGAAAAGGGAGCATTCAAGCTCCCTTATTTTATCTTATTTAACATAATCTACATTATGCGAAAGATCTAGAATCATAAATCGGCAGCGGTAAGGATTGTTTTCATCTATCTCTGACCAGCTTTCTTGTTTAAGCTGCCACTGGCTTTCATCAAACTCGAAAAAGGTGTCGCCCTCAATCTGGGCTTGGATTTCGGTTAAGTATAATTTATCTGCAAGGTTTAAGGCTTGTTTAAAGAGTTCGCCGCCGCCAATGATCATGGCCTCGCTATGGCCTAAGTCTTTTGCTAAGGCCAAGGCTTGGTCTAGGTTGCTGGCTGATAAGGCCCCTTCCACCTCAAAACCTGTGCGGGATAAGATAATATTGGGCCGTTTGGGCAAGAGCCGGCCGATGGATTGGTAGGTTTTTCTGCCCATAATCACGGGTTTGCCCAGTGTATTTTGGCGGAACCAGGCTAAATCGACAGGTAAATGCCAGGGCATTTGATTGTCCTTGCCGATAACATGATTGAGGGTGCGGGCAACAATAAGGCTGATTTTCATAATAAGACCCCTAAAAAATAAACAAGCGGGTTATTTTTTGCAAAAATTTGCAAATTTAAGCCCGCTTGTTCTTGAATTAAGATTTGTGAAACAATTTCATCACTGGCAAAATCACTGCACAGCAAATAGCGCCGATAATCACGCCCACCACCAAGGTGGCCAGCATACCTAGTAGCCCATCCACCAAGTTATATTCAGCCAAGATGTGGTGCAAGGTTTCCCAGTTGTGGGTGAAAATCCCGCCGCCGACCAAGAACATGGCAATGGTGCCGACAATGCTTAACAGCCGCATAAAACGTGGCATAAGCCATAAGATCCCCTTGCCTAGGCCTGCGGTGGCTGGTTTCTGCATAAGGTAAAGGCCCAAGTCATCGGCTTTAACAATCAAGGCCACCAGGCCATAAACCACCACGGTAATGCCCACACCAATTAGGCTAAGGGAAAGAATTTGCGTGGTCATACTGGCCGCAGACACCACGCCCAGGGCAATAATGATGATTTCGGCGGACAGGATAAAATCGGTCCGAATCGCACCCTTGATCTTGGCCGCTTCATCAAAAACCACTGGCTGCTCTACCGCTTCTTCCTTATGGAAGAACTTGTGCAGCAACTTCTCTACCCCCTCAAAACAAAGGTAGGCGCCGCCAATCATAAGCAATGGCACAATCAAGGCAGGCAGAAAAGCGGCGAGTAAGAGGGCAATCGGAATCAGGATAACCTTGTTGATCAACGACCCCTTGGCCACAGCCCAAACGATGGGTAACTCCCGCTCGGCAGTCGCACCGGTGACTTGGTTGGCGTTAAGGGCCAGATCATCACCTACCACACCTGCGGTTTTCTTGGCAGCGACTTTTGTCATCACAGCCACATCATCTAGCACAGCGGCGATGTCGTCTAAGAGGGTAAAAAGAGAGGCAAAGGCCATTTTTCTTCCTTATATTTGTAAAAAAACGCCTATTCTACACCGCTTGCTGGGCTTTTTCTAGCAACCATTGGCAAGGCTCGAAGCGGCTGCCATGGAGTTTGGCGTGTTTTTGCAACTGTTCCACAATGGTTGGCGCACCCACTTTTTCAATGTAGGCATAAATTCCGCCCCGAAATTCAGGGAAGGCCAGGCCCAGCACCGAGGCCACATTGCCCTCGTCAGTGGAGCGAATCACGCCATCTTGCAAGCACCAACAGGCCTCGTTGATCATACGCAGGATACAGCGGCGGGCGATTTGCTCGGCCTCCATATCGTTACGCATGATGGTTTCCATCACATGGTAGATACTCTTATCTTCCTGGGTGCGGTTGCCGTAGGAATCGTATAAATAGAAGCCCCGCTTGTTTTTCCGCCCCTTGCGTTCATTTTTGATCAGGCTGTCCACACTTTCAGGCAGGGCGAAACGTTGGCCTAGCTCGGCCACCAGGGCTGGGTTGGATTTCACCATCACATCCAGGCCCATTTCATCAATAATGGCCAGCGGGCCGAGCTTAAAGCCGAACTCTTGCAGGGAGCGGTCGATAAACTCAATGCCCTCCCCTTCCACCAGGCACTGAATGGCCTCCAACAAATAAGGGGTCAAGATACGGTTGATGAAAAAGCCCTGCTTGTCAGCCACCAAAAGCGGGATCTTGCCCTGCTGAATGGCAAAGTGAATGGCCGTGGCAATGGTGTGCTGGCTGGTTTTTTCATGGGGAATGATCTCCACCAGCTTGCGTTTGGTCACGGGGCTAAAATAGTGGAAGCCGATGATATTTTCAGGCCGCTGGGCGACAGAAGCAATTTCCTTAATGCTGAAGGTGGAGGTATTGCTGGCGAAAATGGCGTGTTCGTCATAATAGGCCTCGCTCTCCCGCACCATTTGCTGCTTGAGTTCCAGCTTTTCATACACCGCTTCAATCACAAAGTCGGTGGCCTGGGCAGCGACTAAGCGGTCGCCACCGGTAATCAGGTTCATACGTTGCACCATTTCGCCGTGATTGAGGGTTTTCTTGGCCACGGCGGCCTGCATGAGGTTGTAGCAGGTGCGTAGGGCCTTTTGGATTTCAGAGGGGTGAATGTCCTTAATCCGCACCGGCACGCGGGCATTATTGGCGGTTAAATAGGCAATACCGGCCCCCATAAAGCCGCTGCCCAGTACGCTAACTTGTAAGACATCCCGCACATTACCCATCTCAACATATTGGGCCTTCATCTGGCGTTCGGTCTGTTTGAGCCGAATCAGGACTTGCGACTGCTCTGTTCTGAGCAAATCCACAAAGGCTTCTTGCTCCAAGGCCAGGCCTGGTTTGAAATGGGGTTCTTTGAGCAGCTCAATGATTTTTTCCACGGCTGGATAATTGCCGAAGGCCTTAAGCCAGACCAGGTTCTCGGTTCGGTCTAAAAATTTCTGGCGGAAGAATTTATTGCCTTCCAACTGCTTACGCCAGCGTTTAAAGAGGGAGGGATTGTCCTGGCGGTGGTTGATTTTGCTGATGGCATTGTCCATCAACATTTGGTAGGCTCTTGCAAAAAGTACGCTTTTTGGCACCGCTTTATCCACCAGGCCCAGCCTTAAGGCCTTCTCCACCCCAATTTTTTGGCCAGAGAGCAAGAGTGGCGTGGCATTTTGCAGGCCAATTAAACGGGGCAGGCGTTGAGTGCCGCCCGCAAAGGGCAGAATGCCCGAACGCACCTGCGGCATGGCGAATTTGGTGTCGGCAGATTCACTGGCCAGGCGGTAATCACAGGCCAAGGCCAGCTCCAAGCCCAGGCCGAAACAGTGGCCATGAATGGCGGCCACTACTGGCACTTTGAGCACGTTGATTTCCCGCATAACGGCCTGCATATCGTGGGATAGGGTCTTGAGCTGCTCATCGCTTTTTTCAGCCAAACCTGCCAACTTAAAGCCCTTGATAAAAACATCTTCTTTGGCTGAAATAAAAATCACGCCCCGAGCCTGCTGGTATAAAACCGTGCCGATCACGCCCCGCAAGTCGTCCACAAAGCTCTCGGGCAGCCAGTTTTCGGCATTGTCGGCATCAATTTTCACAATGGCAATGCGGTTATCGTCAAGGGTTACCTTAAATGGGGAATCTTGTTCAATCATCTTCTTCTCCTCTGCCCTACTCACTTTCTAAGACCATGGCTGCACCCAGGCCACCCAAACCGCTGGAGGCCACCAAAGAGAGGCCGCCGCCCTTGCGTTTCAGGGCATTGAGGGATTGAATTACAATCCTCAGGCTGGTAACGGCTCGTGGGTTGCCAAAGGCAATGGATCCGCCCAGGGCATTGAGCTTGTCTAAATCAATCTTGCCCAAGCAAGCGGTGCGGTTGAGCTGATTTCTTGCAAATTGGTCGGATTCTAAGAGGCGGATATTGGCTAACATTTGGCTGGCCGAGGTTTCGTGAATATCAATATAGTCCATATCAGCAAGATCAAGGCTGGCTCGCTCCAGGGCCTGGGCGCTGGCCAGGGTAGCGCCAACAAACATATCGTCCCAAATATCGTTGCCCATAATGGCATAGCTTTTAATGTAGCCCAAAGGTTTGTAACCCAGGGCCTTGGCCTTGCCCTCGTTCATCAGTAATACGGCAGCTGCCCCATCGGCAGGCTGCGGCATATTGGCGTCAGTGACGGTGGCATAGTGCTTATGCACAATAGGGGAAAAGCGTTGGTAGTAGGCTGGGCGGGTGGCGGCGTGAATGAGGTCGTCTGTGACCACAAAATCACTGTAGGGACGGGGGAAGGAGGTCATTACATCTTCTTTCAAAATGCCCAACTTCCAAGCATCTTGCGCCTTTTGGTGGGAATGGCGGGCGTATTCATCCTGCTCTGCCCTGCTGATTTGATGCTTTTGAGCCATTTGTTCTGAAATTTCGGCCACTGACATCTGGGTCATATAGTCTTTGAGATTGACCCCGTGCGGCACCAAGTCCCGCCAAGAAAAGAGGCGGAAAAGGCGGTATTTATCTTCTAAGGTCTTGGCATTGAGAATGGCCTTGAGTTTATGCACGCCCACTGAACTGAGGGTAAAGGGCGCATTGGAAATGGAGTCTGCCCCGCCGGCAATGCCTGCTGTAACCGACCCGCTAATAATAGAGCCAGCCACGTTGGCAATGGACTGGAGGCCCGATAAACAAGAGCTGCTCAAGGTATAGGACTGAAGACGAGGCATATTGAGCGACAGGGCAATTTCCCGGGCCAGATTAGGCACATCAGGTTGCTGAATCACTTGGCCAAAGACTAACTGCTCAATCTGCTGGCGGTCGATGGCCAGGCGGCTTAAAAGCTCGTTGGTCACCATGGTGCCTAAGTCTGCCGCATAAGATGATTTAAAGCCCTTATCTCGGCGGGTGAAGGGGGTTCTAACCCCTGCAACCACCGCCACTCGCTCGCCTTGGGCGGTTAGGAGGTTCTGTTTAGGCATCTTGTTTCTCTTTGTGAAAAATAAGGCTGATTTTAGCACGCCCAAGCAGAAAAGAAATAAAGGGTTTAGAAAATTACCTATTTAGGGTATATTTTCAGCCACAAATAAACAGACAAAGGAGTGAAAAATGAAAACCGCATTAGTAACCGGCGCCACCGCAGGCTTTGGCCGAGCCATTTGCCAAACCTTGATTGAGGCAGGCTATCGGGTGATCGGCACGGGCAGACGGGCTGAACGCCTAAACGATCTAAAATTGCAATTTGGCGAGAACTTTCTCCCGCTTGCTTTTGATATTAGCGATTTAGCCGCCACCGAACAGGCCCTACAAGGCCGTCCGCAAGACTGGCAAACGGTTCATCTTTTGGTCAATAACGCCGGTTTGGCCCTGGGCCTAGAGGGTGCTCATCAGGCCAAGATTGAGGACTGGGTGCAGATGATCGACACCAACATCAAGGGCCTGGTCAATATCACCCGCCTCATCCTGCCTGACATGGTAGCCCGCAACCAAGGCCATGTGATTAACCTCGGTTCGATTGCCGGCAACTACCCCTACCCAGGCGGCAATGTTTATGGTGGCACCAAGGCCTTTGTCAAGCAGTTTAGCCTCAACCTACGGGCAGATTTGGCCGGTACCAAGGTGCGGGTCAGCAATGTGGAGCCTGGCCTGTGCGGCGGCACGGAGTTTTCCAACGTCCGCTTTAAGGGCGATGATGAAAAAGCCGCCAAGGTTTATGAAAAGGTCCAGTACGTTAGCCCACAAGACATCGCCAACATCGTGCTTTGGCTCAACCAGCAGCCAGAACATGTGAATATCAACCGTATTGAAGTGATGCCAACAGCGCAGAGTTTTTCTGCCTTAAACGTCAGCCGCCAGGCCTAGCCCATCAAGGTTTTATTCGGCTCAAAGGCAATTTCTCGTGCCAATTTCGGCACGAGATAGCCTGATGTAATGGCTTGCAATTCCTTATAAATCGCAAAAGCTTCTTCATCGCTCACATAAAAATGGCTTGCCCCTTCCACCTTATCCAAGAGATGTAAATAATAAGGCAAAACGCCCGCCTCAAAGAGCTTGTCACTCAAGTCTTTGAGGGTTTGGGCCTTATCATTGACGCCCTTGAGCAGCACCGACTGGTTCAAGACCGTAACACCCGCCTGCTTAAGCTGGGCGATTTTTTCTGCCAAAACCTCATCAATTTCATTGGCATGGTTAATATGGGTTACTAGCACGGTTTTAAGGCGTGAATGGCTCAAACGCTGACAAAGCTCGCCCGTAATTCGACTAGGAATCACCACTGGCAAACGGCTATGAATGCGTAAGGTTTTGAGGTGGGAAATGGCCTCCAACTGGCTCAAGAGCCAGTCTAATTCCTCATCCTTGGCCATGAGCGGATCGCCGCCCGATAAAATCACTTCCTCCAGCTCTGTATGGGCCGCAATATAGGCCAAGCCCTCCTGCCACACCCGCTTGCCGCTTTTAACCTCTTCATAAGGAAAATGCCGGCGGAAGCAATAACGGCAGTTAATGGCGCAGGAATTTTTGAGCATAAAGAGCAGGCGGTTGTGGTACTTATGCAGAATATTGGGTGCTGGGCTGTGCTGCTCTTCCAGCGGGTCTTTAACAAAGCCTTCTACCCTCTCAAACTCCTGGCCTGCCGACATGGCCTGTAAAAAGAGCGGATCAAGCGGTTCCTTTTTCCGCATTTTTTGCACAAAGGGCCGAGGCACTCGAAGGGCAAAGAGTTTGCGAGCCTCAATGTCTTGGGCGAAATCGGCAGGGTTAAGCTCAAGTGCCTTAAGCAGTTCAAGGGGATCGTTAATGGCCTGGGCCAGGTCTTGCAGCCATTGGGGCTTGGAAGATGTTAGGATATTCACAGGATTTGTAAAAAATTGGGAATTTTTGACCGCTTGATAGTGTGTTTACATGCCTAAAAGATGGCGCCAGCCTCTAGGCTGGTGCCCAAATCCTAAGCACCAGCCTGGAGGCTGGCGCTATCATAAGGCCTAGAAATTACTGGGCTGTTTGGCAAGCCAAGGCCTGGCCGCTGGCATCCACAATGGCAGAAGGCTGGTTATTAGCTCCATTGATCAGGAACATGGCACCATTTAAGCAGAAGAGGTTTTGATCGCCCGCTTTACCAATCAAGGCTGGGTTAGAGGAATCAAAAGACTTAAAGGTTGGCACAAGTCCTGCCACCTGCTGGCCTAATTGCTCCAAGGGCTGGCCTGCGGCTGGTTGAGCCTGGGCAGCACTTGGGGAAAGCATATCACCTAAGAGATAACCAGCCGCCGCACCCATGGCGACATTGGCCATGGCATTACCACGAGGGGCTGCCGCTTGGGCCGCAGGTGCAGCTTGCGGGGCGGCACTGCTGAAATTGGCATCACGCTGGGTATTGGCCCCGCCCTGGCTTTGCATCACAGAAGGCTTAGCAGGTGCGGTTGCCGCAGGACGGCTCATACTCATGGAACGCCCTGCTCCACCACGTTTTGCTTCCACAATGGTTGAAACAGACAAGGCCAAAACGGCTGCTAAGGTAATCACTTTTTTCATTCAAATTTCCTCTAGGTCTAGGGTGAAATCATTTCAAATAGAAGCCTGCATTATACACAAAATGTCGAATTTGTAAGGCCCCAGCCTGTATAATTTGTCAATTTTGCGAGATTTTTAACCGCTTGTCACAAAAAAATTCCGCATATTGCTATGCGGAATTTCTTACTTAGTTAGTTTTAGTAACGGCCTCGCTTGTCACCAAAGCGTTTTTCCTTAAAACCGCCCTTGTTGTCACGGCGATCCTTAAAGCCACCTTCACGTCGGCCGCCCCGCTCATTGCGGTCACCACGGCGGCCACGGCCCTCAAATGGCTTGTCGTTGCCGGCACCGACTGGGCCTAACAAGGACATCTGCATTTGTTTATTGAGCACTCGGGCCTTGGTGGCAAAATGTTGCACCAGGTGTTTCGGCATGCCCTGTGGCAGTTCGATGGTGGAATAGCTGTCGTGCAGTTTGATATGGCCGATATAGCGGCTGTTGATATCACCCTCGTTGGCAATGGCACCGACAATGTGACGGACTTCTACCCCATCTTCCCGGCCGATTTCAATCCGATAGAGATCCATGGCCACACCGTTATTATCCCGGTATTCACGGTTGGAACGGCGGTCATCACGCTCACGACGATCACGGCCACGCTCGCCCTTCATAGCCCGAATTGGAGCATCTGGCGGCAGGATTAACTTCTGCTTCTCTTGTAGCATCATCATCATGGCAGCGGCCAGTTCATCATGGTCTTGGTCGGCTGTGAAGAGATCTTCTAAAAGCTCACGGTAGAGCGGGAGATCGTGATGTTCTAATTGCTGGGAAATTCGGGCCTTGAAACGTTCCCGGCGTTTTTCCATCAGGATTTCATGGTTAGGTACGGCGATCTCATCAACACGGGTTTTCATCAAATGCTCAATGTTTTTGAGCAGACGGCGTTCACGTGGTTCAACAAAGAGAAGTGCACGACCAGAACGACCTGCCCGGCCGGTACGGCCGATACGATGCACATAGCTTTCAGAATCCAGCGGAATATCATAGTTTACGACTAAACTAATGCGTTCCACATCCAAACCACGGGCAGCCACATCGGTGGCAACCAAAATATCCAAACGGCCGGATTTGAGGCGGTCTAGGGTTTGCTCACGGGCGGCCTGGGTCATATCGCCGTTAAGGGCGGCGGCCTTGTAGCCATTGCGTTCTAATAGCTCGGTGATGTCGATGGTGCCAGTCTTGGTGCGGGCAAAGATAATGGCCGCATCAAATTCTTCCACTTCCAAGAAGCGTAAAAGCGCATCGTTTTTGCGGAAGCCATTGACCAGCCAGTAGCTTTGGGCAATGTCTGGGCGGGATTGTTGGGTGGCCTGGATTTTGACCTCTTGCGGATCGGTCATAAAACGGCGGGTAATCCGGCGGATGGGCTCAGGCATGGTGGCGGAGAAAAGGGCCGTTTGGTGATCTTCAGGCAGCTCAGCCATCACGGTTTCCACATCTTCAATAAAGCCCATGCGTAGCATTTCATCAGCCTCATCCAGCACGATAGAACGGAGGTTAGACAGGTCTAGCGTGCCACGGCGGATGTGATCCAAAATCCGGCCTGGTGTGCCCACCACCACTTGCGACCCCTGTTTAAGGGCCCGGAGCTGGATGTCGTAACGTTGGCCACCGTAAACGGTTACGATCCGCAGGCCACGGATATTTTTGGTAAAGGTTTCAAAGGCATCGGCTACTTGAATAGCAAGCTCACGGGTTGGAGCCATCACTAGCATTTGTGGGTGGTGTTGGTCTGGGTCGATCTGAGCCAAAAGCGGCAAGCCGAAGGCAGCGGTTTTACCACTACCGGTTTGGGCCATGCCCAGCACATCACGGCCATTGAGCAAGTGCGGGATACAAGCGGCCTGAATTGGCGATGGGTTTACAAAGCCCATTTGTGTAACAGCATCAAGAAGGGTTTGTGGGAGACCGAGATCGGCAAAGGTTTGTGTATTGGTTGTCATAAAAATCCAAATAGGAAAAGGGATATACAATCCCTAAAATAAAACTAAATTGTTGAGTGATTGGATAAGAGGCTTGAAAAATCAATGTCTTACTTGAGTACAAGCGGGCGAAATTTGCAGATTTTTTGCAAATGCTGACCGCTTACGCTTTCCCAACAACACGGGAGGCAAAACCTTACTCAATAAACAGGTTAACATTGATGAAATATGGCAGGGCGAACCCTGGGCTTGATTCAAATTGAGTGTTGTTTTGCATAAATACCCTCCATAAAATGAGGGCTGTAGGGTGGGCATCCCTGCCCACCATGAATTCATCTCATATTTTGGTGGGCAAGGATGCCCACCCTACAAAATAGAGATTATTCCTCTGACTGCACCTCTTCAACAGCCACGTCTTCCGCAGCTTGTTTAAGGGCTAAATCTTGGTTTAAGTCCTTCATGGTTAAACGAATGCGGTTTTGGCGGTCGATTTCAACCACTTTAACCTGAACTTCTTGACCAACAGACAAGTAGTCAGACACACGTTCAACACGGGCTTCGGTGATTTGGGAAATGTGTACCAAACCTTCCTTGCCGCCTAAGATGGATACAAAGGCACCGAAATCAACCACACGGGTAACCTTACCCTTGTAAACAGCATTGACTTCAACCTCTGCCACGATCTCGTCAATACGGGCCATCACTGCCTTGGCTGCATTGCCATCGGTAGCAGCAATTTTCACTGTGCCGTCATCGTCAATATCAATTGATGTACCAGTTTCTTCGGTTAAGGCACGGATGGTTGCACCACCTTTACCGATTACATCCTTAATCTTCTTAGGATCGATTTTCATGGTGTGAATACGTGGGGCGTAGTCTGAAATATCCGCACGTGGGGCTGGAATGGCCTGCTCCATCACGCCTAAGATGTGCATACGGGCACCCTTGGCCTGGTTGAGGGCGATACGCATAATTTCAGGGGTAATGCCTTCAATCTTGATGTCCATTTGTAGAGCGGTTACACCTTGGCGGGTACCAGCCACCTTGAAGTCCATATCGCCTAGGTGGTCTTCATCGCCTAGGATGTCTGAAAGTACGACGAACTTGTCGTCTTCCTTCACCAAGCCCATGGCAATACCAGCTACAGCGGCCTTGATTGGCACACCTGCATCCATAAGGGCAAGAGAAGCACCACAAACAGAGGCCATAGAAGAAGAACCGTTAGATTCAGTGATTTCAGACACCACACGCACCACATACGGGAACTCTTCGGCACTTGGCATAACAGCTAATACACCACGTTTGGCCAGGCGACCATGGCCGATTTCACGGCGTTTTGGAGAGCCGATACGGCCTGTTTCACCTACAGAATATGGAGGGAAGTTGTAGTGGAACAGGAAACGGTCAGATTTTTCGCCGGTTAGTTCATCAATGATTTGGGCATCACGCTCTGTACCCAGCGTTGCAACCGCAAGGGCCTGGGTTTCGCCACGGGTAAAGATGGCAGAACCGTGGGTGCGTGGTAGCACGCCCGTGCAGATGTCTAGGGCACGCACGGTATCTTTGGTACGGCCATCAATACGTGGTTCACCTGCAATCACACGGCCACGCACGATTTGGCTTTCTAAAGAAGTGATGATGTCGATGATGGAACCTTCAGTGATGGTTTCATCCTGGGCAGTCAAGGTTGCAATGGTTTCAGCCTTGATTTCATCAATTTGTGCATAACGGGCTTGTTTTTCAGTAATGCGGTAGGCATCGCCTAAGCGGGCTTCAGCCAAGGCCTTCACCTTGTTGATGAGATCAGTATTTGGTTCAGGTGCAACCCAGTCCCAACGTGGTTTGCCGGCTTCTTTAACAAATTCTTTGATGTTTTCTACCACAACCTGTTGTTGTTCATGGCCAAAGACCACGGCGGCCAACATTTGTTCTTCGGTTAAGATGTCGGCTTCAGATTCCACCATGAGTACAGCCTTGTCTGTACCCGCTACAACTAGGTCTAAACGGCTGATTTTTTGTTCAGACGTGGTTGGGTTAAGCACGAATTGATCGTTGATGAAACCCACACGGGCCGCACCGATTGGGCCGTTAAATGGCACACCAGATAAGGAAAGGGCTGCAGAGGCACCAATCATGGCAACCAGGTCTGGGCTGATTTGTGGGTTAACAGAAACCACCGTGGCAATGACTTGGATTTCGTTGAAGAAACCTTCTGGGAAAAGCGGACGAACTGGGCGGTCGATTAAACGAGCGACTAAGGTTTCGCCTTCAGATGGACGGCCTTCACGCTTGAAGAAGCCACCTGGAATACGGCCAGCCGCGTAGGTACGCTCTTGATAATCAACGGTTAAGGGGAAGAAGTCTTGGCCTTCTTTGACGTCTTTTTTGGCGACGACTGTTACTAATACAGATGTGTCATCCATGCTAGCCATGACGGCTGCAGTGGCTTGACGGGCGATTGCACCAGTTTCTAAGGTCACGGTGTGCTGACCATACTTAAATTGTCTGACGATAGGTGTCATGATAAGTCCTCTTGATAGGGTTAAAACGAGTGTTTTACTTCCTAAAAATGGCGACTAGCAGAAGCAATCTTGTCAAAAATCGCTTTTGTTAGCCGCTTTCTCGGGTAATTTGGAAATAAAACAGGGGGATTATAGCCTAAATTTATCAAAAAATCGCCTTTTATTTAAAAAATTGCAATTTAACTGTGATCAAGCTCACATAAACTAGATATACTAAATGAAAGCAAACCTTGTCTTTTGTAAAATAATGCTCATAATGAGAGGAAAAGGAGAACCCCATGTATTTAGCGAAAGTTTGTTTTACCTATGAAAAAATGTCTGATGATGCTTTATTGAGCATTAACCACCTGATCAACCAGTGGCGCTACAATGGGCAGATCATTGGCAAGGAAATCCCCGTCACCCATCAGATTAACGAATTAGGCCAGCCTTGTTTTCAGGCCAGCCTAGTCCTACCTGAAATGGACAGCTTATCTGAAGCCCACAATAGCCCAGAGGTCGAAAATGCCCTGGCTTTATTGGCTAAACATGGCCTTGCCTTTACACAATTCGAGGTGGAAGGGCTAGACTACAATAGTGATGGCACAAGCGAATATTTGGAACCAAGTTTCCAAATCCTCTACACCACTCACCTTGAAACCGCTTCTCCTTTACACAGTGGGGATGATTTTTGGGCCATTCCACTTTATACCCTTAAAGACCAAGCACTCTCTCAAAAAATCTTGAAATGGCAAGAAGATTGGCAGGCCTGCGATCAGTTACAAATGAATGGTAATATTTTGGAAGCTGCCGCCTTAGCAGAAATTTCTGAGCACACAAGCAGGCTCAGCCAACGAGGCATCGCGCTTTGCCAAGAAATTGAAAAGAAAACCGCTATTCCAACTTACTACTATCTCTATCGCCTTGGCCAAGATGAGGCTCAAGAACAAGACCGCAAGTGCCCTTGCTGCAGCAAGCCTTGGAAATTAGCCGAGCCATTACACGAGATTTTTCACTTCCAATGTGAAGCGTGCAGGCTTATTTCTAATTTAAGTTGGGAGTTAGCATAAAAACGATATATAGATAATTTATTCCTTTCTGAGTAGATAGCCTGGTGCTATCTCCCCTTTCTGCTTAATAAATAGTTATAAAAACGAATAAAAAAGCCCATTCCCGATCAAATTCCCTTGAATGTTCTGATTTTACCCTTATTATTAGAGGGATTTTTTAGAAGGAATATTCATGGGTAGAAAACGCAGTGCAAGCTCATCTCGTTGGCTTGCAGAACATTTTAAGGACCAATTTGTCCAAAAGGCACACAAGCAAAAACTTCGCTCCCGTGCCTATTTTAAATTAGATGAAATTCAACAAACCGATCGCTTATTTAAGCATGGTATGACCGTGGTCGATTTAGGGGCTGCCCCTGGGGGTTGGTCTCAATACGTTGTCACGCAAATTGGCGGCAAGGGCCGGGTCATTGCCTGTGATATTTTGGATATGAACCCTATTGTGGGGGTGGATTTCCTGCAAGGCGATTTCCGTGAGGAAAGTGTACTCAATGCCCTGCTGGAGCGAGTGGGTGATGAGAAGGTGGATGTGGTTATGTCGGATATGGCGCCTAATTTTAGTGGTATGCCGTCTGTCGATATTCCTCGTGCCATGTATCTGGTGGAACTGGCTCTGGATATGTGCCGTCAGGTTTTGGCCGTCAAGGGCAGTTTTGTAGTCAAGGTTTTCCAAGGGGAAGGCTTTGATGAATATCTGCGGGAAATCCGTTCCATGTTCAGCACGGTGAAAGTCCGTAAGCCTGAGGCTTCTCGTGGCCGATCGCGTGAAGTCTATATTGTGGCAACGGGCTACAAGGGCTAAGTTGCCTTTTTGCAAAAAATCTCGCTTTTTTACCCGCTTGTTTGGCATTCAGGCTAAGCAGGCGGGGAATTTTAAATAGCCTAAAGCCTAAATTTATAGTAATCTGACGCTGTTTTTCTTTTTTATTTCACAAGAGGAATTTAACCTTGAACGATATGGTTAAAAACATTGTACTTTGGGTAGTGGTGGCCGTTGTGCTTATGACCGCTTTCCAAGGTTTTAACTCGAACTTCACTAACACGGCCAACACCGTGCCCTACTCAACCTTTTTAAGCGACATCAAGGATAACCGCTTAAGAGAGGTTAATTTCAAACAGAATGATGATTCTATCACGGTGACCAAGGCTGACGGCTCCCAGTATCAGACTGTTATGCCTATGTATGATGAATATCTGATGGCAGACCTGGCCAAAACCTCAGCCGTGATCAAAGGTGAACCTCAAGAACGCCGTGGCCTGCTCTCTCAAATCCTGATTTCCTGGTTCCCAATGCTTATGTTAATCGGCTTTTGGGTATTTTATATGCGACAAATGCAGGGCGGAGGCCGGGGTGCCATGAGCTTTGGCCGTAGCAAGGCCAAGATGCTGACCGCCGATCAGGTTAAAACCTCCTTTGCCGATGTGGCAGGCTGTGATGAAGCCAAGGAAGAAGTGGCCGAGGTGGTGGACTTCCTGCGTGATCCGCAGAAATTCCAAAAGCTGGGTGGCCGTATCCCTAAAGGCATTCTTATGGTCGGCCCACCAGGTACGGGTAAAACCCTCTTGGCCAAGGCCATTGCGGGCGAGGCAAAAGTGCCATTCTTCACCATGGCCGGTTCTGACTTTGTGGAAATGTTCGTGGGTGTCGGTGCTTCCCGTGTGCGTGATCTCTTTGAACAGGCTAAAAAGAATGCCCCATGTATCATCTTTATTGATGAAATCGATGCGGTCGGCCGTAAGCGTGGCGGTGCCGGCTTTAGCGGTGGCCACGATGAGCGTGAACAAACCCTCAACCAAATGTTGGTGGAAATGGATGGTTTTGAAGGCAGTGAAGGGGTTATTATCATCGCTGCCACCAACCGTGCAGACGTGCTGGACAATGCTCTCACCCGTCCAGGCCGTTTCGACCGCCAGGTCACAGTTGATTTACCGAATGTGAAAGGCCGTGAACAAATTTTACAGGTTCACATCAAAAAAGTGCCAGTGGCTGCCAATGTGGACTTAGAAACCCTGGCTCGTGGAACACCAGGCTATTCAGGCGCTCAATTAGCCAACTTAGTCAATGAAGCTGCCCTTTTCGCCGCCCGTGAGAACAAGAAAGTCGTGACCATGGAAGATTTTGAAAAGGCCAAGGACAAGATCAACATGGGCCCAGAACGCCGTTCCATGGCCATGACCCCGAAAGAAATCGAAAACACGGCCTACCATGAATCGGGCCATGTGATTGTGGGTTATCTCATGCCAGAACACGATCCAATCAACAAGGTCACCATTATCCCTCGTGGTCAGGCTCTCGGCTTTGCCCAGTTCTTGCCTGAAGGCGACCGGGTTAGCGAAACCTTTACCAAGCTGGAAAGCCGCCTATCCATGATTTACGGTGGCCGAGTGGCAGAAGGTTTGATTTTTGGTGAAGATAAGATTACCACAGGGGCTTCATCAGATATTCAACAGGCCAGCCGCATTGTGCGAGCCATGGTGACCCAATGGGGCTTCTCCGAAAAACTTGGCCCAATTTTCTACCAAGATGAAGATGGTTTTGGGGCGGTTAAGGGCGTATCAGAAGATACTGCCAAGGTGATTAACGAAGAAATGCGTAAGATCATCGACCGCAACTACGACCGAGCCAAGAAGGTACTGATGGAAAATATGGACATTCTCCACGCCATGAAGGATGCCCTCCTCAAGTATGAAACCCTGGATCGCCAGCAAATTGATGACTTGATGAACCGCCGACCAGTCAGCGAATCAACCTGGAAGGACAATTCCACCAAGCCTAAATCCGATGATAACGCATCAGAAAACCAGGTTAAGGAAGAAACGGAACAAACACCTGATGTTGATTTGAATAATGGCTCTGTTGCCAATTCAGAGCCAAAGCCTGAATAGCAAACGTTGAAAGAAAAAGCCGAACATGAGTTCGGCTTTTTTGTGCCCTGCTCTCCCCGCCTTGCTTATCAAGCCAATTTGCAAATTCCAGCTCAAAACTAACCGCTTGCAGGCACAAAAAAAGCCCCTTGCGGGGCTTTATCTTGTTTGTAGCGCTTAAATCGAACGCTTAACCTCAACCACTTCGAAGACCTCAATTTGGTCGCCGACTTTAACATCGTTGTAGTTCTTCACGCCGATACCACATTCCATGCCGTTGCGGACTTCAGATACGTCGTCTTTAAAGCGGCGCAGGGATTCCAGCTCGCCCTCAAAGATAACCACGTTATCACGCAGAACACGGATTGGGTTGTTACGTTTAACAATACCTTCAGTGACCATACAACCTGCAATGGCACCAAATTTCGGGTGGCGGAAGACATCACGCACTTCAGCCAGGCCGATGATTTCTTGCTTGAATTCAGGCTGTAACATACCGCTCATGGCTGCTTTCACATCGTTGAGAAGTTCGTAAATGATGGAATAGTAGCGTAGGTCAATGCTTTCGTTTTCAATTACACGGCGAGCAGAGGCATCGGCACGCACGTTAAAGCCGACCATAATGGCGTTGGAGGCAGCAGCCAAGGTGGCATCAGTTTCGGTAATACCGCCCACGCCTGAACCCACAACTTTGACTTTCACTTCATCAGTTGAAAGCTCAAGCAAGGATTGAACGATGGCTTCCACAGAACCTTGTACGTCTGCTTTAACGATAATGTTGAGTTCAGCCACATCGCCCTCGGTCATGTTGGTAAACATGTTCTCAAGTTTGGCTTTTTGTTGGCGAGCCAGTTTGACTTCACGGAACTTGCCTTGACGATAGAGGGCCACTTCACGGGCTTTCTTCTCATCACGCACCACGGTTGCTTCATCACCGGCAGCTGGCACGCCAGAAAGACCCAGTAATTCCACTGGAATGGATGGGCCGGCTGAATCAATGTCCTTACCGTTCTCATCACGCATGGCACGAACACGGCCGTACTCAAAACCACACAAGACGATGTCGCCCTTGTTAAGCGTACCCGATTGAACCAGCACGGTTGCCACTGGACCGCGGCCTTTATCCAGGTAGGACTCAATCACCACACCGGTTGCCATGCCGTTTTTCACAGCGGTTAATTCCAAGACTTCAGATTGGAGCAAGATGGCTTCGAGTAGCTCGTCCACGCCTGTTCCTTTCTTGGCAGACACATAAACGAACTGCACATCACCACCGAATTTCTCGGCCACCACTTCGTGTTGCAGAAGCTCGGTTTCCACTCGGTCTGGGTTAGCTTCTGGCTTATCAATTTTGTTCACCGCAACCACGATTGGCACACCCGCCGCCTTGGCGTGTTGAATGGCCTCGATGGTTTGTGGCATAACGCCATCGTCTGCGGCAACTACAAGCACCACGATGTCGGTTGCCTTGGCACCACGGGCACGCATGGAGGTAAAGGCTGCGTGTCCTGGGGTGTCTAAGAAGGTGATCATCTTGCCATCATCGGTTTCGACATGGTAGGCACCGATGTGCTGGGTAATCCCGCCGGCCTCGCCTGCGGCCACCTTGGCCTTACGGATATAGTCAAGAAGGGAGGTTTTACCATGGTCAACGTGGCCCATAATGGTCACCACTGGCGCACGGGTAACTTTTTCCACATCCACATCACGATCGCTCATGAGTGAGTCTTCTAGCTCGTTTTCATTGCGTAAAATAACCTTATGGCCCATTTCTTCTGCCACCAGTTGGGCAGTTTCTTGGTCGATCACCTGGTTGATGGTGGCCATAGCCCCCATCTTCATCATGGTTTTGATCACTTCAGTCGCTTTCACGGCCATTTTGTTGGCCAATTCTGCAACTGTGATGGTTTCGCCTAAGACCACATCACGGGTAACCGGGGCAGCTGGCTTGGTAAAGCCCTGTTGCAGGCTGCTCTTCTTATTGGCTTTGCCCTTTTGGTTACGGCGATTGGCTTCACGTTCAGACTTGCTAGACACATCATCACGGCCACCTTTTTTGGCCTTGGCCACACCCGCCTTACCACGGCCACGGTTTTCGCTGCGGCGTTCAGAATCGCTTTCTGCTTCACGGGCGTATTTGGAGGTGAAACGGTCGTCTTCAAAGTCTTCGCTGGTATTGCCACCCTCTTCACGCTCAATTTCAGCTAAACGGCGGGCATTTTCTGCGGCACGCTTGGCTTCCATTTCGGCTTTTTGGCGAGCGATTTCCTCTTGCTTGCGGCGTAATTCATCTTCTTCCTTACGCTTGGCTTCTTTTTCGGCATCCACTATTTTTTCTGCCTTTGGTGCAGCCGGTTTGGCTTCGGCTTTTGGTTTGTCTGCCTTGGCCTTGTTTGGCATCACAGGCGGTTGAGAAACCTTTTTCGCTTCTTCTTTGGCGGCTTCTTCTGCAACTTTTTTGGCATTTTCAGCCGCTTGTTTTTCAGCCTGGGCTTGAGCTTCAGCTGCTAAACGGGCTTGTTCTTCGGCTTTTTTGGCTGCTTCAATATCTACAGAACGATGCTTGTGTTGCTTAACCACAACAGCCTTGGCCTTGCCATCGGAAGTAATGGTTTTTACGGTATCTTGTTGCTTATTGACTTTGCCGCCCAGCGATAATTTTTTCGCGGGTTTTTTCTCTTCTGTCATCTTCTACTCCTTTATTCATTTTCGCTGAACCAACAAATGTTGCGGGCTGCCATGATAAGGTCAGCCGCTTTTTCTGCGGATAATTCTTCAATGTCTGCAAGATCATCAACGCCCTGTTCAGCCAGTTCTTCAAGGGTTTTAATGTTTTGTTCAGCCAGTTTTAAGGCAATGTGGCGTTCCATGCCCTCAAGGTTTAAGAGCGCCTCTTCAATATTGGCCGCCGCCAGCTCTTGCTCTTCTTCAAGGGCAATGCGGGTCAGGGCATTTTTAGCACGGGTTTGAAGCTCTTCAACCAGGTCTTCATCTTCTAAGCCATCAATGGCGGTAAACTCTGATACTGGGATATAGGCCACTTCCTCAAGGGTGGTAAAGCCTTCATCGCACAATAACTGGGCGAAGTCTTCTTCCAGCTCAAGTTCACGCATAAATAAATCAACCAGCTTGTTGGTGGCAGATTTATTTTGTTTTTCCATGTCTTCGGTGGTCATCACGTTTAAGGCCCAGCCTGTTAATTGGGTGGCTAAACGCACGTTTTGGCCGTTACGGCCGATGGCTTGGGCCAGTTTGGTTGGCTCAACGGCCAAGTCCATGGCGTGCTTGTCTTCATCTACCACGATAGAGACCACATCGGCTGGTGCCATGGCGTTGATCACATACTGGGCTGGATTGTCGTCCCAAAGCACGATGTCCACACGCTCGCCGCCCAATTCATTACTGATGGCCTGAACACGGGCGCCACGCATACCCACGCAAGCACCGACTGGATCGATACGTTTATCATGGGTTTTGACCGCAATTTTGGCACGAGAGGCAGGATCACGGCTGGCACCCTTGATTTCAATCACGCCCTCGCCAATTTCTGGCACTTCAAGTTTAAATAACTCTTCCAGCATGATAGGTTTAGCACGGGTAACAAACAGCTGCGGGCCTTTGGATTCAGGCTTGATGGCATAAAGTACACCACGCACACGGTCACCTGGACGGAAGTTTTCACGCGGTAACATATCTTCACGCATGATCACCGCTTCAGCTTGATTGCCTAAATCCAAGATAATTTGATCACGGTTCACTTTTTTGACGGTGGCCGTGATGATGCTGTTTAAGTGGGATTTGAATTGATCAACCACTTTCTGGCGTTCTGCATCACGGATCTTGGCACTAATCACCTGACGGGCTGTTTGCATGGTGATGCGATCAAAGGGGATAGAATCCACTTCATCTTCAACAATATCACCCAACTGTACGTCTGGATTATCAAAACGTGCCGCTTCAAGGGTGATTTCACGGGTCATATTGTGGACTTCTTCCACCACAAGCCAGCGGCGGAAGGTTTGGAATTCGCCAGTTTTACGATCAATCACCACACGCACATCAATGTCCATCTCTTTTTTCTTTTTGGTGGAGATGGCCAAGGCGTTTTCAAGGGCTTCAAAAATCGCTTCTTTTGGTAATAATTTTTCATTGGATACCGCTTCTGCGGCTAACAGGATTTCTTTACTCATGGTTTTCCCTATTAAAAATTAAAAACTGGAACTAAATTGGCTTTTTGAATATTGCCAAAGGCAAAGGCACGTTCTTCATTCTCGACTTTTAAGCTGATCAAGTCATTTTCCACGCTTAAAATCTCGCCCTGCCACTTGCGGCGGTCGAACATTGGGATCCGCAGGTGGATCACTACTTCACGGCCGATAAAGCGTTGATAGTGTTCAAGGGTGAAAAGTGGGCGATCTAAGCCTGGGGAAGAGACCTCAAGGTTGTATTTATCCGCAATCGGGTCTTCCACATCAAAAATGGCACTGACTTGACGGCTGACATCGCTGCAATCATCAATGCTAACGCCACCTTCTTTGTCAATGTATAGGCGAACGGTTAAAAAACGCCCTGCACGTTGGCATTCAATACCAACCAGCTCACATCCCATTGCTTCAATAGAATCGAGCACTAAATCTTGTAATTTCTGTTCCAAAGTTGCCAAAGAAACCTCCTATTTAGTATTCCCCCCTTTGAAAAAGGGGGGCTAGGGGGATTTAACTAACTTACAAGCAGGTAAAACATTTCAAAAATGCTCCCTCTCTCCGTTATCAAGCCTGAAAAATCTCCCCTAACCCCTCTTTTTCAAAGAGGGGGATTATTAGATACAAAAAAAGAGCTAAAAAGCCCTCTTAAAACAAACAAAGCTGGACTCAAGCCACAAAAAAGCCCCAAAAATTTTTAAGGGGCTTCCAAGCGGTTTGTTTTATTCGTTTTTTTACAAATCCTTGTAAAATCAAACAGCTAATAAAACAAAACTCACCGTCCTAAACAGAACGATGAGCCTTAAAACTGGTTGCGGGGGCCGGATTTGAACCGACGACCTTCGGGTTATGAGCCCGACGAGCTACCAAGCTGCTCCACCCCGCGTCTGAATGGTTGCTATTATAGGCCCACAAAAAATTCTTGCAAGCCTTTTTTATAAAAAACCGCACAAGCGACCATTATCTAAACTATTTGTAGGATATTTATCCCATTTTGGCCGATTTTACAGTTTTTCCGCACGGATATGCACAGTAATTTCTTCCCTGTCATGATAAAGGTGCTTGGCTTGAAGCTTGAACTTAAAGCCCTCTTTAGCCAAGCTTTCAGCTAAATAGTCCAAACAAAGCTGCACTTCCTGATAACGCTTTTTCATAGGCAGCTTGAGGTTGAAGATACTCTCCCTACACCAGCCATTGATAAACCACTTGGCCATCAGTTTGGCAATCCGCATAGGCTGCTCTACCATATCGCAAACCAACCAATCCACCCGCTTGCCCTTGGGTGGCTGGAACTTAAAGCCGTCTTCTGGGCAGTGTTCAATCCGTCCCGTGTCGTGCAGGCTGGCTGCCATTTTGCCGTGATCGACCGCATAAACAAAGACACCACGCTTAACCAACTGATAGGTCCAGCCCCCTGGGCAGGCGCCTAAATCCACGCCAACCATCTGATCAGAAAAACGCTTTTCTTCTTCCTGGACGGGAATAAAGGTCAAAATGGCCTCTTCCAGCTTGAGAGTAGAACGGCTGGGGGCATCGGCTGGGAATTTCAGGCGTTGAATACCCATGAAATACGGTGATCGGGTATGGTTATAGGCATAGCCCACATAGCAAGCGCCTGGGCGGATAAAAAGAATATGCAGATGAAGGCTGTTTTTGGCCCCTGCCCTGCCCTTGAGCCAGCCCTCTTTTTTCAGGGCCGCCCGCAAGGGCACGGTGAACTTGCGGCAGAAGGTCGAAAGCTCCTTGGCCTCGTTGGTGTCAGGCGTTTCCACCCAAATATCGCAGCTAGCCTGGGGGTTAAAGGCTTGATAACACTCAAGAATAGGCGAAATCCTGTCCTGCTCGGGCAGGTTTTCCAGCAAATCACCCACCACAATCATCTGGCGGGCAAAGATAAGCTGGCTGACGGGCAGCTCCCGAGCTAATCTGTCGGCATCGCCTGCCTGATAGCATTCAAAAATCACATAGCCGCTGTTTTCCTTAAGATTAACGAAGCCAAACACACCTCGCTCGGCGGCCTTGTCTGTAATTTCACCTGCCACTTCTTTTTCAAAGCCAGGGCGGCAGTAAAGGGCCAGTTTATTCATTACTTACTCGCTCTTGTGCTTACAAAGATCAAGGCCGCCCAACCCACTAAAAAGAGCGTGCCGCCGATCGGTGTTGTCCAAACAAAGATCTTGCTAGCACCAAGTGCTAAGGCATAAAGACTGCCGCTAAAAAGCAAAATGCCCAGTGCCCAGCTGCCGCCGATAAGATTAAAGGCCTTGGCCCGGCAAGCGGGTGGATTTTGCAGATTATTTGCAAGTTGGAAGAAGCCTAGCGCCAACAAGGCTAGGGTATGGAAAAATTGATATTTCAGCCCCTTGTCAATCCAAGTCAAAGCCACATCAGACAGGCTTTTTTCAAGGGCATGGGCGGTAAAGGCCCCAAAGGCGACACAGAAAAAGCCGCTTAGGGCGGCTAGAAATAACCATCTGTTTTTCATAGAAACTCCTTATTGATATTCAAAATAAAGTCGGTTTTCCCTAAAGGAAAAATGCAAGTTAAGTTGCTGGGCCAGGGCTTCAAAATCGGCTCTGGCTACACTCTTATTGACCCAAACCTCCAACACCTGCCCGCTTGTTAAGGTCTTCAAGGCCTTTTTGGTCATCAAGAGTGGCAGGGGGCAGGTGTAGGCTCGTAAATCAAGCTGGAAATGAGCCATCTAGTCTTGCTCACCCTGGCCCTTGAATTGCTGCATCATTATACTTAACTGATCGCAGTTTTTTTGGAATTTTCGGCAATGGGTGCAGGCCAAGAGGTGTAATTGTAGGCGGAGCTGCTCCGACTTGGTCAGTTTTTGTTCTTTGGAACGGGAAATTAGTTCCGAGGCACGTTGGCAGTTCATATTTAGTCTCCTAATTTGCGGGTCAGGCAGGCTTGTAGTTGTAGTCTGGCACGGTAGAGCGAAGTGTGCAGGTTGGCAGTGCTGATCTCAAGATTGCTGCAAATCTGCTCGCTGTCTAGCTCCAAATATTCTCGCATCATAAAGACCCGAGCCTGTCTGGCCGGCAGGTGGGTCAAGCAGGCCTCAAAGAGCCGCCAAAATTCCTTGGAATAGATTTCGCCATCGTGTTTGGCCAAGTTAAAGGGCGACTGCTGGCTCTTCCAGTGGCCGTTTTCATCAAAAAAATGGTTGGTATCTTCATCCTGATCGGCCAATTCCGACTCCAAAACCCAGCGTTTTTTCTGGCGGAAATAATCTAAGATCTTGTTTTTGAGAATAGCAAAAATCCAGGTTGAAAAAGCGGCTTGCCCCTTAAAAGACGCTTGGTTTTTCAGGCCATTTAAAAAGGCCTCCTGCACCATATCTTCAGCCAAACTTTGGTCTTGCACCTGAAGCAGGGCAAATTTCAGCATCTTGCCTCGGATCTCCTCAAGTTGGCCTTGAGAAAATGGCATATCCATATTTCATCTCCTTTTTTCAAAAAATTTTGTAAGCATTGCTGAGCGACTGCGTCTAATGATATGAAAGCCAGGTGCTTTCCATTTTAATTACCCTATTTTTATAAAAGGAGACACACAATGAACTTCACTTTAAAAACCTTAGCCGCCAGCTCACTTTTTTTATTCTGCACAATTCAAACGGCCAATGCAACTGAAATGCAAAAACCTTGCGACAGTATGGACAAGCAATGTATGCAGATGCAGCAAGAAAAAATGAAGGGCATGAAGGATGAGTCCATGCATAAAATGGGTGAGATGAAGTCTGAGAAAATGGACAAAATGCAGGACATGAAATCGGATAGCATGGGTAAAATGAAAGACATGAAATCCGACAAAATGGACAGCATGAAGTCTGATAACATGATGGGCGAGATGCAAAAAGCGAAAGAGAAAATGTAACTCGTGCTCAATCCTTGATGGCGCCAGCGTCCTCGCTGGTGCCTTATTTATCAACGATTAGCACCAGCGAGGACGCTGGCGCTAACATAAAATGGATATTCAACCATGCAAAACCTTTCCTCCAATATAACCCCTGAAGCCATCTTCCACCAGCGCCGCCAGATCATCAAGGCCATGGGCTTGGTGGGCCTGGCCTCTGCCCTGCCGCTGACGGCTCAAGCACAAAAGCAAGACGCCCTTAACTTTAAAAAGGCTGTCGAAGGCTTGGATCTCAAACTCACACCTGAAAACAAGGTCACGGGCTATAACAACTTCTACGAGTTTGGCCTAGGCAAGGACGACCCTGCCAAGTTTGCCTCCAGCCTCAAAACTGAGGGCTGGAAACTGGAGATTTCAGGTGAGGTGGAAAACCCCATGGTCTTGGATATGCAAAAAATCCTCACTTCTTTCCCGCTTGAAGAGCGGATCTACCGCTTCCGCTGTGTGGAGGCCTGGTCTATGGTGGTGCCTTGGATTGGCTTTGAGCTAAACAAGCTCCTGACTCTAGCCAAACCAACCAGCAAGGCCAAATATGTGGCCTTTGAAACGGTTTACGACCCTGAAAACATTCCAGGCCAAAAGAACCCGCTCTTTGGCGGCGGCTTGGACTACCCCTATAAAGAGGGCTTGACCCTGGCCGAGGCCATGCACCCTTTGACGCTGATGTCAGTTGGGCTTTATGGCAAGATCCTGCCCAACCAAAACGGCGCCCCTATCCGCCTGGTTGTGCCTTGGAAATATGGCTTTAAGAGCATTAAATCCATCGCCAAAATCCGCTTAGTGGAAGAACAGCCTATCACCACCTGGAACCAGCTGGCCCCGCAGGAATACGGTTTTTATGCCAATGTCAATCCTGAAGTGGATCACCCTCGTTGGTCTCAGGCCAGTGAACGGGTGATTGGAGCAGGCGGCCTCTTAAGTGGCGTAAGCCGCCAAAAGACCCTGCCATTTAACGGCTATGCCGATCAGGTGGCTCATCTTTATCAAGGCTTAGACTTGAGGGCAAATTACTGATGTTAGCTTTCCTCCGCACCCTGGTGCATACTGGCTGTCTTATGCCCCTCTTGTGGCTGGCCTCCCGCATTTATCTTGAAGACTACAGCCAACTGGGAGCAGACCCTATCAAGGGCATTCAGCATTTTTTAGGCTTTACCGCCCTGACCATTCTCTTGGTCATGTTTTTACTGGGCATTGTGCTTTTTCTCTTAAAGAAAAACCAATACCAAATTTTACGCCGAGCCTTGGGCCTCTGGGCCTGGTTTTACGCCCTCTTGCATGTGGCCTCGTATTTTGTCTTGGAACTGGGCAGCGACCTGCCACTCTTTATTGGCGAAATTTTCAGCCGTAACTACTTGATTATTGGCCTTATTGCCTTCGCCATTTTATGCCTGATGGCCGCCAGCTCCCTACCTTGGGTGAAAAAAGCCATGGGCAGGGGCTGGTTCTACCTCCACAAACTGGGCTACCTCTGCCTCTTACTGGGCGGCGTGCATTATTACCTGTCACTGAAAAATACCGAATTGATGGCCTTGGTTTATCTAGGCCTAACGGGGCTGGTGGTGGCTTGGGAAGTGAGGGCTATGTTGGTGAAAAGATAGCATGTAGCCTGGGCTTTAACCCAGGTTTTAGTCAATAGATCTTAACGTGGGCTGAAGCCCACGCTACAAGCGGGCTGAATTTGCAAATTTCTTGCAAAAATAGCCCGCTTGTTGCTTATGTCCGACTTACTCGTCAAGTAAAATAGGTATGATGTCCTGTATAATAAATCTATGATTTAAGGCTAAATCCACTAAAAATCTTGAATCACCTCTTTCTGAATGGATCCGTATTCTCCCATCATCTTCTTTAAAGATAAACAATGGATTAAAGCCCAGCTTATCCAAGTCCTTAATTTCAATATGATTAAACTGGCAGTTATTGCCCGTTTTTATCCATAAACCCTTAAAATCCCTTCCCCACTGCCCCCATTTTTTTACGACAAACTCAGGTTCTTGGTCTATAAAAAAACTAAATTCACTAAATCCATCAATGGAGATTTTGAAATCTTTAATCATTGCATGAGCGGTAAGACCATGAGGATATAAGGTTTTCAAAAAGTCAGGCCGACCAAAGCAATCTATATCAATCATTAGCACCTCATTTTTTAATCTTTATAAAAGACTGCCTGGCTTTATTATGGTTCATTTGCCATTCCATTTTATTTTATCTCATCAAACTGAAAGGAGTATTTTTCATCTTCTCTTGGATCTTTAAAACCGTCAAATTCAGATACCGGCTTAAACACAAAGGAAAAGCAGGGCTGCTGGTTTTCAAGAGAGCCGAGAATGGAGACCAGATATTTCCCATTGGGCATAGGCACTCGAAGGCCACTAGTTACCTTGATCTTATCAAGATCATAATAAAAAATCTCATCTCTGTCCTGAAATAGGGTTTTGTCAAAACTCAACAATTTCCCAATATCGCAAATCCATACGGCATTATCGCTTATTTCTAAATTAAAGCTGTCGTATTTAAACAGATGATTAAGATCGGCCACCTTGCTCTCGTCAATCAGGCTTACCTTATAACCACCACTAACGATCTCTGGAATAGGCAACCACACGCCAGACTTGAGTGATTGTATATAGTGATCATGGTTTTTCTCAAAAAAATCCAACAACCTTTTTGTTCTTGTTTTTTTGTTTTCCACCAAAAAGAAATAAGTCTTTCATAGGAAAACAAACACAGACCATAGTTATAGGTTTCAACAATCATATTACACCTTTAAATTTAGCCCTCCCCAATAGCGACTTCGTCGCAATCGATCACGAAGAGTTCTGTGCATAGGAAATTGCGTGGGTGCAAGCACTCACCCTACGCTTGCTTATAAATTTAACGTGGATTTTCAAAATTTCCAATAAACATTAAATCATTATATAATTTATCAGGGTTGCCATCATCAGGAATAAACTCAGAACGATTATAGTAATATAATCTATTGCCTTGCATAATACCTTTTTCTTTGGCTGCCAGTATAACCTTATTTATGGTTTCTTCTGAATATATGGTTGCTCCAAGTATTAAATCTTCTATTGGGATAACAACATCGTTATCACTAATATGAATACCAAATAAATCAACATCAGGAAACCAACCAAAATCTTTTTCAATCGGCGGCTTTCTTCTTGTGTTTTCTATACCATCTGTGTACTTTAACCATTGTTCTAAGGGCTTATGGCTTTCGCCCACCCAAATAGCTATCATCTTTCTATTGTCTCTAATCATATACAACCTCTCTTAGTGCGTAGAATAGGGGGGATGTTAGTGCAGGCAGCATCCTACCGACTAAATTTTGAAAACTGCGTGGGTGCAAGCGGCCACTCTATGCTTGCTACGCTTGCTTTAACTCAAGAAACCAAACATTTCATTTTGTTTTACTTTTTTAAATTAAAAATATTTTTACAAGCGGTCAAGTTTTACGGATTTTTTGCAAGAAACAACCACTTTATTCTCCTAACAATCTACGGCTTTCAAACTGCTCTTGGGCTTCTAAAAACGCCTCGTGTAGTTTTTCTTCCAAGGCTTTTCTCGGTGGCAGTTCCGTCCAGTATTCGGCAACCATGATACCGTCTTTATGCAGTTCCAACAACTCCACCTGTTCTCGGCTGCTTTCGGCACACAAAATCAAGCCAATCGGCATTTCTTCATCTGCCTGCCGCTCGTATTTATTCAGCCATTTGAGATAAAGCTCCATTTGCCCCTTATGCTGGGCTTGGAATTTGCCTAATTTGAGTTCAATAGCGACCAATCGTTTGAGTTTTCTGTGAAAGAAGAGCAAATCCAAATAAAAGTCTTCACCATCTATAATCATTCTTTTTTGACGTTCTACAAAGGCGAAGCCCTTGCCCATTTCCAAGATGAAATTTTCTAATTTATGCAAAATGGCGGTTTCTAAATCTTTTTCCCAAAAATCACTACGAAGCCCCAAAAAGTCCAACAAATACGGATCTTTAAAAGTGTTCAGTGGCAATATTTCTGACTGCCCAGCCTGTAAATTGGCTATTTGTGTGCGTTCAAAGGTTTTGATGTTGATTTGCTCACGAAGTTCTCGTTTGCCTAATGTTTCAGAAATCGCTAATTGTGCATAAAACATTCTCGCTTCTTGGTTTTTAAGGGGAATTAAAATCAAAAAATGCGACCAGCTCAATTGTCGTGCCAGTGGAACGACAATTTCAACTTCGGGGAAGACTTGGGCAAATTGCATCATTCGGCGAATGTTTTTCTCGGTGAAATTGCGTCCGTATTTAGCTTCCAATTCATTGGAAATTAGGGGAACAATTTGCTTTCCATAAGCGGCTCGCTGGTTACCTAACACATCTTGATTGATGCGTTTGCCCACTTGCCAAAACAATAAAGTCAGCGTGCTGTTGGCATATTGCACAGCCTGTCTTTGGCTTTGTTCTATAAGCACAGAAAGGTCTGTAAGCAGTGGTTTTGGTAGTGTTACAGCATTTATTGGGTTTTCCATTATATTTCCTGTTTTAAATTATTTTGAATTCAATCTCATTTCTACCTCGATAGCACAAGCGGGCTAAATTTGCAGATTTTTTGCAAAAATAAACCGCTTGTTTCCTCTAGGGAAAACTATTCGTTTTCTACTAAGCTTTCATAATTACACGGTTCATCTTCATTATGCAACAGTAAGTCTTCTTGGCTGTAAGACTTTATTCTATATTCATATTTTTTAATAATTGCTTGAATATCCTGTATCAAGCTCTCTTGTGAAAACCAAACATTGCCGCATGATCCGCCCCCATAAAATTCATTATCTATATAATTTACCCAACCAGAACATCTTATTATTGGGCATCTGATCTGAAATTCTTTAACATGATTACTCATACATTTTTCTCCAATAAAGAAAAGGCATAAGCAATACCAGCTTATGCCAATCTAGATTTATCTGGCCAAGACCTCCCTTTTCCCTCGGCTATCGGCACTGGAAATCACGCCCTCGGCCTCCATTTGATCGATGATGCGGGCGGCTCGGTTGAAGCCTAGGGAGAAGCGGCGTTGGATGCCGCTGATGGAGGTGACATTGCTTTCCACCACAAATTCGACAATTTCATCAAAGAGCGGGTCTAAATCGCCGCCTTGATTGCGGCCGTCACTGCCCTCGCCTTCCTCAGAGGAAGCTGTGATGCTGTCTAAATAATTCGGTTTGCCACGGGCCCGCCAGTCGTCTGCGACTTTTTGCACGTCTTCATCGCTCATAAAAGCCCCATGCACACGGATAATTTCTGGGCTGCTGGCACCTGAATAAAGCATATCCCCTCGGCCAAGCAGGCTTTCTGCTCCGCCCTTGTCCAAGATGGTGCGGGAGTCAATTTGGCTAGACACCGTAAAAGCAATCCGACTTGGAATGTTGGCCTTAATTACCCCTGTGATTACATCGGTTGATGGCCGTTGGGTGGCTAAAATCAGGTGGATACCGACCGCACGAGCCTTTTGGGCAATCCGCATAATATGCTCTTCCACCTGCTTGCCTGCGGTCATCATCAGATCGGCAAATTCATCCACAATCAGCACAATGTAGCTAAGTTTTTCTAGTGGTGGCGGGAAGCTGTCCATGGAGTCGCCTGGCCGCCAGAGCGGATTGGGAATCGGATAATTCATGGCCTCGGCCTGGTCGATCTTGTCGTTATAGCCTTCAATGTTACGCACAGCCAAATGCTTGAGCAGCTGGTAGCGGCGTTCCATTTCCTCCACCGCCCAACGCAGGGCATTGGCCGCCTGTTTCATATCTGTCACCACTGGTGTGAGCAAGTGAGGAATATCATCATAAATGGAGAGTTCCACCACTTTAGGGTCGATCATAATAAAGCGAACCTGCTCTGGGCTGAGCTTGTAGAGCAGGCTCAAGATCATGGTATTGACCCCAACCGATTTACCGCCACCCGTTTGGCCAGCTACCAAGAGATGGGGCATTTTGGCCATGTCCACCACCACAGGCTTGCCGCTGATGTCCTTGCCCAAGGCCATTGGCAGGGTGGCCGTGGTATTGCGGAATTCTGGGCTGTCTAGCACATCCCGCAGCCAAACGGTTTCACGGTGAGCGTTGGGGGTTTCAATCCCCATGTAGGGCTTGCCTGGCACCACTTCGGTGATACGAATGGCCTTGAAGACCAAGGCACGGGCCAAGTCCTGATCTAAATTCATGATTTTAGAGGCCTTGGTGCCGGCGGCAGGCTGGATTTCATAGCGGGTGACCACAGGGCCGACCAGGACATCTTCCACCGTAGCCTTAACGCCGAAGTTGGCCAACTCCTGCTCAATGCGCTGAGAGGTTTCTCGGATCTCCTGCTCGGTAATAAGTTGGCTCTGGGCTGGAGCCTGCTTGAGCAAGTTCAGGGTTGGCAGGGGCGTGCTGGGCTTTTCCAGCTTCTTGTGTTGCTGCAAAAGCGGGTGAATGAGGGTGTCGCCATAGCCCTGGGTGGGGTAAGCGGTCTGTTTGGGTGGATTTTTTGCAGGTTCAGCGGCTGGTGCCAGTTTAACCTTGGGTGCTTCAAATTCCTCAGGGGCTTGGAGGATGGTTTGGAAGGCATCATCCAGGCCTTGGGCCTTGGCACGGGCTTCCATTTCTCTTAGGCGGGCGGCCTCGGCCTCTTGGAACTGGCGGGCTAATTCTGCCTCCTGCTCTTCTTCGCTCAACTCTTGCACCTCTTCAACAAAGGCAGGTTGGTTGAGTTTGATATGCGGATTGGTAAAGTCTGGCACTCGTTCTGGCTGAGGCGGGACGACCACTTGCTCAACTTTAACTTCCTCGTTTTCATCGGTGCTTTCCACCGGTGCAAGAGGGTTGGCCTGGGTGTTCAGGCGAATGGTTGGCAGCACAAGGGCCTGCGGCTCGCTTTCGACTTGCTCAACCAGGGGCTTGGTGCCAGCTAGATTGACTTGAGGCAGGCTGCTTGGCTCAAGCTGGATATTTTTGGTTTCATTTAAGAAGACTTCTGGGGCGATCAGGCCTGTTGGTTCTGGTTCTTCGGTCTTCAGGCCGATAATGTTGGGGCGGCTGAAACGGCTAACATCGGTTAGAGCTTGATCAGGGCTGGTTTCTTCTTCCTCGTTTTCTTCTTTTTCATTTGCAAGAATTTGCGGATTTTCAACCGCTTGTTGGGGAGCTTGGCTCTCTTGAGCAGCTGTTTTCGGATCGGCCATCACCCATTGGTAGAGCTTGTTGCCCAGTAATAAGAGGCTGGCGCCTGAACAGAAGTAAAAGCCCAGGCAGGTTAGGATCATGGCCACCAAGAGTGCGCCAAAAAGGCCAATCAAGCCTTCTAAGCTGGCAATAAAAATGCCGCCGATAAAGCCGCCTGAAAGGTAGTAAGGGGTAGGCGATAAAATCCCCGCTGACAGGCCTGCCAGGCCGACAATCAGGGAGGTAAAGCTCAATAGGCGGAGCAGGCATTGCAGGCCGCTGTAGTGGGGGCGTTTGAAAACAAGCCAGTAAAGAGGCAGGCCAGCCATAAGCAGGGGCACTAAAAAGGCCACCTTGCCCAGCATGGCATAAAGCAGATCGATAGCCCAAGCCCCAAAGGCGCCTGTGCGGTTAAGCACACTTGAGGTGGCATCGCTGGCCACCGTCCAACCCCTATCCAGCGGGCTGTAACTAAGCCAGGCCAGGGTTAGATAAAGGCCAAAGAGGCTGATAAGGAGCAGGCTAAATTTAATAAAATGGTTTTTACCGGTTAATTTTTCAATCACACGCAATCCTTAGGCTGATGTTACTTCAAAGAAAAGAAAGCCTGTATTATAACCATTTATAAAAAAACAGGCAGACTTTTTAGTCTGCCTGGGGGGATTTTATGGGAATTTATTGGCTTTTCTTCTTAAAGAGTAAAACCAAGCCCGCCATCACCGCACCCGTGGTAATAAAACCAGCCAGGGCGGATTGGCTAAAGCCTACCACCAAATAGCCTAGTACAGTGGCAAAGGCCACTAGCATAGAATAAGGCAGCTGGGAGTTTACGTGATCCATGTGGTTACACTGGGCGCCAGTGGAAGACAGAATAGTCGTATCTGAAATTGGTGAGCAGTGGTCTCCACAAATGGCGCCGGCCATCACGGCAGACAAGCAGGGTAAAAGCAGGCTTGGATCAGCATTTACGGCCATGGAGGCGGCAATCGGCAACATAATACCGAAGGTTCCCCAGCTAGTACCTGTTGAGAAGGCCATGGCAGCCGCTAGCACAAAGAGAATGGCTGGCAGGAAGGCTGGGTTAATGTTGCCAGCAACTAAGGTTGAAAGGTATTTGCCAGTTTGCATATCGCCCACGATGGCGTTGATGGTCCAGGCGGAGAAAAGAATGAGGATGGCACCCGACATGGATTTGGCACCAATGGCCCAGGATTTGAGGTAGTCGGCCAGGCTGACTTTTCCATCCACCAAAATGCAAAGGGTGAGCACGGCCAAGGCACTGACGCCGCCCACGACAAGTGAGATCCCAACCGTGGTATTTTCAAAGGCACCGAGAACATCAAAGGGTTTGCCATCTGCGGCCAAGGCCTGATTACCCGTGTACATCATCATGGCAATGGTGCCAACAATCAAGGATACAACAGGGAAAACCAAGTTGCGCACCTTGCCTTCTACAGACAGATCCGCTGCTTCTGTTTCCTTGGTTTCGGCATTTAGGGCCTCTTGTTCAAAACGAGCCATAGATCCAATATCAAAGGAAGAATAGGCCACCACAAAGACCAAGATCATGGCGAAAATGGCGTAGAAGTTCATAGCACTCATGGCCATAAAGGCACCCAGTGGCGAGTAGCCTGTAATGGCGTGAGTGGTCATCAGGCCTGCAACCAGGGTGATGATATAGGCTCCCCAGCTAGAAATGGGCATCAACACGCACATTGGGGCGGCGGTGGAGTCCAAAATATAGGCTAATTTGGCACGGGATACCTTGAATTTATCGGTCACTGGGCGGGCAATGGCGCCAACCGCAAGGCTGTGGAAGTAGTCATCAATAAAGGTGATGAAAACCAGGCAAGCAGCCATCAGTTTGGCTCCTCGTCTGCCCTTAATCCGTTGTTGGGCCCAGTTGGCAAAGGCCTGGTTGCTGCCAGAAAGGCTTAAAAGTGCGGTTAAAGCACCCAGTAATAAAAGGAAGAGAATAATATTGACGTTATTGGCATTGAGGCTTCCCTCCTCAAGATTATACACCAAGGACACCACGGTATTTTTAATATAAACCGCCGCATCAAGCAGGTTCCATTGGGTCAGCATAATGGCGCCGACTAAAATACCAATACTCAAGGACAAAATGACCTTACGGGTAAAAATAGCCAAAATAAGGGCTAACAAGGGCGGGACAACAGACCAGGCCGATGTAGAAAAATCAACTAAATTCATAAAACCTCTAAAATTGTTTTGTGGAAAATATTGAAGTCAAACAAGGAAGAGATCTACTGAATATATTTACAGAAGCAAATAAGAAGGAGGGATAAAAGAAAAGACCCAGCCTAACAGTAGCGCAACACAATAAAGCTATTGTGACAGTGCCGCACCTTTCGGACACGACCCCAACCAATTAAGATGACGCTTAATTGATTTCGGCAAATACCCCTTTCAACTTTCTTCATCGTTATCCACTCAGAAAAATTTACTTATGATATTTGCACCTCTACAAATTGTAGGACGACATAAGATTACCTCAAGTGTGGATTTTTGCCAAGTGGCAAATTGAGAATTTACTTTTTATGGGCGTATTGGTACAACCTGAACAAATATTTGCATTTTTCTGTTTACAAAAAAATAGATTAAGTTAAGATATTCAGGCTTCCCTCTGTGGGGGAATATATTTTAATTTACACCTTTAACAGGAGAAAACAATGTCTGAAGTTTTAAAAACATTATCTAATATTCGTAGCCTGCGTGTTATTGCTCGTGAAGCCAGCCTTGAGCAAATGGAAGCCTTACTTGAAAAAGTCACCATCGTGGTTGAAGAAAAACGTGAAGCCGTAAAAGTACAAGAACTTGAAAAAGCCAAATACCTTGAAAACCTCAATAAGTATAAAGCCATGTTAGCCGCTGACGGTATTTCTGCCGAAGAATTAGCTGCCCTACTAGGCGGAAATCCAGAACAAAAAACAAGAAAGGCCCGTGAACCACGCCCAGCCAAATATAAATTCATTGATGAAAACGGCCAAGAAAAAACCTGGACAGGCCAAGGCAGAACCCCTCGCGCCCTACAAAAAGCCTTAGATGCAGGTAAATCTCTTGCTGATTTTGCCATCTAATTTGGAATACGCTTGAAGATAAAGCCCATTGATTGGGCTTTATTTTTTTAATAAGGACGCAGTATGCTTGAAAATAAAATTCTCTTAACCGAATGCCCAGACGATACGGGCCTTGTCGCTAAAATCACCAATATTTGTTATAAACACCAGCTCAATATCATTAAAAACAGTGAGTTTGTAGAAAATGAAAACCGCCGCTTTTTTATGCGGACTGAATTACAAGGCATTTTTAATGATCAAACCCTCCTAGCCGATTTAAAAGCTGCCCTGCCCCAAGGTTCTCAATATCAATTAGTGGCTGAAAAACGCAAACGCATTGTTATTTTAGTCACCAAAGAAGCCCACTGCCTCGGCGATATTTTAATGAAGACCTATTACGGCGGCTTAAATGTGGAAATTGCGGCCGTTATTGGCAACCATGATAATTTACGCAGCTTAACAGAACGCTTTGATGTGCCTTTTCATTTGGTCAGCCATGAGGGTCTAAGCCGTGTGGAGCATGATAAATTATTGGCCGAGAAAATTGACCAATATGCACCAGATTATATTGTGCTGGCCAAATATATGCGAGTGCTGAATCCTGAATTTGTGGCCCGCTACCCAAACCGTGTGGTCAATATCCACCACTCCTTCCTGCCGGCCTTTATCGGTGCCAAGCCTTATCAGCAGGCCTTTGAGCGAGGGGTAAAAATCATTGGTGCCACCGCCCACTTTATCAATAATGAATTGGATCAAGGCCCGATTATTATGCAAAACGTTATCAACATCGACCACACCTACACGGCTGACGCCATGATGAAGGCCGGCCGTGATGTGGAAAAAACCGTGCTTTCTCGAGCCTTGGATTTGGTCTTGGCCGATCGGGTTTTTGTTTATCAAAACAAAACCATTGTGCTTTAATTTTCTAGCATATTTAGCACTTGCATAAAACGGTTGCTGAGCTTGTCGAAGCATAAGTTTTGTGCGAGTGCTAAATTCACCTAATGCTTCGACAAGCTCAGCAACCGTCTCACCATCACTTCCAGTTTTATATATTTTTCAAATTTGCGAATTGGTTCACAATTTTAACCGCTTGTGCTTGCAAAATTTAACAATTACTCGTATAAATTGAACATTTTTGCAAACACACTGATCAAGAGGAAATTTCCATGATGTTTAATCATATCCAAGCCGCCCCCGCAGACCCAATTTTAGGTTTAGGCGAAGCCTTTAAGGCCGAAACCCGTGCAGGAAAAATCAATCTGGGCATTGGCGTCTATAAAGACGCCCAAGGCCAAACCCCGATTGTCAAAGCGGTTAAAGAAGCAGAACGCCGTTTATTTGAACAAGAAAACACCAAAAACTACCTGACCATTGACGGCATTGCCGATTTCAATGCTCAAACCCAGGCCCTGCTCTTTGGTGAAAATGCCGATGTTATCAAGGAAAAACGTGTCAAAACCGCCCAAAGTTTAGGTGGAACAGGCGCTCTTCGCATTGCAGCGGAATTCATCAAGCGCCAAACCAGTGCCAAAAACGTCTGGATTTCCAGCCCAACCTGGCCAAACCACAATGCTATTTTCAATGCAGTAGGCATCAACATCAAAGAATACCGCTACTACAACAAGGAAACCAAGGCCCTAGACTGGGACAACCTCTTGGCCGATCTTAGCCAAGCAGAAGCGGGCGATGTGGTGCTGCTACACGGCTGCTGCCACAACCCAACAGGGATTGACCCAACCCCAGAACAATGGCAAACCCTGGCCAACCTGTCTGCCGAAAAAGGCTGGTTGCCGCTCTTTGACTTCGCCTACCAAGGCTTTGCCAACGGCCTAGAAGAAGATGCCTTGGGCTTACGCACCTTTGTGAAAAACCACCGTGAAATCTTGGTCGCCAGTTCTTATTCTAAAAACTTCGGCCTCTATAACGAGCGTGTAGGTGCTTTCACTCTGATTGCAGACAATGCCGAAGTGGCCAACAATGCCTTCAGCCAAGTGAAAAGCATCATCCGTGTACTCTACTCCAACCCATCTTCCCACGGAGCCAGTGCCGTGGCAACCGTCTTGGCTGATCCACAACTCAAGGCAGACTGGATTGCAGAATTAGCCGAAATGCGTAACCGCATTAAAACCATGCGGGCCAAATTTGTTGAGTTACTCAAGGCCAAGGGTGCAAACCAAAACTTTGACTTTATCATCGCCCAAAACGGGATGTTCTCTTTCAGCGGCCTAAGCCCAGAACAGGTGGACAGACTAAAAGATGAATTCGCCATTTATGCGGTACGTTCAGGCCGTATCAATGTAGCAGGCATCACCGAAGCCAATATTGATCAGCTTTGTGAAGCCATTGTGAAGGTGCTTTAATCCCCCTTGCAAGCGGGTAATCGCAAGAGAAATTTTGCAAGTCGCTTGAGGGAAATCAATATAGTCCAAGGCCAAGTTTAAACACTTGGCCTTTTTTCTAAAATTATGCTCAAAACCCCTATTTGTAGCTAGACAAACGTTTGCGTCCCCGCTAGTATCTAGCCATATTTTCACATCATGATAACAAATAGGAAAACTTATGAAAAAATCTCTCTTGGTCGCAGCCCTTTTGGCCCTCCCCTCTTTTTCTTTTGCCCAAACAAATGCCCTTGTTTTACAAACTGACTTTAGCCTTAAAGACGGTGCGGTTTCTGCCATGCAGGGCGTGGCCTTTGGGGTGGATCGAGATCTAAAAATGTTCGATCTCACCCACGAAATCCCGCCTTACAACATTTGGGAAGCCGCCTACCGCCTCTATCAAACCGCCACTTACTGGCCAGCTGGTACAGTTTTTGTCAGTGTGGTCGATCCTGGTGTCGGCACTGATCGCAAGTCTGTGGTACTCAAAACCAAAACAGGCCATTATTTCGTCAGCCCAGATAACGGCACCCTGACCCTGGTGGCCGAGCATTTGGGTATTGAGGCCGTGCGTGAAATTGATGAGGCCACCAACCGCCTAGAAGGCTCTGAAAAATCCTACACCTTCCACGGCCGTGATGTTTATGCCTACACTGGGGCAAAATTGGCTTCCAACAAAATTAGCTTTGAGCAAGTGGGTAAAGAACTGCCAAATGAGGTTGTCGAAATTGCCTACCAAAAGCCTGTGCTAGAAGAAGGGGTACTGAAAGGTACCATTCCTGTCTTAGACATTCAATACGGCAATGTTTGGACCAATATCGACAGCCAACTCTTAGAACAAGCCGGCATTGCCAAAAACAGCGATGTTTGCGTAGAAATTTCTGAAAAAACGGAAGAAGGGGCCAAGGTGCATTTCACGGGTAAAATGCCCTATAAGAGCAGCTTTGGTGATGTAGAAGAAGGCAAGCCGCTTATGTATCTCAACAGCCTGCTCAATGTGTCCTTTGCTCTGAATATGGAAAGCTTCGCCGAAAAATACAAGATCAAGTCTGGTGCCCAGTGGACAGCTATCGTTAAATCTTGTGCCAAAAAGGCTGAATAAGCCGCTTACAACCTCTTCTTTAATAGCCCTGTTTTACCCCGCAGGGCTTTGTTTATTTCCTGTTCTCAATCTGCTCTAAAAATCAACTCTTTTAAGCAAAAAGGCCAATTTTTCTTCATAAAATTTGATCTATGTAACACTTTTGTTAAAAACTTGTGAAAATAACTTGTTTTCTATTTTTTGTGGGCTATTATTAGGAGGTCTTATTTCTATTTTTTAAACAAATTTTGTTTCAGGGGGAATTATGAGCTTTTTAGAATCATACCAAGCACATTGTGATGAACGGGCAGCACAAGGTATTGTGCCCTTGCCACTCAATGCCCAGCAAACCGCAGATTTAATTGAATTACTCAAAAATCCTCCTGAAGGTCAGGCTGAATTTTTGCTGGAACTCTTTAGCCAGCGTATTCCAGCAGGGGTGGATGAAGCAGCCTATGTTAAGGCCTCCTTTCTCACCGCCATCGTCAAAAACGAGGCCCAGTCACCACTGATTTCAGGCCAAGAAGCTATTCGCCTCTTAGGCACCATGCAGGGGGGCTACAACATTGAGCCACTTATTCAAGCCCTAGACAATCCTGAGCTTGCACCAGAAGCCGTTAAGGCCCTGTCCTATACCCTACTCATGTTCGACAGCTTCCACGATGTGGCCGACAAGGCCAAGGCCGGCAATGAATTTGCCCAGCAAATTATGCAGTCTTGGGCAGAGGCAGAATGGTTCTTGTCCCGTCCAAAATTGGCTGAAAAACTGACCCTGACTGTCTTTAAAGTAACGGGCGAAACCAACACGGACGATCTCTCTCCAGCCCAAGATGCCTGGTCACGCCCAGATATTCCGCTCCACGCCCTCGCCATGCTCAAAAATGAGCGGGATGGCATTGTGCCAGATGATGCAGGCAATATCGGCCCAATGAAACAAATCGAAGGCCTTAAAGAAAAAGGCTTCCCGTTGGTTTATGTGGGCGATGTGGTCGGCACAGGTTCTTCCCGTAAATCAGCTACCAACTCCGTCTTATGGCTGATGGGCGATGATATTCCTTTCATTCCTAACAAGCGGGCAGGCGGCGTGGTCTTGGGCGGTAAAATTGCTCCCATCTTCTTCAACACCATGGAAGATGCCGGTTCTTTACCGATTGAAGTGGATGTCAGCCAGCTCCACATGGGCGATGTGATTGATATTTACCCTTATGCTGGCAAGATCTGCAAACACAATTCTGATGAAGTTTTGGCCGAATTCCAGCTCAAAACCAACGTGCTTTTAGACGAAGTACGGGCAGGCGGCCGTATTCCGCTGATTATCGGCCGTGGCCTGACCCAAAAAGCCCGTGCCGCCCTTGGCCTGCCAGATAGCGATGTCTTTGCCAAACCACAAGCGGGTCAAAAAGACCAAAAAGTTGCAAAAGGCTACACCCTGGCCCAAAAAATGGTCGGCAGAGCCTGCGGCGTAGAGGGCATTCGGGCAGGCGAATACTGCGAGCCGAAAATGACCAGCGTGGGTTCGCAAGATACCACTGGCCCGATGACCCGTGATGAACTCAAAGACTTAGCCTGCCTAGGCTTCTCAGCCGACCTGGTGATGCAGTCCTTCTGCCACACGGCCGCCTATCCAAAACCAGTGGATATCGTCACCCACAGCACCTTGCCTGACTTTATCATGAACCGTGGTGGGGTTTCCCTCAAGCCTGGTGATGGCGTAATCCACTCCTGGCTCAACCGTATGCTCCTGCCTGACACGGTCGGCACAGGTGGCGACTCCCACACCCGCTTCCCAATCGGGATTTCATTCCCGGCAGGTTCTGGCCTGGTTGCCTTTGCTGCCGCCACAGGGGTGATGCCCTTGGATATGCCTGAGTCAGTGTTAGTCCGCTTTAAGGGCGAAATGCAAAAGGGCATTACCCTGCGGGACTTGGTTCACGCCATTCCATACTACGCTATTCAACAAGGCCTTCTGACCGTTGAAAAAGCAGGTAAGAAAAATATCTTCTCTGGCCGTATTTTAGAAATTGAAGGTTTGGAAAAACTCAAGGTCGAACAGGCCTTTGAGCTATCGGACGCTTCAGCCGAGCGTTCTGCGGCGGCCTGTACCATTAAATTAGACAAAGAACCGATTATCGAATACCTCAATTCCAATATCGTCCTGCTTAAATGGATGATTGCCGAGGGCTATGGCGATGTGCGCACACTGGAACGCCGTATTCAGGCCATGGAGGCTTGGATTGCCAACCCAGAATTGATGGAGGCCGACAGTGATGCTGAATATGCGGCTGTGATCGAAATTGACTTGGCGGAAATCAAAGAGCCAATCCTCTGTGCTCCGAATGACCCAGACGATGCCCGCAAGCTGTCTGAGGTGCAAGGCGACAAGGTGGATGAGGTCTTTATCGGCTCCTGTATGACCAATATCGGCCACTTCCGTGCCGCAGGTAAATTGCTCAGTCAATCCAAAGAGATGATCCCAACCCGCTTGTGGATTGCCCCACCAACCAAGATGGACGCTTCCCTACTCAGCGAAGAAGGCTACTACAGCATTTATGGTAAGAGCGGCGCCCGTATTGAAGTGCCGGGCTGCTCCCTCTGTATGGGTAACCAAGCTCGTGTGGCAGACGGGGCAACGGTGATTTCCACCTCCACCCGTAACTTCCCCAACCGTATGGGTAAGGGTGCCTTTGTTTACCTGGCTTCCGCTGAATTGTCTGCGGTCTGTGCCTTGTTGGGCCGTATTCCAAGTGTGGAAGAATACCTCAGCTATGTGGAAAGCCTGGATGGCGATAAGGACGATACCTACCGCTATATGAACTTCGACCACATTAACAGCTACACCCAAAAAGCCAATAATATTATTTTGCAAACTGCAGCTTAAGCTATGCAACACAATATCATCAGTCAATCGAAATAAGGAGAACTGACTATGCCAAAACTACATCCAACCTTAAAAGCAGAATTACAGCTTAGTGATGGACGTAAATTTAGCCTGCCTGTTTACCAAAGCAACCTAGGCTATGATGCCATTGGGGTGGAAGCCTTACAAAAAGAACAATTATTCACCTACGACCAAGGCTTAACCTCCACTGCCCTGTGCGAATCCAGCATTACCTATATTGATGGCGATGAAGGGGTGCTTCTCCACCGTGGCTACCCAATTGATGAATTGGCCACCCACAAAACCTACTTAGACACGGCCTACCTGCTCCTTTACGGTGAGCTGCCAACCCCTGAAGAATTTGAAGCCTTCCGCAAGGAATTGGTTTCTCACACCATGGTAAATGAACAATTTACCCGCCTCTTCCAAGGCTTCCGCCGTGACTCTCACCCAATGGCGGTCATGTGTGCGGCCAGTAGCGCCTTGGCGGCTTTCTACCACGACATCGTGGATAATTCCTGCCAAGACTCCCGTAACAAAACGGCCATCCGCCTTTTGGCGAAAATGCCAACCCTGGCTGCCATGTGTTATAAATACAGCATCGGCCGGCCGTTTATGTACCCGCAGTACAACCTGTCTTATGCAGGCAACTTCCTCTATATGATGTTCGCCACCCCTTGCGAGCCTTATGAGGTAAACCCTGTGCTAGAACGTGCCATGGACAGAATCTTCACCCTGCACGCCGACCACGAGCAAAATGCCTCTACCTCGGCAGTGCGTGGCGTGGCCTCCTCTGGCCCCAACCCATTTGCCTGTATTTCAGCGGGTATCGCCTCTCTTTGGGGGCCTGCCCACGGCGGGGCCAACGAGGCCTGCATTAAGATGCTAGAAGAAATCGGCACCAAGGATCGGATTCCTGAATTTATTGCGCGTGCCAAGGACAAAAACGATCCATTCCGCCTCATGGGCTTCGGCCACCGTGTCTATAAAAACTACGATCCACGAGCCAAGGTTATGCGTGAAACCTGCCACGAGGTCTTAAAAGAGCTAAACGTCAGCACCCCATTGCTAGAAGTAGCCATGGAGCTTGAACGCATTGCCCTAAGTGACCCGTACTTCGTTGAGCGTAAGCTCTACCCGAATGTGGACTTCTACTCTGGCATTATCCTGCAAGCCATCGGCATTCCAACCTCTATGTTTACGGTGATTTTTGCCCTAGCTAGAACTGTGGGCTGGATTGCCAACTGGAAGGAAATGCACGAAGAAAGCCTCAAAATTGTCCGCCCAAGACAAATTTATACGGGCGAAAAAGAAAGACATATTCAAGACTAGACTTGTCCTGAATCAAATGGCGAGAGAATACTTTAACGAGTATTCTCTCGTTTTTGTCTAGATTTGCAAAAAATTGCAGATTTTTAACCGCTTGTGCCACTCCAAACCACATAAAAGCATGAGTTTTGGCAGGATTTCGAGTAAAATTGCCCTAATTTTTGTTTAAAAGGGATACCCATGGAAAAAATCTGGTTTGATAACTATCCGCCCCAGGCTGAAAGAGAGCTTGACCTCAATAAATATGAATCGCTATTGGCCATGTTTGAAGCGGCTGTGCAACGCCACCCTGATATGCCGGCCTACATCAACATGGGGCAGGTTTTAACCTTCCGCAAGCTGGAAGAACGCAGCCGTGCCTTTGCGGCCTACCTACAAAATGAATTACGCCTTGAAAAAGGCGACCGTGTGGCACTTATGATGCCCAACCTCCTACAATACCCTATCGCCCTGTTTGGCGTCTTGCGTGCAGGCCTGGTGGTGGTGAATGTTAATCCGCTCTATACCCCGCGTGAATTAGAACACCAGCTTAACGACAGCGGTGCCAAGGCCATTGTGATTGTGTCTAACTTTGCCGCCACCTTGGAAAAAGTCGTTTTTGACACCCAAATTAAGCACGTTATTTTAACCCGTATGGGCGACCAACTTTCCTTTGGCAAACGCACCTTAGTCAATTTCGTGGTCAAATACGTCAAAAAGCTAGTACCAAAATACAAATTGCCTCATGCCGTCAGCTTCCGTGAGGCCCTCAGCATTGGTAAGCAACGCCAGTATGTGAAACCGACTGTTCTGCCTGAAGACTTGGCCTTCCTCCAATACACAGGCGGCACCACAGGCGTGGCCAAGGGGGCTATGCTGTCCCACCGCAATATTTTGGCCAACATCTTCCAGGCCAAATGGGTGGCCGAGCCGCTCCTAAGAGGCACCCGTGAACCCATCGCCGTGATTGCCCTGCCGCTTTATCACGTCTTTGCCCTGACGGTAAACTGCCTGCTCTTTATTGAATTGGGCGTAACCGGACTTTTAATTACCAACCCACGAGATATTCCAGGCTTTGTGAAAGAGCTACGTAAATATCCTTTTGTGGCCATTACAGGCGTGAATACCCTCTTTAATGCCCTGCTCAACAATGAGTATTTCAAAGATGTGGACTTCCGCCATCTCCGCCTTTCTGTTGGCGGTGGGGCTGCCATTCAGCGCGCAGTGGCCGCCCGCTGGCACCAAACCACAGGCAACCATATCATTGAAGGCTATGGTATGACTGAATGTTCGCCACTGATTGCCGCTACTCGAAACGACTCCACCGAATATTCAGGCTCCATTGGCGTACCTGTACCTAATACAGATATTCGTATTGTGGACGACAATGGCCATGATGTGCCTATGGGCCAACGAGGCGAACTCTGGGTTAAGGGCCCGCAAGTGATGCAGGGCTACTGGCAACGCCCTGAAGACACGGCTGAGGTTATCAAAGACGGCTTTATGGCCACAGGCGATATTGTCGAGATGGGCCAAGACCTCAATCTCCGCATTGTGGATCGCAAAAAAGACATGATCATCGTGTCAGGCTTTAACGTCTATCCAAATGAAATCGAAGATGTGGTCGCCCTCCACCCCAAGGTCAATGAAGCCGTGGCCATTGGCATTCCAAGCAAAACCTCTGGCGAAAGCATTAAGATTTACGTTACCAAAAAAGACGAAAGCCTGACCCGTGAAGAGCTGCGCAACCACTGCCGCCAGCACCTGACAGGCTATAAGATCCCACGGGACATCGAATTTAGGGACGAGCTGCCAAAAACCAACGTCGGCAAAATCCTCCGCCGCGTCCTGCGTGATGAAGAAATCGCCAAAATGAAAAAAGATTAAAATTTTTTCAAAAACCGTGAACTCCATCACAAAAGCAAGGTCTTACTAAGCAACTAGATGCTAATGCAGACGTAAGCAAACAGTTTTTTTCATTTCCTTAAGTAAGACCTCCGCCCGACAACCGCTTTTTTGGTGTCGGGCTTTTTTTATGGTTGGTTTTATCAGGTATGATCATATCTAGATTAGGCCAAAACAGGAGAGAGGAAATGGTGAAGTTGTAAGGATAATTGAGGATAGCACTTAATATTGAGGGACTTTTGTAAATTTTTACCACGCAAACCTTTGCTATTTTGCCGCCTATTTTCCATTGTCTTTCAAGCCCTTATAATAGAACCATCTATATTTAAGGGAGAAAAACCAATGAATTATATTGAAATCTTAGGTTATGTTGCCATGATTTTAGTGGCCAGTTCCTTCTTGCTCAAGGACGTCATTAAATTGCGTTTGCTCAACTCGGTTGGCTGTGCTTGTTTTGTGATATATGGGCTTTTAATTGGCTCTATTCCTGTTTGGGGGCTAAACGCTTTTGTGGTCACCATCAACGCCTACTATATTTTCAAGGGCTTGCAAACTCAAAAAGCAGTGGCATAAGATAAAAGAAAGGCTAGGTTTTCTCCTAGCCTTTGTCTTATTTAACCAATTTGAGCTTAGAAGCCTTTTTCGTTTTTGGCTTCTCTGGCTCTGCCGAACCTAAGCGGGCCAAATAGGCTGCTTCACTGTAGTAGGCTTCCTCTTGGAACATGGTGCCATCACCGGTTTCTTGGGCATAAATGGCCACGGCGGCCCCAAAGGGAATGTAGATTTCACGCAGCATACCTTGGAAACGGGCGCCAAAGCTGATGGCTTCATCGTTTACTACATATTGACCAATAGAACGGGGCGAGATGTTGAGAATAATCTTGCCGTCATTGACAAATTCTCGAGGCACATCCACATCAACATAGTCTGCATCCACCAATAAATAAGGGGTATAGTCGTTGTCTAAGATCCAGTTGTAGTAGGCATGGTAGAGATAAGGGCGTAAGGGCTTCATTAGTCTTTATCATCCATGAGATGTTTTGGGGCCGCGCCGCCAACCGATTGTACAAAACTTTCACGTTGGAAAATGCGGGTCATATAAGCCTTGATGGCCTTGCTGCCCGTGCCGGTGAATTCCACGCCCAGGTTGTGCATCCGCCATAGGAGCGGGGCAACATAACAGTCGTTGAGGCTAAATTCATCGTTGAGAAAGTAAGGCTGGGCGGCAAAGACACCACTGATGGCCATAATTTCTTCTTTGAGTTGAGCCAGGGCTTTTTTACCCTCAGCAGAATCAGGATCCCGATTGACCACGTCCATCAGGCTATACCAGTCGCTTTGGATACTATTGACAGTTAAACGGCACTTGGCCCGTTGCACAGGGTAAACCGACATCAGCGGCGGGTGCGGGAAGCGTTCGTCCAAATATTCCATGATAATGCGGGAGTTGAACAAGACCAAGTCCCGATCAACCAAGGTTGGAATGGAGCCGCGTGGGTTTAATTCCATTAAATCTTCTGAAATGGTACCAGTGATGATATTTTCAATTTCGTAAGGCACGCCTTTTTCTGCTAATACAATACGCACTTGGTGGCTGTAAATATCGTTTTTGTCTGCAAAAAGGGTCATTACCGAACGTTTGTTTGCACTTGTCATAAGTTCTCCATTAACTGATACTAGATTATCCCTGTATTTTACCACAGTTGAGCGGGCTTTTTCACTTGAAATCGCACGCAAGCGGTAGGATTTTGCCTAAAATTTGCATTTGCCCAGGTAAATCGGCTCAAATTGACGGGCCTTTTCTGCCCTTAATTTTTGCCGAGCCACAAAGAAACTGAGGCCTGTACAAGCCACAATCCCCAAGGCCACCCATAATTCCTGCTCAATAAACTGGGAAAGCAAGAGGCTGCTGGCCACTAGAGCCAAAAGTGGCAGGCAGTAGATCCACATAATGCCTCGCAACAAGGTTTGCTCTGGCAGGCCCAGTTGAACCTTATCCCCAACTTCCAGCACCTCTGGCACCTCCAGCTCAAAACGCGGGGCAAAACGCTCGCCTACCAAGGCTGACAGGGACTTGGTGCCGCAGCCTGATTGAGCCGAACAGCCGCCACAGCCGCTTTTGGCCTGGCATTGGACTGTGGCAATCCCCTCTCGGTAGGCAACCACGGTTGCCGTTTCTACCATCATTTGGCTTCCTCCTCAAACTGGATTTGCTCCACAATATACTTGGCCGTGATCAAGGGAATTTCCCCCATAATCACTACATCCTTATCGCCTATGGTATGGCTATAAATGCTGAGTTTATCATTACGCCAGAACTGTTCATCAAAGACAATACCCTTATTTTGCACCACATAAATGCTAAAGGTAAAGAGGCCATCGCTGTAAAACTGCCCTTCCACCTGCTCTAGCTGGCTGCCAATGGTCAAATTTTGCAGGCTGCTTTTAACCCGCTGAAAGCCTGCGGGCAACCATTTGGGCTGCCACTGGGTTTGAGCAGCCTGGCTGCTTGGAGTTAGAAGGCTGGGCAAGACCAAGGAATTAATGGGCTCAATAATGAACTTCATTTGTTCATCCACATAGGCCTGTACCACCCTAAATTCTTCTAGCACTTGGTTATCACGATCCAGCAATTCGCTCTTGAGCAAGAGGAAGTTTTCCTCGTCAATCCAAAGATGGTATTTGTAGCGAAAATCATCACGGGGTACTAGGCGGATAATGCGAACAATGCGATCCGCCACCCTGGCCCGGCCGCCATCTACCAAATTATAGCCCTGCAAGTGGGAGAAATCCCCATAAAAGGCGCTAGGCAGGTTATCCAAAATAGCCTCACTTTCCAGGCTGAAGGGCTGAAAACCGTGGCCGAAATAACTGACCAAATTATCCTTTAAGATGATCTCCTCCCGCCCGTTTTCCAGGTGCAAGAGCTGGGCATACTGGGTCTTCCCTTCAGTTGCATGGCGATAACGCAGGCTGGCCGTTTGCTCGCCCTGTTTAAGAAAATAAAGCAGTTCAAAATCAGCAGATTTATGGGCAGCCTGCATGGCCTGCAAATAACCCAAGGGCGTGCTAGGTGTTTGCGCCCAGACAGCCAAGGGCAGGAAGATCAAGACATAAAACCATTTCTTCATATAAAACCCTACAGATAAAAAAAGCCCCTTGCGGGGCTACTCGGAAAGCAAATTTATGAAATCGGTTGTTGGACACAACACTTCTTGTTTGTTGCGTGCTAGATTACGTCAATTTCGTCAATTTTTCAAATGTTTCTTCAAGAAAGTAACGAAAAAAGTTTAACTTTGTGATCTAGTTCATATTTTTGCTTATCTAGCCCCTATAAACGGCGGGCCTGCCAATAGGTTTTGGACCAATATGGCGAATGGATGCTGGAATAAATCACCCCGCCCTTGGTGGAGGCATGGAGGAATTGGCCATCCTTGACATAAATGCCCACATGGCGGCCATTAGGGCCTCGGCCGGTTTTAAAGAGAACCAAATCCCCTGCCTTGAGCTCTGATTTATTGACTTTTACGCCCACCTTGGCCTGATCAACCGTCATACGAGGCAGTTTAATGCCAAAGAGATCACGGAAGGTGGCTTGGGTAAAGCCCGAACAGTCCACACCCTTGCGGGTGGTGCCGCCAATGCGGTAACGGGTGCCCTGCCAGCTCTTGTGTTGGGCTTGGAGGCGCTGAATAACAATTTTCGGGTCTTTGAGCGAACTCTTTTGGCTGCTGACCTGATTTTTGCTATAAAGGCTCTTGGCAGGCTTGGCCACCTTGGCTTGGGTATTGCCGCTGGAGCAGGCCGAAAGCCCGAGGCTTAGGGCGGCGATCAATGCCAGCGAACCCATTTTCGATTTGAGTATAAACATAGGAAACCTTGGTTAAATAATTTGCAACTTAGAGCAAATAAATAAACAAGCGGTCAGAAATTTGCAAAATTTTACAAATTTTCGACCGCTTGTTGCTATGGATTGGCCTGCTTAATCCGCTCTCGCAGGATCTGGCTTGGCTTAAACATCACGACACGGCGGGCGGAAATAATAGCCTCCTCTCCGGTTTTTGGGTTGCGTCCAGGGCGGGCAGCCTTTTCCCGCACTTCGAAATTGCCAAAGCTGGCAAGTTTGACATCTTCCCCAGAAGCCAGGGTGGCCCGAATTTCCTCAAAAAATTGCTCTACAAACTGCTTGGCAACGCTCTTATCTAGTCCGCATTTCTCCATTAGGTTTTCTGCGATTTCAATTTTTGTCAGTGTCATAAGTTATCCTTAAATATCCTTAGTCACGAAGCACCGCTTGGAAACGTTGGTTTAAGGCCGTTAAGACCTTTTGCACCAAGGCGTTGATTTCTTCTTCCTCAAGGGTTTTTTGGCTGTCTTGCAAGGTTAAGCTCACGGCCAAGCTCTTCTTGCCGGCTTCAATGTTGCTGCCCTGATAAACGTCAAATAAATTAACTGCGACCAAGGTTTCGCCACCGACTTTACGGCAGGTACGGAGCACATCATCAGCAGCCACATCGCTTGCTACAACTAACGCTAAGTCACGCTTGTTGGCTGGGAATTTGGAAATCTCTTTGGCTGCCGTTACTGGGCGGTTGGCAATGGCTGACCAGAGCAATTCAAAAACCACTGGCTTGCCTGCCAAGTCTAATTTTTGCACCACTTTCGGGTGAACCGTGCCGATAAAGCCGATTTCTACCCCGTCTAACTCAATAGCCGCAGATTGGCCTGGATGGAGGGCTGGGAAGGCTTTTGGCACAAAACGTACCTTGTCGGCCACATCGGTTAGGGCAAGTACGCGTTCCACATCGCCCTTAAGATCGAAGAAATCGACATTTTCGGCCTTGCCTGTCCAGTGTTCGGCACGTTTGGCCCCAGCAATCACGCCACCTAAGACAAATTCTTGGCGAACGCCTGCTTCGGCCGCTTGGTCTAGAATAAAGCGTAAGCCTGTTTCAAACAAGCGTACCCGACCTTGCTGGCGGTTTTGGTTATAGGCCACGGCTTCCAAGAGGCCGCTTAAGAGAGAGACTCGCATGGCTGACATTTCGCTGGAAATTGGGTTTGGCAAAATTAAGGCTTCTGCCTGTGGATGGAGCAGGTTTTGGGTTTTTGGATCAACGAAGCTATAGGTAATGGCCTCTTGGAAATCGCTATCGACTAAAACCTGTTTGACTCGCATGAGCGGTAAATCTGCCTCACGGTGGTGACGCATATTGAGATGGGCCAATGGTGCATTGTTTGGAATGCTGTTGTAGCCGTAGATCCGAGCTACTTCCTCAATCAGATCTTCTTCGATCTCAATATCAAAACGCCAGCTTGGGGAAGTGACTGTCCAAACATCATCAGCATAAACTGGGTTGAAGCCCAGGCGGGCGAAAATATCGGTTACGGTTTCAGTTTCAATATGGTGACCGATCAGGTCATCCAACTTGCTACGGCGTAAAGTGACCGTATTCGCTTTTGGTAGATGTGTTTCGCTCACGGCTTCGACAATTTCACCTGCCTCACCGCCACAGATTTCCAGTAAAAGTGCAGTGGCACGTTCCATGGCTAAACGAGTTTGGGCATAGTCCACGCCACGTTCAAAACGGTGGGAGGCATCGGTATGCAGGCCATATTGTCTAGCTCGGCCAGCAATGGCAAGCGGGGCAAAGAAGGCGGCTTCTAACACAACATCGGTCGTACTTTCGCTCACCCCACTCTGCTCACCACCGAAGATCCCTGCCATGGCAAGCGGGCCCTTTTGGTCGGCAATGAGCAAGGTGTTGGCTTGTAGTTTGGCGGTTGTGCCATCTAATAGCACTAATTCCTCACCCTCTTTGGCCATCCGCACCTGCACAGGGGCGGCAACCTTGGCCAGATCAAAGGCGTGCATAGGTTGGCCCAGCTCAAGTAGGCTGTAGTTGGTCACATCCACGATTGGGTCGATAGAACGAATACCGCAACGGCGGAGTTTTTCTTGTAGCCATAATGGAGAAGCCGCCTTAACATTGACATTTTTCACCACACGCAAGAGATAGCGTGGGCAGGCTTCTGGGGCTTGCAGATCGATTTCGATCTTGTCTGAAATTGTCGCTGGCACAGGCTCAATGGCAGGGGCTTGCACAGGCTGACGGTTGATAACGCCCACTTCACGGGCAATACCTGAAATACTCAAGCAGTCGGCACGGTTTGGCGTTAGGCTGATTTCAATAGCCTGATCGTTTAGCTTGAGGTAGTCACGGAAATCTGTTCCCACAGGGGCATCGGCCGGCAATTCGATAATGCCGCTGTGATCTTCCTTAATACCTAGTTCTGAATAAGAGCAAAGCATCCCTTCTGACGGCTGGCCACGCAACTTGGTTTTCTTGATTTTGAAGTTACCTGGCAGAACCGCCCCTTCCACCGCGCAAGCCACTTTCAGCCCTTGGCGACAATTTGGTGCACCGCAAACGATGTCTAAGAGGCGATCACCGCCCACATTAACCTTAGTAACCTGTAACTTATCGGCCTCTGGGTGCTTACCGCACTCCACCACTTCGCCGATCACAACCTGGCTAAACTCGCCTGCCACAGGGTCACAACTATCGACTTCTAAACCTAACATGGTAATTTGGTCGCAGAGTTGTTCTACGGTAATATCTGGATTAACCCACTCACGCAACCAAGCATTGTTGAATTTCATTGTTTTGTTCCTTTAATCTAATTATGTTCGCTCCACCCGCTTGCGGGGGAGCTGCCGAAGGCTGAGGGGGATTTGCAATAACTTGTGAAGTTTTCACCGCTTGCCCCCTCCGTCACTTCGTGACACCTCCCCCCGCAAGCGGGTGGAGGGAAGGTTATTTTTACAAATTTATTTAAACTGCTTCAAAAATCTCAAATCATTTTCAAAGAAGGCACGCAGGTCGGTTACGTTATAACGCAACATGGTCAAACGCTCAACGCCCATGCCCACGGCAAAGCCTGAGTATTCATTCGGATCAATACCCACATTACGCAAGACATTTGGGTGCACCATACCGCAGCCTAACACTTCCAACCACTTGCCGTTTTTGCCCATTACGTCCACTTCGGCAGAAGGCTCAGTGAAAGGAAAATAGGATGGACGGAAACGCACTTGTAAGTCTTCTTCAAAGAAGTTGCGTAAGAAATCGTGTAGTAAGCCCTTGAGTTCGGTGAAGTTGGCTTTTTTGTCGACATAAAGCAACTCAATTTGGTGGAACATGGGGGTGTGGGTTTGGTCGTAGTCGTTACGATACACTCGGCCCGGGGCCATAATGCGGATAGGTGGTTGCACTTTTTCCATGGTGCGGATCTGCACGCCTGAGGTTTGGGTTCTTAAAAGGCGTTCGGCATCAAACCAGAAGGTATCGTGGTCGGCACGAGCTGGGTGGTGGGCTGGAATATTGAGTGCATCAAAGTTGTAGTAGTCGGTTTCCACTTCTGGGCCGCTTTCCACCGAAAAGCCTAGGTCACCAAAGAACTTGGTCACACGCTCAATGGTGATGGACACAGGGTGCAGGCCGCCCAATTCGGTTTTGCGACCAGGCAGGCTGACATCAATGCTTTCAGCCGCTAATTTGGCATCCAATTCTGCCGTTTCCAAGGCTTCTTTTTTGGCGTTTAAGGCCTCTTGAGCCTGCTGTTTGGCTTCGTTAATTTTAGCACCCACGGCTGGACGCTCTTCAGGCGACACATCACGCAGGCCCTGCATAAGCGCCGTAAAATGGCCCTTCTTACCAAAATATTCCACCCGTAAGGCTTCGAGTGTTGCAACATCTCTTGCATTTTCAACCGCTTGCAGTGCGGTTGCGACCAGATTTTCTAGGTTTTGCATACCTTCCTCTAAAATGTGATAAAAATAAATCTGCCCCAAAAGGCGAATGTGGACAGGATGATAATACTTAACGTTGGTTTTGTAAATGTAAAGTGTTGATTTTTAAGGTCAAAATAAAGATTTTTTGCCTTCTGTCTTTGCTAGGCCTAAAAGCCCTGCCTCAAGCCTGCACGACAAGCGGGCAAAAATTGAATATTTTTTACAAATTTATTACCGCTTTCTGGGTTCAGACCGTGATTTATTGGTGACCTTTATAAGAACATCAAGTAAAATTGCCAACGGTTTGTCCTTACAAACCACCTCACCTAACAACCTATTTGGAGATATACTTATGGCAATGAATAATATTTTAGGATTATTCGCCCATTCGCCGTTAAAGCCCTTGCAAAAACACGCCACCAAAGTGGCCGATTGCAGTGCCTTATTAGTGCCCTTTTTTGAAGCGACCTTCCAAGGAAACTGGGAAGAAGCTGAAAAAGTTCGTGGCCAAATTGTTGATTTAGAACGCCGTGCGGACACCTTAAAGCGTGAAATTCGCTTAAAACTGCCGCGTGGTTTATTTATGCCTGTTGAGCGTACCGACCTACTTGAACTGGTCACCCAGCTTGATAAATTAGCCAACTATGCTAGAGATATTTCAGGCCGTATTTTTGGTCGCCAGCTGGTTATTCCAGAACAAATGCAGCCTATCTTTAAAGATTTCCTTTCCCGCAGCCTAGACGCTGCCCATCAAGTCCGCAAGGTGCTACACGAGCTTGACCAGCTTCTCGAAACAGGCTTTAGGGGCCGTGAGCTGACCTTTGTCAATAATATGATCTTAGAGTTAGACCAAATTGAAGACGACACCGATCAGCTGCAAATTGTGCTTCGCCGTACCCTGCTTGGCTTGGAAAAAGAACTGAACCCGATTGATGTGATGTTCTTATATAAATGTATCGAACGTATCAGCATTTTAGCCGACCAGGCTCAGCGTGTAGGATCACGCATTGAGCTGATGCTGGCACGCTCATAAGAAGAGGATTTATTATGGAACTCATTCATCAATATGGACATATTCTCGTTATTATCACGGCTGTTTTTGGCTTTTTTATGGCCTTTGGTATTGGTGCTAACGATGTGTCCAACGCCATGGGAACCTCGGTAGGTTCGGGCATTATCACTGCCAAACAAGCCATTGTTATTGCCATGATTTTTGAATGCGCTGGGGCCTACTTGGCTGGTGGCGAAGTGGCCGAAACCATGAAAAGCGGGATTTTGGACATCAGTGAATTTGCAGGCCGCCCTGACACCCTGGTTTTAGGGATGATGTCTGCCCTCTTTGCCGCAGGGGCTTGGCTATTGATTGCCTCCAGAATGGGCTGGCCAGTTTCCACCACTCACTCCATTATCGGTGCTATCATCGGTTTTGGCTGCATTACCGTAGGTGCTGAAGCCGTGAAATGGGGCAGCCTGGGTGGGATTGTCGGCAGCTGGTTTATCACACCAGTGGTAGCAGGCCTTGTCGCCTATGCCATTTTTATCAGCACCCAAAAACTGATTTTCGACACTGAAGCCCCTATGGCCAATGCCCAAAAATATGCACCTTACTATATGGGTTTAACTATCTTTATTCTCTGTATCGTAACTGTCAGCAAGGGCTTAAAGCACGTTGGCCTCAACCTTTCAACAGGCCAAACCATGTTGATTTCCGCTGTGCTTGCCGCTATTTCTATCGTGGCCTGCCACTTCTACTTAAGAAGCGAAACCTTCAAAAAGAAGGCCGCAAATGGCGCCTTCGGCGGTGTAGAAAAAGTATTTGGCACACTTATGCTCTTAACCGCCTGTGCTATGGCCTTTGCCCACGGTTCAAACGACGTGGCCAACGCCATCGGGCCTTTATCTGCGGTGGTTTCTATTGTTGATCATGGCGGTGCCATTGTTGAAAAAAGCATTATCGCCCCTTGGGTGCTGCCACTGGGTGCCATTGGTATCGCAACTGGTCTTATTGTGATGGGAAGCCGAGTAATGGGCACCATCGGCTCAGGGATTACAGATTTGACCCCAAGCCGTGGTTTTGCTGCTCAGTTTGCTTGTGCCATTACGGTAGTGATTGCCTCAGGCACAGGCCTGCCGATTTCCACAACTCAAACCTTAGTCGGTGCGATTTTAGGTGTTGGCTTTGCCCGTGGTATTGCAGCCCTGAATTTAGGGGTTATCCGCAATATCGTGGCCTCTTGGGTTATTACCCTGCCAGCAGGCGCCCTGATTTCCATCATTATCTACTTTATTTTAAGCTCAATTTTTAACTAAATCGGGAACTAAGAGGGTGCTTCGGCACTCTCTTCTTTATGCCTTAAGATTTTTTAATTAGACGATTTAGTCAAATTTTCTAATTATGGAATTTTAACCCTTTCTTTTTTCAGGATAGAACAATGAAAAAACGCTTTTCTACGCTCCTTTGTGTCCTACTCGGATCGCTTGTCTCCAGCACGGCCTTGGCTGAAACCCGCTATGTTACTGAAAACCTCAGCACCTTTGTGCGTAAGGGAGCGGGCGATAATTTCAAAATTGCAGGCTCGGTTCAAGCCGGCGAAAAAGTCACCCTCTTGGATAAAAAAGACCGCTACTCGCTTATTCGGGACAGCAAGAACCGTGAGGTTTGGATCTTAAACAGCGAACTGACCTCCACCCCAAGTTCCAAAGAACTGACTCCACAACTGCAACAACAGGTGCAAGAGCTAACCCTCAAGCTCAACAAGATTGATGCCGACTGGCAGCAACGCACCCAAGAAATGCAACGCCGCACCCAACAGGCCGAACAGCAAAGCAGCAGCCTGATTGACCAAAATGCCCAACTCAAGCGAGAACTGGACATCATCAAAAACAAAAACCGTGACCTAGAAACCATGCACGATGCCGAAAAACGTGAAATCGTTATCCAATGGTTTATCTATGGCGGGGCTGTTTTAGGGGCTGGCCTACTCTTGGGCTTGCTCGTGCCTTTCCTTATTCCACGCCGCAAACGTAATAATAGCTGGTAGTTATGGCAACCTACATAGTCGGCGACCTGCACGGTTGCTTTGATGAACTCCAACTTTTGCTAAAAAAGGTGGATTTCGACCCGCTTGCCGATGAGCTTTGGCTGACAGGTGATTTGGTTGCCCGTGGCGAAAAGTCCTTGGAATGCCTGCGTTTTGTCAAATCCTTGGGTAGCCGAGCCACCACTGTGCTGGGCAACCACGACCTACACCTGCTGGCCACCCATCTGGGCATCAAAAAAATCAAGCCCAAAGACAAGGTAGAAGCCATTTTTGCCGCAGAAGATGCTGCTGAACTCATGGACTGGCTACGCACTCAACCGCTATTAGCCCAGCACCCCCGCTTTGGCTTTGTGCTGACCCACGCCGGCATCAGCCCCCAATGGGATTTAGCCACCGCTAAACAAGCAGCCCAAGAGGTCGAAGCTATCTTGCGTTCAGACCATTACGGCAGCCTACTGGCCCAAATGTACGACAACCAGCCAGACCTCTGGCAGGATAAGCTAAGTGGCATAGATCGCTGGCGTTATATCCTCAATGCCTTCACCAGAATGCGTTTTTGTTATGCCGACAAGCGGTTAGATTTTGCCTGTAAATTGCAAGTACAAGATGCCCCAAGCGAGCTAAAACCCTGGTTTGAGCTGGATAACCCTCTTTACCAAAACCAAGATCTGATCTTCGGCCACTGGGCAAGTTTGATTGGCTACCCTACGCCACCAAACATCTACGCCCTTGATACAGGCTGTGTATGGAATAATCATTTAACCCTGCTCCGCTGGGAAGATAAGACTTATTTCACCCAAAAGAGATTAAATCACCAATAAGCGCTTTAAAAACAAGCAGATAAACATAAAGCCCTTGCAAGGCCCAAAATTCTCCTCTATAATCCACCTCGTTTTTAAGCGACTATAGCTCAGTTGGTTAGAGCACCACCTTGACATGGTGGGGGTCACTGGTTCGAGTCCAGCTAGTCGCACCATATTTTACTTAGCAAAACCCCTCGAACCCATCGAGGGGTTTTGTTTTATGTGTTAGCACTAAAGGAGCCCTTATGGCCAAAGAATTTAGCCGAGCAGATCGTGTTGCTCAGGAATTACAGAAAGAAATTGCGATTATTTTACAGCGTGAGGTCAAAGATCCTCGTATTGGCATGGTGACAGTGTCGGATGTGGAAATCAGCCGTGACTTGGCCTATGCCAAGGTTTTTGTCACCTTCTTATTTGATAACGATGAAAGTGCGGTTGAGCGTGGTTTAGAGGGCTTAAACAAGGCTTCTGGCTACATTCGCACCTTGGTTGGCAAGGCCATGCGTTTGCGTATTGTGCCTGAATTACGTTTCCTCTACGACCAATCCTTGGTGGAAGGTATGCGGATGTCTAACCTGGTGACAAACGTGGTGCGTAAGGATCAGGCCCGTCAATCAGGGGAAGAATAAAGTGGGCAGACCGCGTAAAAGAGGCCGTGATATTCACGGCATTTTTCTCTTAGACAAGCCTCAAGGCATAAGCTCTAACGACATTATGCAGAAGGTCAAACGCCTCTTTCAGGCCAATAAGGCCGGCCATACTGGGGCGCTTGACCCGTTGGCAACCGGTATGTTGCCTATTTGCTTGGGCGAGGCCACCAAGTTTTCCCAGTTCCTGCTGGATTCTGATAAGCGTTACCGAGTTACGGCAAAATTGGGCGAGCGGACAGATACGTCCGATGCCGATGGGCAGGTGGTAGAAACTAGGCCAATTGAAGTAGTTGAAGCAGATATTCTCAAGGCCTTGGATGCCTTTAGAGGGGATATTCTACAAGTGCCGACCATGTTCTCTGCCCTCAAACACCAGGGCAAGCCCCTCTACGAATATGCCCGAGCAGGTATTACGGTTGAGCGGGAAGCCCGGCCCATTACCATTTTTGAGCTAACCTTTATTGACTACCAAGCCCCTTACTTAACCCTAGAGGTGCATTGCTCTAAAGGCACCTACATCCGCACCTTGGTTGATGATTTGGGCGAAATGCTAGGCTGTGGCGCCCATGTTACCATGCTCCACCGTTTGGCTGTGGCCAACTACCCTGCTGATGGCATGATGAGCATTGAAGATTTGCAAAAAATGGCAGAAAATCAACCGCTTTCAAGCCTAGATAAGCTCCTATTACCCCTGGATACGGCTGTTGCCAATCTCCCTCAACTGACCTTGACGGCTGAACAAACCCAGGCTGTTGGCTTTGGCCAGCGGGTCAAGTTCGCAAATGAAGGAAATCTTTATGGCCAAGTCCGCCTTATTTCTGCTACGGGCAGCTTTTTAGGCATTGCCGAAATTCGAGAGGACAATGTTATTCGGCCTGTGCGGATGGTGGTTTACTCATCCTAAATACCTTAAGGTGCTGCTCTAGTTCAGCACCTTTTTATCGAAGTAATCTTTCCAAAAGAAATATTTTCCACCCTTTATCTAACGGGTATAATACCTCCACCTCTTTCTTTTAAGGATGTTTTATGAACGCTTATCATGACCTTGTCACCAAACTCAAACAAATCTTCCAAATCGACCGTGCAGATCTGGATTTTGGGATTTACCGGATTTTAAACAGCCGTTCGGCCAAGATTAACCAATTTTTAGAGCAGGATTTGGCCCAATCAGTACAATCTGCCTTTAAGGATGGTAATCCTGCCCAAGAAAATGTGGTGTATAGTCACCTGCTCACCTTCTTTAGCCGCTATTATGATGAAGGGGATTTCATCAGCCAGCGGCGTTACAAGGGCGATACCTATGCCGTGCCCTATAATGGCGAGGAGGTCTTGCTGCATTGGGCAAACAAGGATCAGTATTACACCAAGTCTAGCGAGAATTTCAGCAACTACCGCTTTAGGCTAGAAGACGGCCGGGAAGTGCTCTTCCGTTTGGTGGAGGCCGATGTTGCCAAGGACAACCGCAAGGAAAACAGCAAGCGTTATTTTGTCTATACAGGCAACCATGAAGAAGGCGATCAGCAACTGATTTTAGATTTTACCTACCAGGTACAAGACAAGGCCAAGCAAGAAAGCCTCAACCAGGCCACCCTGCAAGCGGTGCAAAATGCCCCATTTTTTGCAAATTGGCAGGCCTTGGTCGCCCCTGCCCCAACAGAGAAAAACAAGGCCCGTACCCTCTTGGAAAAACACCTGACCGACTACACGGCAAAAAATTCCGCCGATTATTTTATCCATAAGGACTTGGGCGCCTTCCTGCGTCGAGAGCTAGATTTTTACATTAAGAATGAAGTGATGTTTTTAGACGATATCAGCCAGGCCGAGCAATTTGAACAGCTGGAAAACCAGTTCCAAATCATTAAAACCCTGCGTGCCATCGCCCTAGACCTTATCGCCTTTTTGGCCCAGCTGGAAGATTTCCAGAAGAAATTGTGGCTTAAGAAAAAATTTGTGGCTGCGTCTTCTTATTTAATCACCTTGGACAAGATCCCAGCCGCCCTCTTGCCCCAAGTCTTTGCCAACCCTAAACAACTTGAAGCCTGGAAAAGCCTCTTTGACTGGTCAAATCCTCATTTGACAAATGGGCTAGACAGTGTTACCCCCCCCCCGCATATTGTTGAATTATTAGACGACATTCAAGCCCAGCACCCACATTTGGTGGTGGATACTGCCCTCTACCCTGCCTCCTTCCAAGCCCAACTGCTCACTGCCCTCGATGATCTGGATTTAGATGTTCAGATCGACGGCCTACTAATTCACTCCGATAACTTCCAAGCCCTTAATCTCTTACAGGCCCGTTATAAGGAAGAGGTCAAATGTATTTATATTGATCCGCCTTATAATACAGAGAAAGATCGAGCAGAAGGTAGATTTATATATAAAGACAATTTTGACCATTCATCTTGGATTACTTTATTAAGTAATAGGATTGAACTATCTAAAAATTTAGTCAGCAGTACAGGTGTATCTATTATAAGCATAGATGACAATGAATATGCTAATTTAAAACTATTAAATGATCTTTTATTTGGAGATAAAAACTTTATTGGTAGTATTCCTCGACTAACGTCAGCCCAACGTCCTTCTCAAGAAAAATATTTTTCAATAACTAATGATTATCTGGTTTTATATGCTAAAAACAAAGAGTTTGACTTTAACAGAGTTATAGAAAGAAATGTAAAAGACCTTAAAGAAGACAAAAATGGGAAATATATTGAGGGAGATACTAGTCCAATCTTAGCTTCTTCTACTCAAGGATATTCTGCTGGTGGTGATTATGATATTGAATACAATGGAAAAATATATAAACCTATTGACTCAAGAGGAAATAGAAGGCGTTGGCTTTGGACTAAAGAAAGAATGCTTAAAGCTATTGAATTAGGTATTATTATTGAAACTCCAACCACGCTTAGAGTGAGAAATTATATAAATAAAGAATTTGCTGTTGGAACTAATGAATTAATTGACAAAGATGCAAATCTAATTCTTACAACTAATGACTTAATTAATTCTAAATTTGCTAACAACAATGGTACTGAACTTTTAAGAAAGTTAGGTATTGGTGATATTTTTGACTTTCCAAAACCAGTTAGTTTAATTGATATATTAATTAAGCTCTCAACTAAGCAATCCGACCTCATCCTCGACTACTTCGCCGGCTCAGGCACAACCGCCCATGCCGCAATTAACCTTAACCGCGAAGACGGCGGGAAACGCAAGTATATCCTGGTCGAACAGGGTGAATACTTTGACACCGTGCTTAAACCCCGGGTGCAAAAGGTGATTTACAGCCAGGATTGGAAGGAGGGCAAGCCTCTACCGTCTGCCAATGGCGGTTTGGGTGGCCTGTCGCAAATGGTTAAGGTGCTTAAGTTAGAAAGCTATGAAGACACCCTTAATAACCTGGAATTAACCGCCGGGCAAGCGGATCTCTTTGGCCAAGATTTTGCAAAAGATTATCTGCTCCACTATATGCTGGATGTGGAAAGCCGGGGCAGCCTGCTTTCTGTGGAAGATTTCAAACAGCCCTTTGATTATGAGCTGAAAATTGCGACCGATTCGGCTGGGGCCTACCGCAAGCAGGCCATCGACCTAGTGGAAACCTTTAATTATCTCTTAGGTTTACGGGTGGAAAATATCCGCCATCGGGCAGAAAGTGAGGGCTATGTGGCCGTGGAGGGGCGTTTGGCTAATGGCCAGCGCTGCTTGGTTATTTGGCGGGATTGCAGCCGTTGGCATTACGACAACCTGAATGCCCTCTTTGACAAATTAGCCCTTAATCCTAAGGATAGCGAGTTTGACCTGGTCTATCTCAATGGTGATCACAGCTTGGTTAATCAGTGGGAAATCAATGCAGCAGGTGATGTGGCCATGCTTAATATCCAGGCCCTCGAACCGGAATTTTTAAACCTCATGTTCGGAGCATAAAATGGCCAAGAAACCCATAACCAAACGCAGCTTTCATCAGGACTTGGTGCTTAACCAGTGGGCCTTATCCCTCTTTAATCAGGCAGATCTGGCCGCCTTTAAAACCCGTCTGGGCGATTGTGAGGGCATAGACCCTCACACCGGCCACAGCCACTTTTTCCTGGCCCTGAACCAGCAGCTTTTCCATACGGATCTGATTAGCCAGCAGGATCTAAGCCGTTATGACTTTAACATCGTCCAGCACTGGGCCAAGATTACCCATGGCCGTAACCAGGAAAGTGGGCATATTTTAGCCCTTAAATACTTCCAGTATCTTTCCCTCCTCTTTACGGAAATTTATTTGGACTGGTATTTCAATCAAAAAGACCGCCTCTTGGCTGCCCTTAACCAGCAATTAGGGGAAAATCAGGCCAAGGAGGGCTTGGCCCTGCCACCTTATACCGAGCAAGACTTAAATAAGATCGCCTTTTGGAATGCCACCGGCAGCGGCAAGACCCTGCTTATGCACGTCAATATTCTGCAATTCCAGCACTATGCTGCCCCCCACCAGAAGGAGAAGTTGCAGATTTACTTGCTCACCCCTAACGATGGTCTCTCCCTCCAGCATATTGAGGAATTTCAGGCTTCTAATATGGAGGCTGCCCTCTTTGATAAAAACGGCAGCCTGGACTATGCCGATATTAAGGTGATCGATATTCATAAATTGGCCGATAAGTCTGGCGACAAAACCGTGGCGGTGGAAGCCTTTGCAGACGGCAATAAGCTGATTTTGGTGGACGAAGGCCACCGGGGAGCCAAAGGCGAAGAATGGCTCAAGCGGCGGGAGCAGATGATAGGCTCAGGCTTTGCCTTTGAATACTCTGCCACCTTTGGCCAAGCCGTTGGGACCTACAAAAAGGCCAACCGCCTCTATGAAACCTATGCCAAGGCCATCTTGTTCGATTATTCCTATAAGTATTTCTACCGTGATGGCTACGGCAAGGAACATCTTATTCTCAATATGAAGGCCGAATACTACGATCAGCACGCTCAAACCTATTTCTGGGCCTGTTTGCTGGCCTTTTATCAGCAGCGCTATCTCTTTGAGAAAAATCGGGAAAACTTGACCGCTTACAACCTGGAAAATCCCCTCTGGGTCTTTGTAGGCAATACGGTCAACAAGGAAGATTCGGATATTTTACAGGTCTTGCACCTGCTTAACGACTTCTTAAAGCCTGAAAATAAGCCGGCTATTTTGGCCTGGTTTAGGGCCCTCCTAGAAGACTCTGCCCAGCTTCTAGATAAGCAGGGCAAGAGCATTTTCCTCCATCGCTTTAGGGCCTTGGCAGAGTGGAAAAAGGACCTAGAGGGTTTGTACCAAGATGTGCTCAAGCGGGTCTTTCAGGCCGATTTTTTGCAACATTTGACCTTGGTGAATGTGAAAAAAAGCCCGGGCGAATTGGCCTTAAAAGTGGGAGAACAAGTCTTTGGCGTGATTAATGTAGGCGATGATGCTGCCCTCTTTAAACAGGCCGGCGAACAGGGCCTAGCCACCCAAAATGATGAGTTTAGTGAAAGGCTCTTTGAGAAGATCAATAAAAAAGAGAGTTCGATTAACCTCTTAATTGGCTCGCGTAAGTTTAGCGAGGGCTGGTCTAGCTGGCGGGTCTCCACCATGGGCCTGCTCAATATGGGTCGGTCGGAAGGGGCACAAATTATCCAGCTCTTCGGGCGGGGCGTGCGGCTCAAGGGGCGGGATTTTTCCTTAAAACGTTCCAATTATGCTGAAAAAGAGGTAAGGGCGCTACATTTGCGGGAGCTGGAAACCCTCAATATTTTCGGGATCAAGGCCGACTATATGGCCGAGTTCCAAAAATATATTCAAGAGGAGTTGGAGCAAGAAGCCGTGTTAACTCTGGATTTCCCAGTCAAACACCAAATTCCACCCGGCCTTAAAACCCTCAGGCTCAAAGAGGAATACCGGGGTCTACGGGCCAAGGCCTTTAAGCGGGTGCAGCCCCTCAATCTGTATGAAATGCCGCCTGAATATGAGGGCAAAATCAAGCCCCGCAACCTCTTGGCCGTCTTGGATGCCTACCCAAGAGTGGAGGCCATCAGTAGCCAAACCAGCGTAAGCACTAAGCAAGATCAACGGCTTGAGGGCAAAATCCCAAGCCATATTCTGCCGCTCTTTAACTGGGATAGGATCTATCTCGCCCTCTGGCAATTTAAGCAGCAAGAGGGCTACTACAATTTGCGGCTAGACCGGGATAAATTACGCCATTTTGTCGAACATTCGCAGGATTGGTATCAGCTCTATATCCCGCCTGAAAGTTTGGTTGTTAATCAAGTGAGCAAACTTGTGGCCCTGGAAAACCTGCTTATCGAGCTGCTTAAAATCTATACCCAACGTTTTTATAACAAGGTTAAACAGCTTTATGAAAGCCAGCATTATGAGGTGGTTGAAGTGGATGAGCATAACCTATCCCTTCTTAACAGCTATCAATTTAGGTTTACCGATGAAGATAGCCTGGTCAAAATTGAGCAGCTAAAAACCCTGGTTGAACAAGGGGATTTGGAGCAGGTGCGCCGATGGACGGATGATCAGAACCAGCTCATTGCCTTTACCATCAAGGAGCACTTGTATTATCCCCTCTTTTTGCAAGACAGTGCCAAGGGAGAGCAATTACCTTTTACCCTAACCCCTATCGCCCTTAAGGAGAAAAGTGAATTTGACTTCTTGCAGGATCTGCAAAAAGCAGACCTCAAACAGCTCTTGCCCAATAAGTCCCTCTATTTAATGCGTAATGCGGGCAATAGGGCCAAGGGGCTGGGCTTTGCCAGTGCCGATAATTTCTACCCGGATTTTCTGGTCTGGATAGTGGATCATCAAAGCGGCAAACAGTGGCTGACCTTTATTGATCCTAAGGGAATCGGGCGAATGGGCAAGAGCGACCCTAAATTCCAACTCCATCAGGAACTGGAGAAATTACAGGCCCAATTAGGCCCAGACTTAATTTTAAACAGCTTTATTCTTGCCATTACCAAGCGTAGTGATTTGGACGACTGGGCAGAAGATGAATTTGCTGAAAAACATATTTTGTTTATGACAGATGAGGATTATTTAAACCAACTCTTCCATCAAATATTGGAGAAAACTCTATGATTACCCCTTATCACGCTAAATACTATGCCTTAGACATCACGCTTAATCGGGCCCAAGATATTTCCCGCTCCTTATTTGATGCCCAAGTGGATCTCAACCCCCACCAAATTGACGCTGCCCTCTTTGCCCTTAAAAACCCCTTGCAGCAAGGGGTCTTGCTGGCTGATGAGGTGGGCTTGGGTAAAACCATTGAGGCAGGCTTGATCCTCTGTCAGCTTTGGGCAGAACGCAAACGCCAGCTTATGGTGGTCTGCCCGGCCAGTTTACGCAAGCAATGGGCCAATGAGTTGCAGGAAAAATTTAACCTACCTAGTCTGGTTGTGGATAAAACTGTGATAAAAAAGAGCGGTTTAAAGCCACAAGCCTTTTTCAATCAACATACTGGAAAACAGGTCTTGATTGTTTCACATCACTTTGTTGCCCAACAAAGTAGCACGCTACTCTTGCAGGCCTGGGACTTGGTGGCTATTGATGAGGCCCATAAATTGCGTAATGCCCATCAAAAAAGCAATAAGATGGGCAAGGCCATTCGGGACACCTTTGCCCACTGTAAGAAGATCCTGCTTACCGCCACCCCGCTACAAAATTCCCTGATGGAGCTTTATGGCCTATCAACCTTTTTAGATGATTACCTCTTTGGTGAGGCCAAGCAGTTCCGCAAGGCCTATGTTAATCAGGGCCGTTTGGAGGAACTCAAGGATCGCCTAAGCCCCTATGTGAAACGCACCTTGCGGGCAGATGTGCTGGAATATGTGCGCTACACGAAACGCCAGGCCGTCACGCAAACCTTTGAGCCAACCGAAAAAGAATTGGCCTTTTATGAGCAAATTTCTGATTTTCTACGGCGTACCAATACCTTTGCCCTGCCTGCGAGTCAGCGCCATTTAACCGGCTTGATTTTGCGCAAGCTCCTGGCCTCCAGCCCAAGGGCCATTGCAGCCACCCTGCAAACTATTTTGGCACGTCTGCAAAATCTTTTGCAAAATTTCCAAGAAAATGCCCCGCTTGATCTCTGGCAAGAGGAAGATTTAAGCAGCGATTACGAGGATTGGGATGATGAAAGTCACAACCAGCCTGAACAGATTGAAGAGCTTGAAGAAATCTCAAAAAATGAGAGTGAAGATGAAAAATTAGGCCGCTTAAAAGCCGAAATTGCTGAAATTCAAGGCTTTATTGAGCAGGCCCATCATTTAGGCGAAGACAGCAAAATCAAGGCCCTTTTAAGAGCCCTAGATGTTGGCTTTGGCAAGATGGCCCAGCTGGGCGCCCAGAGAAAGGCCATTATCTTTACTGAATCCGTTAAAACCCAACAGTATCTCTTTGATTTTCTCAACCAACATGGTTATGCACAAGAAGTGGTGATGTTTAGCGGCACAAATAGCAGCTCTCATAGCCAAGCTATCTATCAAAATTGGTTACAAACCAACCTTGAACAAGCGACAGGCTCTATTGATGTGGACAAGCGAACTGCCCTTATTGACCATTTCAAACATCAGGCCAGCATTATGATTGCCACTGAGGCAGGAGCCGAAGGGGTCAATCTGCAATTCTGCTCGCTCCTGATTAACTACGACCTGCCCTGGAACCCACAAAGGGTGGAACAACGGATTGGACGTTGCCACCGTTATGGGCAAAAATTTGATGTGGTAGTGATTAATTTCCTCAATAACCGTAACGAAGCAGATAAACGGGTTTTACAGTTACTGGCCCAAAAATTTGCGCTCTTTGAGGGGGTATTCGGGGCTTCTGATAAGATCTTAGGCAAGATTGAGTCTGGATTGGATATTGAACGCCAAATTGCTGCCATCTACGACCAATGCCGTACGCCAGAAGAAATCCAGGCGGCCTTCGACCGCTTGCAGGCAGAATTAGACCAGCAAATCCAAGACCAGCTGGAACGCACCCGCACCGAACTCTTTAAGCATTTTGATGAAGATGTGCTCAACCTCCTGAAAAACGCCCTGACTGATCGCTTGGATAAGATGAGCCGACAATTCTGGGCAGTCAGCCAATTTGCTTTAAGCGAACGAGCCATCTTTGAACAGAGCCATCAGTTCTTGCTTACCCATAGCCCAGATCTGGCCATTCCTCAGGGCAGATACCGCCTGATTAGTGCTCAAGATAAGGCAGTATCAACTGCCTACCACCTCCACCGTCTTAATAGTACCTTAGGGGAATGGTGCCTGACTCAAGCCTTGGCTGCCAATACCCAAGACATTGTAGAATTAAGATTTAAGTTAGATCAATACGATGCCAAATTAAGCGTGATAGAACAGGCCAAGGGGCAATCTGGCTGGTTGCGACTAGACAAGATGCAAACTCGTTCAGAGGCTCAGTTACAGGAAGAGCTAATCTTTACCGCCTGCAACGACCAAGGCCAATGGCTGGATCAGGACTTCTGCCAAAAACTCCTCTCCCTGCCGGCGGATATGCAAAAAATACAACAAATTCCACCGCTTAGCCTAGATGACCAGGCTAGACGTAGTATTGACGCCAAAATCGCTCAATTGGCCGAGCAAAATAAGGATCTGATCCAAACCCAAATGGAGAGGATTGATGCTTGGGCAGAAGATACCCTTGCGACTGCCACCCTGAAAATTGAGGAGGCCAAGGAGGAATTGCGAGAGGCGAAAAAAGCGGCACGTTTAGCAGGGGATCTGACAGAGCAAAAACAGTGTCTTGAAGCACAAAAGGTAATCGAAAGATCTATCCGCCGCCTACGCAATGAGCGTGAGGAATTGGAAGACGAAATCGAAGACAAAAAAGATGAGCTAATTGCGGAAATTGATCGCAAACTCAAACAAAAAACCTCTGTGGAACAGGTGTTTGCGATCAGATGGCAGATAAGTTAAAGATGTTTAGCGTAACAATAAATAATTAGTCTGCTTAACCTCCTCCATCACCACATAGGTGCGGGTGTCGTTCACGCCTGGCAGGCGGAGCAAGGTTGTGCCCAGCAGTTTACGGTAAGCAGCCATATCGGCCACTCGGGTTTTAAGGAGGTAGTCAAAATCGCCCGATACCAGGTGGCATTCTTGGATTTCGTCTAGCTGTTGGACAGCGTGATTAAATTCCTCAAAAACATCCGGCTTGCCCCGCACCAGGGTAATTTCAACAATAACCAGAAGCGGCGTATCCAGCAATTCTGGGTTGAGCAAGGCCCGGTAGCCCATGATCACATTTTGCTTTTCTAGGCGTTTGACCCGCTCTAAACACGGAGTTGGGGAAAGGCCAACCCGCTTGGACAGCTCAATATTGGAGATTTTTCCGTTACGTTGTAGCTCATTTAAGATTTTGAGATCAATGGCATCTAGGGCCTTGGGCAGTTTCTTTTCCATTAGTAGGTCCTCAATTCTTCAGGGGTGAACATAACCGGGGCCGGTTCACCTAAAATGATTTGGTAGTAATAGTCGTAGGCCAGCACATTTTGCACATAGCCCCGGGTTTCTAAAAAGGGGATGGAGGCGATAAATTCGTCCATGGCCAGCCGCCCGCCTGCCCTTTGCAACCAGCGGTCTGCCCTGCTGGCTCCTGCATTGTAGGCCGAGGCAACCAGAATGCGATTGTTGGGGTACTTGGCGTTGAGTTCGTTGAGGTGGGCTGTACCCAGCATAATGTTGTTAAAAGGCTCGAATAAGTCCTGTTCGCCCCGGTAAAGCAGGCCACTATTTTGGGCGGTTTCCTTGGCCGTGGTTGGCAGCATCTGCATCAGGCCCATGGCATTGGCGTGGGAGCGGGCCAGCGGGTTCCAGGCACTTTCCTGGCGGGCAATGGCCATAGCAAAACTCTGCTTGATGTTTGTGTCAGCCAAATGGAGGGCAAACCAGTCGAGATAGGCCTTGGGCAGGCGTTGATCAATATAGTCCCAAGCCTTGGCCTGGATGGTGGCCTCGACTCCCAAGTCAAACCAACCGGCTTGGTTGGCATAATCAGCCAAAACCACCTGCCTTTCAAAGCCTTGAGCCTTGACCAGTTCGATCCACTTGCTCTTGGCCGTGCTAAAGCGTTTTAAAGCCCGGTATTCCTCAATTTGGGCAAGCTTTGTCTCTAAGCCATCAAGTGAAGCCGATACCTGCGGAGCCTTAAATTGGTAGGGATTGCCCAGGGCTTGAGCAGCCAGCATGGGGTAAAAGCCCCTTTCTTGGCTAAGGGCGGTTAGCAGCTTTTCCTTGTCGGTTGGGTGGGTTTTAGCCAACCAATAGCGCCATTCTAATTTATTCTTAGCTTCATCAGAAAGCAGATCCAGCCAGCCTTGCAAGTCCGTCTTTTGCCACAGAGCCATGCGGATACGGCGTTCGGTTAGGTTATCGGCCTTGAGTTGGCCGATTTGCTCATCTCGCCAGGCTATAAACTGCGGGTTTTCATTGTCAAAAAGGCGGTTAAGGTAGGCAATTTTCCAGGCTCTTTCCACCTTTGGCCCTAATTCAAACTTGCTGATCCAGGCTTGATAAGGGCTAAAATCAGGGTTGGTGTCTTGCTCTTTGAGGGTGCGAACAAAGGCACTAAAGGCTCCTTCCACTAGGGCCTTATTCCAGCCATCAAGCGGTTGATTTTGGGCAAATTCTTGCAAATAGGCTGGGTTCTTGGCCAGCTTTTTGACTTCATCCAACCAGGCCTGGATACGTTCATCATTTAGGTCTGCTAGGTTTTTTGCAGATTTTGTGAATAATTTGACCGCTTTATCCTTAACCAAGCCCTCCGTTTTCAGGCCCTGATCCCGCCAGTAGGCTTCAATTCCCTGGCAGGCCTCCGGCACTTGCACCTCATTGCTATTGAGCCAGAAGAGGCCGAATTGGTCAAGTAGGCTATCCATTTCCAGAGACTTGGTCGGAGGAAGCGCACCGGCCTGCTCTGCCTCAGGATTGGGCTGGAGTTTTTCTGCTAACTCCTGGAAGGACTGGGCAAAAGATTGGCACTGGGCCTCACTTGGGCTCAGTTTGGTTTGGCCTGCCTTTGGCTTATCAAGGCCGCTTTTAACCTTGGTTAGCAGGGCTTGCAAATCACCATAGAGGGGATAGGTTTCCAACTGGCTCATCATGCGACCTAGGAGCTTTTCGGTAGCCTCAGGCAGGCGGTTTTGCGAATTGGCCGTATTGAGTAGGGCTTCGGCCTTAACAAAGAGCTGGCGTTGGGCCTCTAGCTTTTGACTTGCCTGTTTTTGCTGGGTAAGCTGGGCCTGCACCTCAGCTTCCGTCCACATTTTAGCGGGCGGATTGGCGAAAGCTAGGGAACTAAACAAAATACTGGCAATAAGGCTTTTTTTGAACATTCGTTTTCCTGTTAATTTGTGTAGGGTGGGCATCCTTGCCCACCACTGCGATCTCGGTTAAATCGGTGGGCAGGGATGCCCACCCTACACGTGCAAAACCGCTTGAAGTTGCCTGCAAGCGGTTAAAATATCGGTGGGTGAGACGATCAGTGAGCTTGTCGAACTGTTGTCGAACCATTAGATATTTCCCTGAAAAGCGTACAAAACTTATGCTTCGACAAGCTCAGCAACCGTTTTGTACACTTAACATTATTCATCCATCACAACCTTGCCGATATAACCCAGCTGGCGGTGTTGTTGGGCATAGTCAATGCCATAGCCCACTACAAATTCATCTGGAATGCTAAAGCCCACCCACTCAACAGGTACGTCTACCTCACGGCGGGAAGGCTTGTCTAAGAGGGTGCAAATGGCAATGGAACGGGGTTCTCTTAGGTTGAGAATATCCCGCACCTTGTTGAGGGTGAAGCCAGTGTCGATGATGTCTTCTACAATCAACACGTCCTTGCCCTGAATTTCGCCGTCCAAATCTTTGAGGATCTTAACATCACGGCTGGACTCAGTGCCCGTGCCGTAGCTGGAGGCGGTCATAAAGTCCACTTCCACAGGCAGGTCTAGCAGGCGAACCAGATCGGCCATAAACATAAAGGAGCCACGCAGGAGGCCGATCACCACCAGTTTTTCACAGTGATTATGCTGGTAGTGGTGGTTGATTTCCTTGGCCAATTCGGCAATTCGGGTTTTGACTTCCTGCTCAGAGAGCATAACTTCTACATGGTGCTTTTTCATTTAACCTCCAGCCAATTTAACGGTATAGCCCTTTTGTTCCAAAATTTGTTTGAGTTGATCACGGTTGTCGCCCTGAATTTCGATAAGGCCGTCCTTCATAGCTCCGCCACAACCGCAGCGGCGTTTGAGTTCAGAGGCCAGGGAATTGAGGGCCTTATCATCCAAATCCAAGCCTGTAATCACGCACACGCCCTTGCCCTTACGGCCAGAGGTTTGGCGTTGAATGCGGACAATGCCGTCACCCTTAGGGCGTTCCGCCTTGGGTTTTTCAGGGGTAATCCTGCCGATTTCGGTAGAATAGACCAGTGTCATTTGTGAATTTCCTTATGTTTTAGACCGCTTGCAATAAAAAATGATGGCGCAAGCGCCCTCGCTTGTGCCTTTTTTGCTACCAGCACCAGCCTGGGGGCTGGCGCTATCATATTTTAGGCAATAGACTGATTAATTGCTTTCAGCACATCCACAGGATTTTCCGCCTGGGTAATCGGCCGACCAATAACCAAGTAGTCTGAACCAGTATCAATGGCCTCTTTCGGGGTCATCACTCGGCGTTGATCACCAAAGGCTGAACCCTTTGGGCGGATACCTGGGGTAACCAATTTGAAATCATTGCCGCAGTGTAAACGTAAGACTTCCACTTCTTGTGGGGAACAGACTACCCCATCTAGGCCGGCACGCTGGGCTAAGTGAGCTAAACGAATAACCTGTTCCATTGGGGAGGCGTTAATGCCGATTTGAAGTAGATCTAAGTCTTCCATACTGGTTAAAACTGTCACACCAATCAGGAGTGGAGCGTCCTTGCCATAAGGCTCTAGCACTTTTTTGGCTGCTTCCATCATAGTGAGGCCACCTGATGCGTGTAAGTCCACCATCCAAACGCCTAAGTCAGCCGCAGAACGCACGGCACGGGCAACGGTGTTGGGAATATCGTGGTATTTGAGGTCTAGGAAGACATCAAATTTACGCTCATGAAGCTGTTTGACAAAGTTGGTGCCAAGCGTGGTAAACATTTCCTTGCCCACCTTAACCCGGCAAAGGCTAGGGTCAATTTGATCAACAAAGGCCAGGGCCTCATTTTCGGTTTCATAGTCTAGGGCGACAATGATTTTGTTATCCATGTGATATTCCTCTTTAGGTTTAGATGATGCCATCTATGCTTTGAATGGGTTTGACCTTTTCCCACTGGCGGCAGGATGGACAGTGCCAGGCCAGTCGGTAACTCTGATAACCGCAGTTTAAACAGCGATATTGTAAACTTTTTTTAATCCGTTCGCCCACCATTTTATGCAGGAGGATGAGGCTGTCCTTGCCCCTGCCCTCCTCGGCTTCATTAACCTGATAATGAATAAAGCAGTGGAAGGTGATCATATTGGGGTAATTCTTGACCTGTTGGTAAAGTTTAGATTGGGCGGCTTCCAGCCCATCTTTTTGTTCCACAAATTCGGCTAAGGCAATGTCCACTGCACTATTGTGCTGTATTTGGTTGGCTCGAATGAGAAAAAGCTCAAAGCTATCTGGGTCGTTCAGGGCTTGGTAGCACTGCTTGATTTTAGGGATGGCCTCGCTGATGTAGGCAGGGTCTTGCTGTAAAACCTCTTCGTAGTGCTTGAGGGCTTCTTGGTATTGGCCCTGCTCTAGGTGATAATCGCCCAATAAAAGAGAGGCACGGGAGCAAGCAGGGTGATAAGCCAGAGCCTTGTGAATGGCAACCAAAAAACCTTGAGGATTATCAGCCTTGAGGCTTTGGGCGTATTCACAATAATAATGGGCCAGCGGAGTTTTGTCAGTTTGGTTATCTACCTTGAGTAGTTTTTCAGCTACATTGATGGCCTTTTTCCATTCCCGCATTTTTTGGTAAATCACCATCAGCTGGGTCAGGGAATTGACGGAAAATTCAGGTTCATCCAAGAGCAAAATATAGTAATTTTCTGCCCGATCATAAAAACCAGCGGCCATAAAGTCCTTGGCTAACTGTTGCTTGGCCAGGAGTTTTTGTTCAATGGAATAGTTGGGGCTGTTGTCTAGGGCTTGGTGAATGCGTAAGGCTCTATCGACTTCGCCACGGGAGCGAAAGAGGTTGCCCAGGGTGAGTTCAGCTTCAAACTGCGATTCGGAGGCAATTTGGTTTTCTGCCTCCTGTTTTTGCAGCATAGAAAGGAAAAGATCAACCGCCTTTTCCTGCTGATTAGATAAAAGAAAGTTTAAGCCCGTGACATAGTCACGGGAGAATTTATTATTAACTGTTTCTTGATCCTTTTTAGCACTGCGTTGCCCCATATACCAGCCATAAAGGGCAGCAATGGGCAGTAAAAGGAACAATAATTCAAGCATTACTCAACCTTTGGTAGAGATAATTCGTTGATTTGTTGAGCCTGACGTTTAACACGGCGGTTTAAGGCCATATTTTGGACTTTTAATTTGAGATAGAAGAAACCGGTAATAAACCAGCCCAACAAGAGACCAAAACCAAAGAGAATGGCAACAAGGGAGGATAAGCGGAGTTCGCTTTTGGCTACAATGTAATTAACCGTAATCAGTTGATCGTTATTGGCACCGATGGTAACAGTCACAAGAATAATGGCCAATACAATTACTAAACCTAGAATATATTTCATACCTTCTCCTCTTATTCTGATTGTGAGATTTGCTAATAAAAAACGACACTGAGTGTCGCCTGTGGCAGACTAGGCATCTACACGCTCTTTGAGATCCTTGCCTGCTTTGAAATGGGGTACATATTTTGCGTTTAATTTGACGCTGTCGCCTGTTTTCGGGTTACGCCCTACACGAGGCTGACGATAATGCAAGGAAAAACTGCCAAATCCGCGTACTTCAACACGCTTACCCTGTTCAAGCGATTGTGTAATTTGCTCCAAAATTTCCTTCACGCTGTCTTCCACCATTTTAACGGGAAGATGAGGATGATTCATTGCTAAATTTTCAATCAGTTCAGATTTAGTCATAAGTCACTCGCTATGAGATTGAAACGGATACACCGCAGTGTATCCGTTTGATTGGCTTCGTAAGACTACGAATTATTCACCTTTTGCTTGAGCAAAAGCGGCAGCCATTGCACTTGGAACTTCAATTTCTTGTTTGTTCACTTGAGCAAGGGCAGCTGATTCTTCAGCTTCGTCTTTAGCACGAACAGAAAGGTTAACTACGCGTGATTTACGGTCAACACCAGTGTATTTGGCTTCGATTTCATCGCCAGCTTTGATTACAGTAGTGATGTCTTCAACGCGGTCACGGGTTGCTTCGTTAGCACGGATGAAGGCTTCAACGCCACCTTCTAACTCAACCTTCACGCCTTTGGCATCAACTTCAACCACAGTACCCTTCACGATTGCACCTTTCTTAGTGCCATCTACGAAGTTAGTGAATGGGTCAGATTCTAATTGTTTGATACCTAAAGAGATACGCTCTTTCACTGCATCAACAGCTAAAACAACGGCTGATACTTCGTCACCTTTCTTGTAGCTACGAACGGCTTCTTCACCTGCAACATTCCAAGAAATGTCAGATAAGTGAACTAAACCATCGATACCGCCTTCAAGACCGATGAAGATACCGAAGTCAGTGATAGACTTGATCTTACCAGTTACTTTGTCGTTTTTGCTGTGGGTGTTAGCGAAGTGTTCCCATGGGTTGGCTTTACATTGTTTTAAGCCTAAAGAAATACGACGACGTTCTTCGTCCACTTCTAATACCATAACTTCAACCACATCACCTACATTAACCACTTTAGATGGGTGGATGTTCTTGTTAGTCCAATCCATTTCGGAAACGTGAACTAAACCTTCAACACCGTCTAAGATCTCAACGAAGCAGCCGTAGTCTGTTAAGTTGGTTACTTTTCCAGTCAATTTGCTGTTTACTGGGTGGTTTTGTGCGATAGCAGCCCATGGATCTTGGCCTAATTGTTTAAGACCGAGTGAAACACGGGTTTTCTCTTTGTCGAATTTCAATACTTTAACAGTTACTTCATCACCAACGTTCACCACTTCGCTTGGGTGTTTAACACGTTTCCAAGCCATGTCTGTGATGTGGAGTAAGCCATCAACGCCGCCAAGATCAACGAAGGCACCGTACTCAGTTAAGTTCTTAACAGTACCTTTAACTTCTGCACCTTCTTCTAGGTTAGCAAGAACCTCTTCACGGTCTTGGTTGCTTGAAGATTCGATAACAGCACGACGTGAAACAACCACGTTGTTGCGTTTTTGATCAAGTTTGATTACTTTGAACTCTAACTCTTGACCTTCAAGGTTTAAAGAGTCACGCACTGGGCGAGTATCAACTAATGAACCTGGTAAGAAGGCACGCACGCCGTCTAGCTCAACAGTGAAGCCACCTTTAACTTTACCGTTTACTAAACCAACTACAGTAGCTTGCTCTTCAAAGGCTTTCTCAAGTTTGATCCAGGCTTCGTTGCGTTTAGCATCGCCACGAGAAACGATGGTCTCACCTAAACCGTCTTCAACAGCCTTAAGAACCACATCAACAACGTCGCCAACTTGAACTTCAAGCTCGCCTTGTGCATTGGTGAATTCTTCTGCTGGAATGGCAGATTCAGATTTGAAACCAGTATCCACAAGCACATAGCCTTTTTGGATAGCAACGACAGTACCTTGTACCACTGAGCCTAATTTAGCAACGTTTAGTGATTCTTCAAGGAGTTGAGCAAAAGATTGAGTCATAATTAAATTCTCTAAATAAATATAAAAGCCAATTAAGATCCGTCTTAAATGGGGTTGTGGTTAAAATCAGGCTATCCTTGGCCTGATGTTGAATTAAATTTTGAGCGTTTGAGCAATATGTTTTAAGGCCTGCTCAATCACTTCTTCAATCGACAAATGGGTCGAATCTAAAAGCAAGGCATCCTTAGCCGGAACAAGGGGCGCCACCTCCCGATTTCGGTCACGGAAGTCACGCTCTTTTATCTCGGCTAAAATCTCGTCAAAGTTAGCATTAAATCCCTTTTCTTGCAACTGTTTTACGCGTCTTTTTGTGCGTTCTTCGGCACTTGCGTCTAAAAAGAGCTTAATTTGGGCTTCTGGAAAGACAATGGTGCCCATATCCCGCCCATCGGCAATCAAACCTCTTTCCGTGCTAAAGTCACGCTGGCGTTGTAAAAGAGCCTCTCGAACCTTAGGGAAAACGGCAATTTTGGAGGCATTTTGCCCGGCTTCTGCTGTGCGGATCTGATCGCCTACGTTTTCGCCCTCTAAAATCACCTGCACCTCGCCATCTTGCGGCACAAACTGCACATCTAACTGGCGGCCTAATTGGGCTAGTTTATCCTCATCGGCAAAATCCAGGCCCTTTTTAACTGCGGCCAAACCCAAGATCCGATAAATAGCGCCTGAATCTAAAAAATCAAAACCTAATTTCTCGGCCAGGGCGTGACATAAGGTCCCCTTACCTGCTCCACTTGGGCCATCGACTGTAATCACAATGTTCATGATCTTTCCTTATAAATTTGCAAAAAATTGACGGGTTTTAGTCGCTTGTTAGTTGTACAAATGATGGCGCCAGCCTCCAGGCTAGTGCCAAAGTATCATTTCAGCACCAGCCTGGAGGCTGGCGCTATCTTGGGGGGAGACGTTAAGACTCCGGATACTCCCCTATCGTCACCATAAACTCCAACAAGCGACCATTACGAGAAACCAGCACCTTCACCTGCGTTTGCGGTTTTAACTCCGCCAGGGTTTCCATCATCTGCTGCGGAGTTTCGGCTTTCACGCCGGCTACTTCCAAAATCAAATCGCCCACCTGAATGCCTGCCTGTTCAGCGGGGGCAGAAGGGGTCACATTGGTCACAATTACCCCATAATCGGCGATGCCCAGCTGCTTGGCTGTATAGAAGAGATCGCTGCCCACGCCCAAATAACCACGAATAACCCGCCCGTCTTGAATAATCTTCTCTAGCACACGGTTGGCCAGGCTAATCGGAATGGCGAAATTAAGGCCCTCGGCGATTTCATCACTGTTCTTGCCCAGGCTCAACGTGCTGATGCCAATCAGCTCTCCCAAGGAATTAACCAGGGCCCCACCTGAATTACCACGGTTAATGGAAGCATCAGTCTGAATAAAATTCTGCCGCCCACCCTCGGTTAAGGCACTGCGGCCTGTGGCACTGATAATGCCCTGGGTAATGCTCTGCCCTAAGTTAAAAGGGTTACCAATGGCTAGCACCACATCCCCCACTCGAACAGGCCGCTTAGGGTTTTGTGGGATGGTCGGCAGGTTATCGGCCTCAATTTTCAGCACAGCCAGATCGGTCAAGGTGTCAGACCCTACCAAGGTCGCACTGCTAAAGGTGCCATTTTGCAGGGCAACTAAGATCTCATCAGCATTTTGAATAACGTGCTTATTAGTTAGGATATAACCATCCTTAGACATAATCACGCCCGAGCCTAGGTTGGTGACATGCAGGCCGTTGGAGCCTTGGCTGTCTTGGGTAAAGGAGGTATCAAAGGCTTGATTATAGACATTAACCACCGCAGGCGAGGCGACTTTCACCGCATCGTGGTAGCTCATAATCTCTTTTTCAGACGAAAACAGGGAGGTGCGATTAAAAAGCGGGGCAACATAAAGAATTAGAATTGCACAAAATAGCCCAAAACCGACCGCTTGTAAGATCTTTTTAACCACAACATCCTCCTGCCTATGAATTTGCGGGCTATTGTAGCAGGTTTTTGCCAAAAGTGAGAAGCCAGTTTAGGACGAGGGGCTGGGCTTTAGTGTGCAATCTCGGTTTCCCAGCCGTCATATTCGCCCTCAAATTCCTGGGCCAAATCCATTAAGGCCCAAGTGATTTCATCAATCTGTGTGACGGGGACAAAATGAATTAGGCTGACGGAATAAAATGTGCCATCTTCATCGTTTAGTGTTTCGCACTCAAGAACTTCATAGCCCTGTACTTGGGCCTGCTCTGCAAAGGCTTGGCTTTTGGCCTCATCAAAGAAATAGAGCCAGTGTTGGATATTTCTTGGCTTGTCGTTCTGATCATTTTGCTCTTCCAAGGCCATCAAAATACGGTTGTTTTGCATTTGCTGGAGGGCATAGGGATTAGGATAGAGCATATCCAAATAGGCTTCCCATTCACTATCCTCATCCACCCAACAATCGGTTTTATAATCGCCAAAGGCCTTGGTTGTAGCAACCAATTTTTCTTCAATCCCCTCGATATTTTTTGCATAAACAAAGAAATTGATTCTGCCATTCCAGGTCAGCACCCCAGCATCAATCACATCCAGCCCTTGGACGACTTCATCAATAAGATTTTGAAGAGCGATGAAGTGTTCGTATTCTTCATCTGTTGGCAGGCCATCTTCTTGCGGATGCTTAAAATACACCGCAAACTGCAAGCGATAACCATAGCCCTCAAAAGGTGCCAAGTCTTTTAAAGCCATATTCACACGGGTTAAGGCAGGCTTTTCATCCAGCGCCTGCATATATGCTTGCCAATTTTGTGGTAATTCATGTAAATTTGTCATAGTGTTTTCCTTATTCAATGTTGAAATGCAAGCGGTAAATATTAAGCCATTTTTTGCAAAAAAACATCGGGTTTTTACCGCTTGTTAAGCCTGCGTAGGGTGGGTGCTTGCACCCACGCACCGTAAAACTGCATTTACTCTACTCAACTCATCAAATTATTGAAATTGCGGGGTGCAAGCACCCACCCTACCTTGCTTCGCAAGGATTGCCACACTCTGGACAAGACGGCATAGGCGGACGAAATGCCAAGCCTTTGATTGCACGAACGCTTATACAGCAAGCGAAACAGACATAGCTGCTGTTATTTTTAGATGAACGATGGTATTTTATTGTCATATGTTTTTATTTCCCTAGCCAGCTTAAAATTGATGCGTACACCCACGATAACATACAGAAAAGGTTGGGTTGAAAACCCAACACAAATTGTTCAGTTATCTCAAAATGTTGGGTTTATCAGCCCAACCTACTGATTAACCAAATAAATGAATAATTGCTTTGCAAAATACTCGGTGTGTTCTTTTTTTACATATAAATTAAAAAAATAGTTATCATCTAACAAGCATTCAACATCCAGTAAAGGTATAAGAAAAAAATCAAGATAAGAGAAATATAACCTTCTTACATTTTCAGATATTTCATTTAAATCACACGACAGATTTGTAATATCATAAAAAACATTATCATACTTGTGGTTATAATTATTAATAGATATATATGGCAATCTGTTTTTTTCACAATAACACCAATGATTGCTATCAATAGTTTTTAGTCTAAGATCTTCATAATAATTTAAAACATCATCCATTTCCATGTCCTATAAAAATACCAGATACAATTTTTCCATTAGCGGCTCCCCCATATCACCAACATCCTCACTGGTAACAAATACAAGCGGCAACTATCCCGCCTTTTTTTGCAAAAAATCATCGGTTTTTTACCGCTTGTTCGCATTCTATATCCTTTCATTCCCAGCACGGCAAAGCCGTACTGGGTTAAGCATAATTGAGCAGCTTTGCTGCTCTTGATTTAGCAGCCCCAAAGGGGCTGATTTATGCGTAACCTAGTACGGCTTTGCCGTGCTAGGCAATAGCGTGTTTAAATTCGACTTGTCCATTATACAAGCGGTAAGGGCAAGGAGATTTTTTTGCGAAATGTTGAGCATAAGTCTCCGCTTGTAGAATAAATATCCTTGCATTAGCCTGAGGGCTGGCCCTATTGAGAGCGTAGTGCGTCCCCTACTCAACTTTCAAAACCCCCTTTTAGCAAAAAAATCCGAATAAGAACCCTCCATATGCCGTCTGAAAAACCGCTCGCCACCAATGGGGCTATCGGGATTTTGCCAATTGCTGTACCGCAATTGGCCGAACATATCGTAAATGTGCAGACTATTGTGGTCGTGCAGTAGCTCGTCAATTCGGCTTTGGCGGTCTTTGTTGGCAGGTAGGGCTTGCAGTTTGGCAGCTTTATCACAGGGGGTGCCAATACAACTATTGGCTGCCTGTGCATCGGCATGATAAAGCCAATCATGATGAAATGGCATGAAATAAGCCAGCGGCAGCTTGGGCAATGCGGTGCAGGCTGCCTGCCACAAAGTGTCTTGACGAACGATTTCGCTCAAACCCAAATGTGTTGCCTGTTGAAGATGGCGTTCAATCGCATGTTGCAAACCGGTACGCCATTGTTGATAAGCCGCAGCAATACGCCGCTGCAATTGGCAGTAATCCTGCTGTAAAGCCTGCCATTGGGCGGTTTTGTTTTTCGGTGGCACAGGGCAACGGTCACCGATGTCTTCACAAGGCTGACCACACTCCGGGCAAGACGGCATAGGTAGGCGAAACGCCAAACCTTTGATGGCACGAATGCTTATGCGGCAAGCGAAACAAACATAACTGCTGTTGTTTGTAGATGAACGATGGTATTTTAATATCATATGCTCTTATTTCCTTAGGTAGCTGTCTGCCTCTTCAATATAATCAGTCTCCAGGCTGGTGACAATACAAGCGGCAACTATCCGCCATTTTTTTGCAAAAAACTATCAGATTTTTACCGCTTGTCTCGCATTCTATATTCTCTCATTCCCAGCACGGCAAAGCCGTACTGGGTTAAGCATAATTGAGCAGCTTTGCTGCTCTTGATTTGGCAGCCCCAAAGGGGCTGATTTATACGTAACCTAGTACGGCTCTGCCGTGCTAGGCAGTAGCTTGTCTATCTCAAGCCAAGAAAGGGCCGCTTGGCATAAGTTGTCTAGGGTTTGTTTTTGATTTTCCCCTGTGATTTTCAGACACCAACCTGGGTTGTCGATATTTTCAAGGAAAAACCAAAACTATGCTCCCACACGCCATTGCATTTTGATTGATACCAGCGATTGAACTGTGCCAAATAATCCTGCATTTCACGCTCCTCCTCTTTCTTGGCGGCATTGTAACAGGTTTTTAACGGGAAGAAGAGAGGCCTAGCTAAGTCTTATTCTCATTTACTCTTGCCTATTGATTATCATCTAAATCCCTTTGTTGCTTCTCAACAAAACTTAGTTATTGAGAATGATTATTATCTATTGACAAGCCTTTTTTGAGGCCTATAATGCCCTTGTTTTTCGTAAGGCTATTTAGCCATCACAATAAGAGGAGACAAACATGCGTAAAACAATGACAGTCGCCGCCATGCTACTTGCTGGCCTTTTTTCTCAAGAAGCTTTGGCCAAATTTAAGGTGGTGACCACCTTTACCGTTATCCAAGATATTGCCCAAAATGTAGCGGGCGATAAGGCGGATGTGGAATCCATCACCAAGGCGGGGGCAGAAATCCACGACTATGAGCCAACTCCCAAGGACATCGTCAAGGCCCAGTCGGCCGATTTGGTGCTTTGGAATGGCATGAACCTAGAGCGTTGGTTTGAAAAATTCTTCCAAAATGTCAAGGACAAGCCTGCCGTGGTTGTAACCGAGGGCATTAAACCGATTTCCATTTATGAAGGGCCTTATAAGGACAACCCTAACCCGCACGCTTGGATGTCGCCATCTAATGCCTTGATTTATATTGAGAATATCAAGAATGCCCTGTCCAAGTACGATCCTGAAAATGCGGAAGCCTATGCCAAAAACGCCCAGGCCTATGCCCAAAAAATCAAGGGTTTAGATGAACCACTGCGAGCCAAACTCATGCAGGTGCCAGAAGCCCAGCGTTGGTTGGTGACCAGTGAAGGGGCCTTTAGCTACCTGGCTCAGGACTATGGCTACAAGGAAGCCTACCTCTGGCCTATCAATGCCGAGCAACAAGGTTCGCCACAACAGGTGCGTAAGTTGATCGATACGGTAAAAGCGAATAAAATCCCGGTGGTCTTTAGCGAAAGCACCATTTCGGATAAACCTGCTAAACAAGTCGCTAAAGAAACCAAGGCCAAATACGGCGGCGTGCTCTATGTGGACTCCCTGTCCACCCAAGACGGCCCCGTACCAACCTATATTGATTTGTTAAATACAACCGTCACGACTATTGTAAAAGGCTTTGAAAAATAATGACCACGCCCCTGCCCGCCTCCATTGCTGTTGAGGATATTGCTGTTCGCTACAACAACGGCCACCTGGCCTTGCACGATGCCTCCTTTTCGCTGACTGGAGGCACGACCTGTGCCCTGGTGGGCGTAAACGGGGGAGGAAAATCCACCCTCTTTAAGGCCATTATGGGTTTGGTTAAGCCCATCAAGGGCAAGGTTAGCCTCTGCGGCCTACCTATTAAGGAAGCCCTCAAGCAGAACCTGGTCTCCTATGTGCCGCAAAGCGAGGAGGTGGACTGGCAGTTCCCAGTGTCGGTTTACGATGTGGTGATGATGGGGCGTTATGGTTATATGAACTTCCTGCGGATTCCCAAGGAAGCCGACAGGGTTCAAGTTCAACAAGCTATGCAACGGGTCGATATTGCCCACCTGGCCGACCGCCAAATTGGCGAGCTGTCAGGCGGGCAGAAAAAACGGGTCTTTCTGGCCCGTGCTTTGGCCCAGCAGAGTAAAATTATTCTCTTAGACGAGCCTTTTACCGGCGTGGATGTCAAAACCGAAAATGCCATTGTGGAACTCTTAGGCCAGCTCCGAGATGAGGGGCATTTGATCCTGGTTTCCACCCATAATTTAGGCTCCGTCCCCGATTTTTGTGATCAGGTGGTGATGATCAACCGCACGGTTTTGGCCGTGGGCAAGACCGAAACCACCTTCAACCAGGAAAACCTGGAACGGGTTTTCGGCGGCGTGCTCCGCCATATTAAACTTCAAGGCGAACACCTGCACGATGACGACGACAGCCGGGCCGTCACCGTGCTGACCGATGATGAACGGCCGGCCGTTTTCTATGGCCAGACCAAGAACGACCCGCCCGCCCCACTGGACAAGAGCCACGAGGGCAAGCACTGATGTTAGACCTTCTCTTAGAACCCTTTGGCTACGAATATATGCTCAAGGCCATTTTTGTCAGCAGCGTAGTCGGCGGCGTGTGTGCCTTCCTTTCTTCTTATCTGATGCTCAAGGGCTGGTCGCTGATTGGCGATGCCCTGTCCCACTCGGTTGTGCCGGGTGTGGCCATTGCCTATGCCCTCTCCCTACCCTATGCTCTCGGTGCCTTTTTCTCCGGCCTCTTAGCCTCGCTGGCCATTCTCTGGATCAAATCCATTACCAAACTCAAGGAAGATGCCGTAATTGGCTTTATCTTCACCACTTTTTTTGCCATCGGCCTCTTGATTGTGTCGCTTAACCCCACTTCAGTGGATGTGCAGGCCATTATCCTGGGCAACATTCTAGGCATTGCCGATGAGGATGTGGTGCAGGTGCTGATTATTTCAGGCATTTCACTGGCCTGCCTTCTCATCTTCTGGAAGGATCTGCTCCTGGTCTTTTTTGATGAAAGCCACGCCTCCACCGTTGGCCTTTCGCCTACTCGCTACAAGGTGCTGTTCTTTACGCTCTTGAGTGCCTGCGTGGTCGGGGCCTTGCAGACCGTGGGGGCCATTTTGGTGATTGCGATGGTTATTACTCCTGGGGCGACTGCCTATCTACTCACTGATGATTTCAAGAAATTAGCCATCATCGCCACCAGCCTGGGCTTTATCACCAGTGCCTGCGGGGCCTATTTGAGCTATTTTTTAGACGGGGCAACGGGCGGCCTGATTGTCTGCCTACAAACCGCCCTCTTCCTGCTGGCCTTTTTCTTCTCGCCTAAATATGGCCTGCTACGCCAGCCCAAAATCAGGGAGGAAAAATAATGGACGGCCTCATTAACTGGTTTAGCGAACCGCTTAGCTACCCCTTTATGCAGAATGCCCTGATTACCGCCCTCTTTGTGGCCATTATCTGTGCCATTCTCTCCTGCTACTTAGTGCTGAAAGGCTGGTCTTTGATGGGTGATGCCATCTCCCACGCCGTCCTGCCGGGCATTATTCTAGCCTTTTTGGTTGGCCTGCCCCTTTCCATCGGGGCCTTTGTCTCAGGCATTTTCTGTGCCTTAAGCGTGGGCTACCTCAAGGAGAATAGCCGAATCAAGGAAGACACTGTGATGGGCATTGTCTTTTCTGGAATGTTCGCCCTAGGGCTTGTAATGTTCGCCAAGATCGAAACCAACCAGCACCTCATGCACATCCTCTTCGGCAACCTCCTAGGCATTAGCCAAAGCGATATGTGGCAGAGCGTGGCAATGTCGGTGGTGATTTTCCTACTGGTCTTTCTTAAACGAAAAGATCTGCTACTCTACTGCTTCGACCCCAGCCACGCCCGAGTGGCCGGCCTGCCAGTCAAACGCTTGCACTACGGTCTCTTGATCTTGCTGGCCTTGACCATTGTGAGTGCAATGCAGGTGGTCGGGGTTATCTTGGTGGTGGCTATGCTCATCTCCCCTGGCATTACCGCCTTCCTACTAACCAAAAAATTCGACCATATGATCGCTGTGGCTCTGGCCTCCTCTATCAGCTCCACTCTCTTGGGAACTTTGATTAGCTATCATATAGACGGTTCAACCGGGGCCTGTATTATCATCACCCAGGCCGTGATTTTTATGGGAGCGCTGGTTTATAGCAAGTTTAGGGCTTAAAAAACACAAGCGGTAAGATCTGCAAGATTTTTTGCAAATGTTACCGCTTGTGGTGATGTTAGGGGCAAATATAATTTGCCCCTACTTTTGATGGCGCCAGCCTCCAGGCTGGTGCCGCAAACTTCTCAATCGAAAAGGCACCAGCGAGGACGCTGGCGCCATCTATGAGGCAAATGTGATTTGCCCCTACCCATAACTTCCTCTAGGCTTCCAAAAACAATAAAAAATCCGCCACGGTATAAAAAGATCCAAACACCAAGACAATATCATTTGAGCCAGCCTGCTCGAATAAATGCTGGGTGGCGGTGGCGATATTGGGGTATCTTTGGGCCTTGGCCTGCGGAAGTTCTATCTTGAGTTTGGTCAGCACCTCTTCCCCGCTTTGGCCTCGGTAATTATCTAGGCCTACGCAGTGCCATTCATCAATAATTTGGGCTAGTGGCTCAACAATACCACTTAAGTCCTTGTCTTTTAAGACGCTGAAGACGGCATAGATTTTTTGCCCAGCTGCTTTCAGCTCTGCCAAGCGGCTGGCCAAGTAGCGGGCAGCATGGGGGTTGTGGCCAACATCAATGATCACTCTTGCAAGCGGTGTTTTTTGAGCGAAATTGACAAAATCCTGCGGACCTAAGGTTTGAAAACGGCCGGCTAGCTGGGCTTGGCTGAGGCTCTCATGCAGAATTTCATCGCTGATTTCAAAGGGCAGATTGGTCAGTACAGCCAAGGCGGTGGCGGCATTGGGCAGAGGAATCTGCGGCAGGGGTAAATTTACCAAGTTTTTGCTGCTTGATTGCCAGTACAAGCGGTCTGATTTTTGCTCAAATATCCAATCTACATTTCGTCTAAAAACGTGACAGTTTAACGAATCTGCCCTTTCTAAAATAGAATTTGGGCAGTCGGGTTCACCAATCACTACAGGAATATTGGGGCGGAAAATACCTGCTTTTTCCCGACCAATATCTTCTCGATTGTCGCCAAGGAATTCAACATGATCGATGTCGATAGAGGTAATCACGGCAAAGTCAGGATCAACAATATTTGTGGCATCCAAACGTCCGCCTAGGCCCACTTCGAGGATCACTACATCCAGGCCTGCCTGCTTAAAGAGATAGAGGGCGGACAGGGTGCTGAACTCAAAATAGGTTAGGGATTGATTGCGGTTTTGCTCAATAAAGGCAAAGGAATCAATATGGGCTTGGTCAGCCAGCATTTGCCCCTGAACCCGCACCCGTTCGTTATAGCGAATCAGGTGGGGCGAGGAATAGACGCCCACTCGCTTGCCGGCCTTGAGCAAGGCAGTTTCTAGCATTTTGCAGGTGGAACCCTTGCCGTTGGTGCCGGCCACGGTAATCACATAGGGGGCAGGCTTGAGGAGATCAAGCTCTTGGGCCACGGATTTAATCCGCTCCAAGCCCATATCAATGGGTTTGAAGTGGCTTTGTTCCAAATAGGAAAGCCACGTTTCCAATGAATCCGTGGCTTTAGGGGTAATGAGGTGGGTCATTAGCGGTTTTCTTCTTCTACTGCTTCTTTTGCTTCTTTTGCTTCTTCGGCCTCAACAATCAATTCGCCTGTTTTAAAGGGCGAGGCTTGGTTGGTGATTTTGGCCACAATGCGGGCGAGGGTATCACGCATATCCTTACGGTGAACGATCATATCAATGGCCCCTTTTTCCAAGAGGAACTCACTGCGTTGGAAGCCTTCTGGCAGTTTTTCCCGCACGGTTTGCTCAATAACACGAGGGCCAGCGAAGCCGATTAGGGCTTTAGGTTCTGCAATGTTGATGTCGCCCAACATGGCCAAGCTGGCCGATACCCCGCCCAGGGTTGGGTCGGTGAGGACAGAAATAAAAGGCACACCTAGCTCACGCATACGGGCAAGAATGGCACTGGTTTTAGCCATTTGCATAAGCGAGAAAAGTGCCTCCTGCATACGAGCACCGCCTGAAGCGGAGAAGCAGATAAAGGGAATATTTTGGCTCAAGGCACGCTCACAGGCACGCACAAATTTTGAACCGACCACCGATCCCATAGAGCCGCCCATAAACTCAAAGTTAAAGGCCGCAACCACAACCGGCATATCGTAGAGTTTACCTTCCATTACAATAAAGGCATCCTTCTCACCTGTTTGTTTTTGGGCAGCACTTAAGCGATCCTTGTATTTTTTCAGATCCTTAAACTTGAGGATATCTTGCGGCTCGACATCAGCGGCGATTTCGACAGCCGTTTCTGGGTCTAACAAATTGGTTAGGCGTAGGCGGGAGTTGATCCGCATGTGGTGGTCGCATTTTGGACAGACTTCCAAATTACGTTTGAGTTCTTCGCTGTATAAAACCTGTTCGCAGCTGCTGCATTTTGTCCAGACCCCTTCAGGGATTTTGGATTTGCTGCCGCTTGCCGAGGTATTTTTTCCTAAAATTCTTTCAATCCAGCTCATGGTTACACCTTTTGTGTTGAGAAAATTGGGCTTATTTTGCCATAAAATCTTGCTTTGTGATATGGAAAATTTGCTGTTCCGAGCAGCGGGGGATTTATTCCCTAGGGTAACCAAGTTACCCTAGGTTAAGCATGATTTTGCCCCTTTGGGGCAAGAAGAATTACCCCACATTGCAATCCATAAATAAGAAAGGATTAACCGCACTGCGGGCAAAGCCTTTTTTCTCCATTTCATCGTCAAGGAAAAGGCTGGCCAAATCATCGGCTACAGGTTCAACATGGGGATCTTTTTCCTGATATAGCACCTTGAGGTAGCTTTCACAGTCGCCACAGGTTTCAGCCTTCACGGCTGCGTCCACGCTGTCCAGGCTCCAATAGTCTAGCTTGCCTGTTTGCTCGCAGTTGGAGCATTTAACCCGCACCATGTTCCACTCGCTTTCGCACAAGGAACAATGCAAATAGCGCAGGCCTTGGGTGTCGCCAAAATGTACCACGCTGGTCACAGGGGCTGCATCACAGACTGGGCAGGTGTGGCGGCCTTCGCCATAGGTTTCCTCAATATTACGAGGCAGCTGCTGGGCCAGTTGAGTGAAATAAAGGGAAAGGGCGGCCCATAAAAAGACGGCCTTGTCTGCCCCCACTTCTTCATAACGTTCATTCAGGAGGCTGTCTGCCATGTTTTCCAATTCAGAACTGGAGGCCTTGATAAACCATTCGAGGGTTGGTTGAGCCGCTTCAGAGGCATAAGGTTTGAATTTGTCCACCATAACCAAGAGCAGATCCCGCCAAACAGGATCACGCTGGAAGTGTTTGGCATTGAGCGGTTTTTCGCCCTCGTTGGCAGCGATACAAGCGGTCAATTTTTCAGAAAAATCTGCAAGTGGGAAGTTTTCTAGCAGGTCTAGCTGGGTTTCCACCAAATTTGCGGCGAAAACCAGGTAGTTGCCCAAGGGGTGATCTTCTGACAACTGACGCAAGCGTTTGGCCCGGCGGTGGTAGAGGTTTTTAGGGTTAGCAAAGAGAAGCGGCGGGTTGTGGAAGGACGAGGCCGCTTGTTTGATTTCTTCTTGGGGTAAAATTCGGATACTCATGTAGGCTCCTAAGCGAAAATTTACGGAATTGTAACAAAATTTCGTCCAAGAGCCTATAAGCAAATATTGTTAGCCCACCACTTTTGGCAGGTAGCCGGCTTGGATAACAAAAGGAATGGAGACAATCATCACGCCCAGCACTAAAACCAAGAAGAGGATGGCATTGCCGCCCCAAACACGGTATGGCAGGTTAGGATGTTGTTTACGCACCTTCCAAACCAAGGCGATTGGCAGGACGATGGCATAGAAGGCAAACATTTGGCCGGCATAGCTTAGGGCTAAGATAAAGCCTTCTGGGTAGAAGATGGCAAAGGCCAGCGGTGGTAAGAAGGTAATTAGGCCTAGCGTGTAACGGCCTGCTTCAATCTTAAAGGAGGTTTTAAGCAGGTCTTCTAAACATTCAAACAGGCCCAGTGCCACGCCCAAGAAAGAGGTAATCAAGGCCAGAGCGGAGAACACTTTCACAGCGGTGGAAATAATCGGGCTGCCTGTGACGGTTAAGGTGGCCTGCACCAGGCCGTTGAGGGTTGGATCTTGCTCTAAAATAGCCAAGAAAGTGCCCTGGCTCAAAATGCCATGGGTGGAGAACTGCCATAAGATGTAGGCCACTAACGTGATGAGAGAGCCAACAATAATGGCAAAACGGAGCGCCTTGGTGTTGCCTTCTAGGTAGTAGTTGAGGCTAGGAATAGAACCGTGGAAGCCAAAGGCGGTAAAGAAGACTGGGCTGGCGGAAATGATGAGGGCCTTGTCAATCGGCATGGCCATAAGGTTATCTAGTTTGACTTCTGGCAGCATCAAACCTAGCACTACGACAAGGCCGGCAATCATAAGTACAAAGGCCAGGCGGTTGAGTTTGTCCACGCTTTTGGTGCCTAAAACAATAAAGGCGCCAAAGAAAAGGGTAAAGAGCACCATGGCGATTTTGCTGTGAGTGTCAGCATCGGTTAAAACTGGCAAAATACTGGCCAAGATAGAACCTCCACCCGTGACATAGGCGGCCACCAGGGCATAGAGGAAGATCACCAAGACGGTTGTCGCCACAATCCGACCAAAGGTGCCGTAATATTTGTGGGCCAGGGTGCCAAAGCCGGCATCCTTGTCTGCGGTTTGGTAGATTTCCACAAAAAGGAGCGCACTAAAGGTTAAAAGGGCCCATAGGCCAAAAAGTAAAAATAGGGTAAAACCAAAACCAATGCCTGCGGAGGTGAGCGGCATGGCCAGCATCCCCCCACCGATCATGGTGCCTGCCACCAGTAAGGTGGTGCCCAGAGTTTTGTTCATCATAATCAGACCTCGCTAATAAAAAAACAGCCACATTCTAGCAGAGAAAATCAGAAATGCACGAATTATTTTACAGTGTAAAATAATAATTACACTCTTTCTGTAAGCAAAAAGAAACCCTGCACGTGCAGGGTTTGGTTCATTTGCAAAAAATTACATATTTTCAACCACTTTATCGGCAAATTCGCTGGTTGAGCATAATGTGGCGTTTTCAAGCGTTTCGGCAAAATCGAAGGTCACTGTTTTGTTTAAAATAGCCTGTTCCATACCTTTTACCACTAGATCTGCCGCTTCAAGCCAGCCTAGGTGGCGCAACATCATCTCACCACTTAGGATAATAGAGCCTGGATTGGCCTTGTTTTGGCCCGCAATTTTTGGTGCCGTGCCGTGGGTGGCTTCAAAAATAGCGGCTTCAAAACCAATATTAGCCCCTGGGGAGATACCAATTCCGCCTACTTGAGCGGCTAGGGCGTCTGAAATATAGTCGCCGTTAAGGTTGAGGGTGGCTATAACATCGTAGTCCGCTGGGTGGAGCAAGACTTCTTGCAAGAAGGCATCAGCAATGGAGTCCTTAATGATGATTTCCTTGCCGGTTTTCGGGTTAGTCATCTTATGCCAGCTGCCGCCATCAAGCGGTTCTGCCCCAAATTCCTTGGCCACTTGGTAACCCCATTCTTTGAAAGCCCCTTCGGTGAACTTCATAATGTTGCCCTTATGAACCAGGGTGAGAGAATCCCGATCATTGTCGATCACATATTGGAGAGCCGCACGCACCAAGCGTTGTGTACCCTCTTTGGAAACCGGCTTGATACCAATGCCGCACTCTTGCGGGAAGCGGATTTTTTTCACGCCCATTTCATTTTGCAAGAAGGCGATAACCTTGTCAGCCTCGGCCGTGCCAGCGGCCCATTCCACGCCTGCGTAAATGTCTTCCGAGTTTTCACGGAAGATAACCATATCCACTAATTCCGGGCGTTTTACTGGGCTTGGCACGCCTTGGTAGTAGCGGATTGGGCGT